>NZ_AP012978.1:947142-1262857 GCF_000801295.1 endosymbiont of unidentified scaly snail isolate Monju | reverse complement strand
CGATGCGGTGCGCCGAGTCCATCAGGGTGCCGTCCCAGTCGAACACCAGCAGGTCATAGGGTCTCATTTCAACGTATCCACCACGGTTTGCAGTTCGGTGGGCAGCGGCGCTTCCAGGCGGTAGCCGCCCTTCTTTCCCTCCCAGGGAAAATCCAGTCGCCATGCGTGAAGGAACAGGCGCTTGAGATCGGCCTCGCGAGCCAATGCCTCGACATTCGCGTCACCGTACTTGGCATCGCCCAGGATAGGGGTGCCCAGATGCGAGGCGTGTACCCGGATCTGGTGGGTGCGCCCGGTCTCCAGGCGTGCTTCCACCAGCATGGCGCCTCGCAGGCGCTGACGCACTCGGAAATGGGTAACTGCGTCCTTGCCGGCCGGGTCCACGCGCACCACGCGCTCGCCGCTGCGCAGGGTGTTCTTGCGCAGCGGCGCATCGGCTGTCTTGTGGTCTTGCCGCCAGCGCCCGGCCAACAGGGCCAGGTAGCGCTTTTCGACCCGCCCGGCGAGTTGGAGTTTCTGCAACTGCACCAGGGCGGAACGGCGCTTGGCGACCAGCAGCAGGCCGGAGGTATCGCGGTCGAGCCGATGCGCCAGTTCCAGGTAGCGTGCCTGTGGACGCAGGGCGCGCAGGATCTCGATCACTCCGTGCGAGACCCCGCTGCCACCATGTACCGCGATGCCCGAGGGCTTGTCGATCACCAGCAGATCGTCGTCCTCGTGCACGATGGCCTGTTCGATCCGCCGACGCACACCGGCGCCGGGCCCCGGGATGGGGGCTGACTCTGCAAGTCGCAGAGGCGGGATGCGCACCTGGTCGCCGATGTGCAGCCGTCGCGTGGGCTTGACCCGCCCCTTGTTGACCCGCACTTCGCCACGGCGCAGCACCCGGTACACCCAGGAGCGCGGCACGCCCTTCAGTCGGTTGAGCAGAAAGTTGTCGATACGCTGGCCGTCGGCCTCTTCGCCGACCACCAGGTATCGCACCCTGGAACTGTTGTCGCTGTCGTTCAAGATCCGCTCTTTCTGAAATACGGCTGGCCGCGGGTGCCGGGCAGTATACCCGGGGGACTGGCAGGTCGGCAGGTCATGCGTGCTCACCGCGCCCTCCCCGGGATCGCACAGAGCGCCTGCCCGATCACTGCTGCACGCTCAGTGCCCTTCGTAGGCGGGACACAAGAGTGTATGCATTCCCCTCCTCCGTGAAATGGAGGAGAATGGGAGGGGGCTTTCGAACAAGGACTGACGCCCCTCCCGACCTCTCCCGCAAGCAGGGGAGGAACTTGTTCGGAGGTTGCCAAGGATGCATCTCATCGCGATTTGTTGTATTTTCAGCACATGGCAGTTGGCAGAAGCCATGGCCTGCTGCCTGGTTCGAATGGGCGCCCGGGTGCCCACAATCGTTTTATTCTGTGCCCTGTCCAGCCAATGGCCCAGTAGGCGGAGCGGCCCGATCGCACCGCCGGCACCGAATAGAACCTGAAAGAAGATTGCCCGTGCCAGCCATTCAGATGTCCCCATTGCCTCACCGGAATGCGGTCTCTGCCTGACCTGGCCCGTTGAAACTGAATTTGCTCTGGTGCGCGCGCCAGTCCCGCCCGCTGCCGGCCATGCGCCTCGAGAATCGGCTGCAGACCCCGGACGGGAACGACCGAATCCGCCGCACGGGGCCACAACGAGATACCGACAATATGAAACGCATGCTGATCAACGCAACTCAGCCGGAAGAGTTGCGCGTAGCCATCGTGGATGGCCAGAAACTCTACAATCTCGATATCGAAGTCCCCGGCCGCGAACTCAAGAAGGCCAATATCTACAAGGGACGCATCACCCGCATCGAACCCAGCCTGGAGGCCGCCTTCGTCGACTACGGCGCCGAGCGCCATGGTTTCCTTCCGATGAAGGAGATCGCGCGCAGCTACTTCAGCGAGGAGGCGCAGGCCTCGGGCCGGCGCCCGAGCATCAAGGAGGCACTCAAGGAGGCACTCAAGGAGGGCCAGGAGCTCATCGTCCAGGTCGAAAAGGAAGAGCGCGGCAACAAGGGCGCGGCGCTCACCACCTTCCTCTCCCTGGCCGGTCGCTACCTTGTGCTGATGCCCAACAACCCGCGCGCCGGTGGCGTGTCGCGGCGCATCGAGGGCCAGGAACGCGCCGAGCTGCGTGAGGCCATGTCGCAGCTTGAGATCCCCGAAGGCATGGGCCTGATCGTGCGCACCGCCGGCATCGGCAAGCAGATCGAGGAACTGCAGTGGGACCTCGACTACCTGCTGCAGCTGTGGCGGGCCATCGAGGAATCGGCCGGCAAGCGCCCTGCCCCCTTCCTCATCTACCAGGAAAGCAACGTCATCATCCGCTCCATCCGCGATCACCTGCGCGCGGACATCGGCGAGATCCTGATCGACGACGAGGAGACCTTCAGCCAGGCGCGGCAATTCGTCCGCCAGGTGATGCCGCACAACGAGCGCAAGCTCAAGCTGTACGAGGACAAGGTCCCCTTGTTCTCGCGCTATCAGATCGAATCGCAGATCGAGTCGGCCTTCCAGCGCGAGGTGCGCCTGCCTTCCGGTGGCTCCATCGTCATCGACCACACCGAGGCGCTGACCTCCATCGACATCAACTCCTCGCGCGCCACCAAGGGCGCCGATATCGAGGAGACCGCGCTCAATACCAATCTCGAGGCGGCCGACGAGATCGCCCGTCAGCTGCGTCTGCGCGACCTGGGCGGTCTGTTCGTGATCGACTTCATCGACATGACCCCCTCGCGTCACCAGCGCGAGGTCGAGAACCGCCTGCGCGAGGCGATGAAGGAAGACCGCGCCCGGGTACAGATCGGCCGTATCTCACGCTTCGGCCTGCTGGAGATGTCGCGCCAACGCATCCGGCCCTCGCTGGGCGACTCGTCTGCCCAGGTGTGCCCGCGTTGCCAGGGCCAGGGCCTGATCCGCAGCGTCGATTCGCTGTCACTGTCCATCCTGCGCATCATCGAGGAAGAGGCCCTCAAGGAAGGCACCGGTCGTGTCAACGCCCAGTTGCCGGTCGAGGTCGCCACCTACCTGCTCAACGAGAAGCGTCGCCAGATCGCCGATATCGAGGCGCGCCACGGGGTCGAGGTGACCCTCATCCCCAACAAGTACATGGACACCCCTCATTACGAGATCGAGCGGATCCGCCGCCAGGACATGCGCCAGGACGACAAGCCGAGCTGGCAGAACGTGGCCCCCGAGCCACAGCCCGAGCTGCCGCCCAAGGCCGCGCCACCGACGCGCAGCGAAGAGCCGGCGGTCAAGCAGATTACTACTCCGGCGGCGCCTGCCCCCACCCCGGCTCCCCGGCAGGAAAAGGAAGCCCCGGCCGAACCGTCGTCCGGCAACAATGGCGGCAGCCTGATCAAGCGCATCATCAGTAGCATCTTTACCCCGCGCTCGGCCCCTTCGGAGGAGCCAGAGGCGCCGACCGAAGAAGAAAAGCCGCCCCAGCGCGAGACCCGCACCCGCAGCGAGCGCGGAGGCAACCGCAATGGCAACGGGCGCAGCCGCAGCCGCGGCGGTCGCGGCCGCGGACGCGGTGGACAGTCGCAGGCACGCAAGGGCCAGGTGTCAGATAAGGCCGGTGAACCCGCTGAAGCCAACGCCCCGGGAGCAGCGCCAGCTGGTGGTGAAAAGCCCCAGGAAGACAGCGCCGGCGAGACCCCGAAGCGCAGCTCGCGCCGTGGTCGGCGCGGCGGACGCCGGCGTCGCGGAGGCGGCGGTACGGGCAGCCCCGACAACACGGGTGCGCAGAAGACCGACGCTGACACCCAGTCGGTTGTTGAACCGCGTGAGCAGGGTGATCAGAAAGACAAGCCGGCATCGCACAGCCGGCAATCGCGTACACCTGCCGCCGCCCGGGAGACTGGCAAGCCCGCCGCACCGCCGGCAGCCGAGCGCCAGGACACGAAGCCCGCGGAATCTGGCACCGCAGCCTCGCCGTCACCGACAAGCGATGCGGGCAAGCCTGCACAAGGCAAAGACAGACCTGCCGCGCCCAAGGCGGAGTCCCCGGCCAAGGTGCAGGTTCCGCAAGAGAAAAAGCCTGCCGCGCAGAAGCCAGACACCCCGAGCGAGGCCAGGGCCCCGGCACAGGAAAAGCCTGCCGCACCCAAGCCGGAACACCACTCGGTCGAGGCCAAGGCCTCCTCCGCTCGTGCGGAAAAAGCCGTTGCACCGAAGCCGGCGGCTTCTGGCGAGGCCGGGGCGCCAGCACCGCGAGCGGAAGCGCCTGCCGCTCCCGCCAAGCCCGAAAAATCGGCCAGGCCGGAGACCGCGTCATCGAGTGATGCGTCACCGCCGCCACGCAAAGAAGAAAACGGCGGGGGCTGACACCTTCTTGCCGGAAGGCCTCGGCTGCCGTCCTGGCAAGTGGTGCCAATCAGGGGAAAAGATCTTTGGCACAGGTGAGTCTTTCAGCCTGGCATGCCGGAGAGGGCATGCCAGGCTGGGCGCCCGGCCTGGCAGGTGAGACGACCTGTCGGAGCGGCATCGGCCTCTACGACGGGTACGCCGCGTGTGTTCTCTCCCTCGCGACGAACTGTCCCGCCCCTGTGTCTCAGCTTCTTTCTGCTACCCTTTCACGCACATGCGCCAGCAGGCCCTCGGCGGCTTCCTCCACCAGGTCGAACACGTACTCGAAGCCCTGTACTCCCCCATAGTAGGGGTCCGGCACCTCGCGTTCGTGGCGTTGCGGGGCGAACTCCAGGAACAGCCGGACCTTGTGGGCATGTTGTGGCGGGCACTGCGAGCGCAGGATGGCGAGGTTGTCCTCATCCATCGCCAGGATGTAGTCGAAATGCTCGAAATCCCGGTCCTCGACCTGGCGCGCGCGCAGATCCGACAGCTCGATGCCGCGAGTTACCGCGGTGGCCTGGGCTCGCCGGTCGGGGGGATTGCCCACGTGATAGGCATGGGTGCCGGCCGAGTCGATGACGATACGGTCTTCCAGTCCCTCGCGACGTACCAGCTCGCGGAAGACCCCGTGAGCCGTAGGGGAACGGCAGATATTGCCCATGCAGACGAACAGAACCTTTACCATTGACATCACTCTCAGTTTTAAGAACCAGTCATCGGGATTACGTCATGAGCTCGCCCCTGCACCGCAATCTGCGCAAGCTGATCGGCCGGCGGTATCGTTACCTGTCGGACGACTGGGTCCTCATCGACATACTGGGCGATGAGGACTGCGTGGCGCTGCAACGTCTGCCGAGCGGTGGGCCCAACCCGCTGCAGACCGACCAGTACGGCCTTGCGCGGCGTCGCGTGCCCGAGACCCTCACCCTGCCCATCTCCAGCGCGGACGATCCCGACACCTACTCCGAGGAGTTGCTGCTGCTGTTCAGCGAAGGCGGCTGAACTCGGCGCAGACGCGTTCGTAGTCCTCCCGGCTGTCCACGCCGGCCGGTGGCGGCTCGTCCACGATGCCCACCGCGATACGCTCACCCGCCCATAGCACCCGCAGCTGCTCCAGGGCTTCGTCCTGCTCGATGGGGGCAGGCGACCATTCCAGGTAACGCTGCAGAAAACCCGCTCGGTAAGCGTAGATCCCCAGGTGGCGATACATGCCTTCCGGTCTCGCCTCGCCCTGTTCGAAGAGGCCGCGCTTCCAGGGTATGGGCGCGCGGCTGAAATACAGCGCCATGCCGTGCCGGTCGGTGACCAGCTTGACGACATTGCTGTCGAACACCTCATCGGCGTGCAGGGGCACACCCAGGGTGGCCATCGCCGCGTCGGGATGGACATGCAGGGTGGCAGCCACGCGATCGAGCAGTGCCGGCGGCATCAGCGGTTCATCGCCCTGCAGGTTGACCACCAGGGTGTCCTCGTCCCAATCCATGCGCCCGGCAACCTCGGCGATGCGATCGGTGCCGCTCTGGTGGTCCGCCGCAGTCAGGCAGACCTCGCCGCCGAAGGCGTGGACGGCCTCGGCAATACGTGGATCGTCGGTAGCCACCACCACGCGTGTCGCGGCGCTCTGCTGCGCTCGCTTCCAGACGTGCCGGATCATCGGTTGCCCGGCGATCTCCAGCAGGGGCTTGCCCGGCAGGCGCGTCGAGGCGAAACGCGCCGGGATCACCACGTGGTAGCGCATGCTCAGCCTTCGACCTCTTCGTCGGCCGGCAGCTCGCGTGCTTCCTCGAGCAGCATCACCGGGATGTCATCGCGGATCGGAAAGGCCAGGCGGTCGACCTTGCAGATCAGTTCTGCCGCCTCCTTGCGATAGACCAGCTTGCCCTTGCACAGCGGGCAGACCAGGATTTCCAGCAGTTTCTTGTCCATGGGATTCTCCTCGGGCCGGCAATCCGGCGAAAACGGCGGTGTCAGCGGTGCGCCTGTTCGCGCCGCGCCGGCAACTCGTCGAGCAGCCGTTCCAGACGCAGGATGAAGGGCGCTTCCGGCACCGCCTCGATACGCACCACCCAGGTATCGTCGCGGTGGATCAGACGACGGCATTTTACGGCATCCTTCTCCGTCATCAGCAAGGGCAGATCGTCGTCGAAGGCGAGATCGGCGACGCTGAAGTCGTGGTGATCGGGGAATGCCACGGCCTCGACCCGCAGCCCCTGGCGGCGCAACATGTCGAAAAAGCGCTCGGGCCGGCCGATGCCGGCAATGGCACGCACCCGGCGTCCGCGCCAGCCCTCGAGCGGATGCACCTGGCGTTCGTCGTTCAGGGCCACTGCCCCGGTCGGACGCATGCGCATCGCATGCGTGCCGCTTCGGCGTTCGCCGTTGCTGACCACCAGGTCCACTGAACGCAGGCGCGAGACCGGTTCGCGCAGCGGCCCGGCGGGCAGCATCAGGCCGTTGCCGAAGCCGCCCTGCCCGTCGATCACCACGATCTCGATGTCACGTGCCAGGGCGTAATGCTGCAAGCCGTCGTCGGCGATCACGATGTCGCAATCGGTGTGCGTCAGCAATGCCTCCACTGCCGCGCCCCGGTCCGGCCCCACGCACACCGGGCAGGTGCTCTGGCGTGCCAGCAGGACGGCCTCGTCACCGACCACCCTGGGGTCGCTGTCGGGCCGGACCTGCTGCGGCCAGTGCCGGGCGCAGCCGCCATAGCCGCGCGAGACAATGCCCGGACGCCAGCCCTGCCCGCGCAGCCACTGTGCCAGCCAGAGTACCAGCGGGGTCTTGCCACTGCCGCCAACGGTGAGATTGCCGACCACGATCACCGGACAGGGCGCGCGGTAGCTGCGCCGCAGGCCAAGGCGCCAGACGGCACGTCGCAACGCGACCAGCAGACGAAACAGCAATGCAAGGGAAAGGCCGAGCACCGCCAGCGCCCCGGTGCGCTGCCATTGCGATTCGATCCAATGTTGCAGGAAGCGGGACAAGCTCAGGGTCGCGTCTTGCTGTCCGATGATCCGCTGGCGGTTACGCTCAGCTTGCTCATGCCGAGCTGGGCGGCCACGTCCATGACGGTGACCATGGCCTGCAGGGGCGCCTTGCGGTCGCCGGTGACGATCACCGGGATGTCGAGATGACCGTCGGCAATCTTCTCCAGGGCGCGCCGCAGGGTCGCGGCATCGTGCGAGACCAGTTCCTGCTCGTTGACGTAGAAATGTCCCCTGGCGTCGATGGTGACCTCGATCCTGTCCGGCTGTGGAGACTTCTGCTCCACCGCCTCGGCCGAGGGTAGATCCACCTTCAGTTGCGACTGCTTGTCGAAAGTAGTCGAGACCATGAAGAAGATCAGCATCAGGAACACCACGTCGATCAGCGGCGTGATGTCGACGCGCGGCGGCTCGGGACGGCGAGGACGCATGTTCATGAATCAGCGCTCCCGTTCGCCCTGCATGACCTCGATCATCTTCATGGCCTGAGCCTCCATGCCGATCACCAGTTGATCCACCCGGCCACTGAGATAGCGGTGGAAGATGAGTGCCGGGATGGCCACGCTGAGACCGGCCGCGGTGGTGATCAGGGCCTCGGAGATGCCGCCGGCCAGTACTGCCGGATTGCCCACCCCGGCGGTGGTGATGGCAGTGAAGACCTTGATCATGCCGATCACGGTGCCCAGCAGGCCCAGCAGGGGCGTAATGGCGGAGATGGTGCCCAGCGTGTTGAGATAGCGCTCCAGCTCATGCACCACCTGGCGACCTTCTTCCTCGATGGCCTCCTTCATCACCTCGCGCGTGTGCTGGCGGTTGATCAGCCCGGCAGCGAGCACCCGCCCCAGCGGCGAGCCGTCACGAATGGTCGTGATAAACGCCGTGTTGAGTTTGCCCTTCTTGTAGAGCTGCCAGATCTGTGCGACCAGGTTCTCGGGGATGACCCGGGTGGTACGCAAGGCCCAGAGCCGCTCGCCGACGATCGCCATGGCGATCACCGAGCAGGCGATGATGGGCCACATCAGCAGACCGCCGGCCTTTACCAGTTCGAACACGCGCCTTCCCTCGTCGTGGTGAGTGGGACTGGCATGAATCATACTGGATGGAAAGACCGGCCCCAAGGCCATGCGTCGGCGACATGAGCATCCTGCGTACCGGATCACCCGGACGACTTACGGCGGTGACAGGCGGCAAGCCACGTCCCGCACTTGCCAATAACGGCGATGTTTCTCCGTGCGCGGCGTGATCGTCATGGCATGGGCATCGAGACGGACGTGCAGGCTGCCGCAGCCCAGCGCCGGTCCACTTCGGGACGCGGAAAGCGATAGCGGTTGCGATAGCCGGTGGCATAGACCACGTTTCGTGCCGCCACCGCCTTCACGAATGCGTCCAGGGACGAGGTCGTGCTGCCATGATGCCCCGCCACCACCAGGTCGAAGGGGGACCGGGAACGCACCCAGGGCAGCAATGCCCGTTCGACCGCGGTTTCGGCATCACCCGTCAGCAACACCCGCCCGCCCCGGCCCTCGATGGCGAGCACGCAGGAGGCGTTGTTGCCACGCCGCCGCGCGGCCCAGGGCGGTTGTACAAAGCGAAAACGCACCCCGTCCCAGGTCCAGTGTTCGCCGGCAGTGCAGCGGCGTGCCGGGATGGAGACCCGATGCGGCTCGCCATCGAGTACCTCGCCAATGCGGATCCCGCGCGCCAGGGCGGCGGCTGCGCCGGCGTGGTCACGATCGCCATGACTGAGCACGAGGCGGTCGATGGCCGTCACCCCGTGATGCCGCAACCAGGGCAGGATCACCGCGTCGGCCACGTTGAAGCCCCCCGGATAGGCCGGACCGGTGTCGTATATCAGCCGGTGCCCGGCAGTGCGTACCACCACGCTCAGGCCCTGCCCCACGTCGAGTACATGGATCTCGAAGTCACCGCTGGCCAGATCGGGCACGCGCGGCAGGTGCAATGCCAGCAACAACAGCAGGCCGGGCCAGCGCAGCCGCCAGCCCGGCGGGGCCAGTAGCGCCAGTGCCGCCAGGGACAGCAGAGCGATCGTCGCCGGGTCACCAGGCGGTCGGGGAAAGGTGGTGGCCAGCGCCGCGGCCTGTTGCAGGGCCGCCCAGAGCCAGTCGAACAGGGTCTGCACGCCGAGCAGCGGCAGGTCGGTCCAGCCCGACAGCGCCAGGGAAAGCAACAGCGCCGGCATCAGCAGCAGGCTGAACAATGGCACCAACAACAGGTTCACCGGCACCGACAGGGCCGCCGGCGGCATGTCGAAGGCCAGCAATACCGGATACAGCGCCAGCGTGATCCCGAGTTGTACGCCAAGCCATTGCTGCCAGACGGGTCTTCCCCGCAGGTGCGGCAGCAATGCCAGGATGGCCGCCACCGCGACGAAAGAAAGCCAGAAACCGGCATCGAGCAGGGTTGTCGGCTCCGTGGCCAGCACCAGAATCAGCACCACCGAAAAGGCGTCCGGCAGGGTCATGCGCTCCCGCCGCCAGAGCAGCCAGGCGGTCACGGCCAGCATCAGCAGGGCCCGCCGGGCGGGCACGCCGAAACCCGAGGCGAAGGCATAGAAGGTGGCGCATCCCAGGCCCAGTGATACGGCCACGAGACGTGCCGGGATACGCCGGCAGGCTGGCGTGCGTCGCCAGGTCCAGCCCGCCAAACCGCCGGCCAGCGCAGCGATCAGGCCGATGTGCAGGCCGGAGATGGCCAGCAGGTGACTGGTGCCGGTCCGTTGCAGGACCTGGCGCATGGTGTTGCCGATCCCGCTGCGGTCCCCGAGTGTCAGTGCCAGCAGCAGTGCCTGCCCAGCCCCCTCGCGGGTATGCGCCAACAACGCGTCGCGCCATCCCTGGCGCAGACGCTCCAGCCAGCAACAGGCGTCTTCGTCCAGCAACTGCCGTTCACCGCGGGACACGTATCCCCGGTAACGGATGCCCTGCCGGTACAGCCAGCCGGCATAGTCCCAGCTGCTGGCATTGCGATAACCGTGCACGGGACGCAGGCGTACCGTCGTGCGCCAGCGTTGTCCCACCTTCAGGGAGGGGGCGCCGCGCCACGACAGGCGCACACGCCACTCGCCGTGCATCGTCTCACCCTGCCGTTCGAGCCGGTCGATGCGCACCACCAGCCGGGTGATGCCCTGACGCACCACCGGCAGACGCTCGACCACCCACTCTGCCTGCCAGTCGGCGCGCTCGACCGGCCAGGGCAAGGCGGGCGGCCACATCACCAAGGCGTGTGTCGCGGCAATCGACCAGCCGGCCAGCGCCCACGGCAGCCAGGCGAGGCCAGTTCGGCCGCGCAGCACGACAGCGAGCAGCAGCGCCACCCCGGCGACCAGCGCCACGATATCCCGGGCGGGCAATACGGCGGCCCGTTGCAGCCACCAGCAACCCAGTAGAAAGAATCCGGCCTTCCCTGGCATCGGACAGATTCGGTTGATTGGACTTCCGCCCGATTCTACTACCGGGCGCCCCGGGGCGGGACCTGCTCCCGCTTGCGCTCCGCTGGTCAGTCATTACTGAAAAAACCCTAAGTAAAACGACCCTCAGCGGGTCTCAGGGCGTTCAGCCACAAGGCGCACAGGCAGCAGGCATGGCCATTCCATGTCAAGCCAGTGCAACACCGTGGATGGACGCCCTGAGGCCCGCCCATGGGGAGCGCTCTGAGCGTTGCTTTACTTGGGGTTGTCTCAGTATGCTGGGCGCATGCCATATCCGCTGCCATTGCACATCCTCGAGGCCTGGTCCGGCCATCGGGCAGGCAACCAATGAACACACCGCGCCACGCGCCCATGGACCGCTTCCCCGTTGCCGGCGGCGAACTGCAGGTTGGCGGCGTGCCGCTGCGCGCGCTGGCCGAACGGGTCGGGCGCACGCCCTTCTATGCCTACGACCGGCGCGTGATCGACGAACAGGTGGCGCTGCTGCGGCGCTGCCTGCCCGAAGCGGTCCGCCTGCACTACGCGATCAAGGCCAACCCCCTGCCGGCACTGGTCCGGCACCTGGCCGGGCGGGTGGATGGCCTGGACGTGGCCTCGCTTGCCGAGCTGCACCTGGCGCTGGATACGGGGCTTCCCGCGCCGGCCATCAGCTTTGCCGGCCCCGGCAAGACCGACGAGGAACTGGCGGCCGCGACGCGCGGCGGAGTCATCCTCAACGTCGAATCCGCTGGCGAGCTGGAACGCCTGGCGACCATCGGTGAGCGCCTGGGAGAGCGTCCGCGGGTGGCGCTGCGGGTGAATCCCGACTTCGAACTGCGCGGTTCCGGCATGAAGATGGGCGGTGGCGCACGCCCGTTCGGCATCGACGCCGAGCAGGTGCCGGCGCTGTTGCGACGCGTTGCCGCGCTGGACATGGAATGGCTGGGCTTTCATATCTTCAGCGGTTCACAGAACCTGGGTGCCGAGGCCATCGCCGAGGCCCAGCGTCTGACCCTGGAGCTGGCCCGGCGGCTGGCGAGCGACGCCCCTGCCCCGCTGCGTTGGCTGAACATCGGTGGTGGCCTGGGCATCCCCTACTTTCCCGGCGAATCACGGCTCGACCCGGTGCCGATCGGCGAGCGCCTGGGTGAACGGCTGTCGGCCCTGCAACAGGCCCATCCCGACGTCGAGGTGGTGATGGAGCTGGGCCGCTTTCTGGTCGGCGAGGCCGGCATCTATGTATGCAAGGTGATCGATCGCAAGGTCTCGCGCGGCGAGGTGTTCCTGGTCACCAACGGCGGCATGCACCACCACCTGGCGGCCTCCGGCAACCTGGGCCAGGTGGTGCGCCGCAACTTCCCGGTGGCCGTCGGCAACCGCATGGACCAGCCGGTCGACACCGAGTGCCACGTGGTCGGCCCACTCTGCACTCCGCTGGACATCCTCGCGTCGAAAGTGCGGCTGCCTGCGGCCGGCCCTGGCGACCTGATCGTGGTGTTCCAGTCCGGCGCCTACGGCCTGAGCGCCAGTCCCACCGGGTTCCTCGGGCATCCCGTGGCGGCGGAGATCCTGGTCTGAGCGGCCAGCCCGGATAGTGCACCGGCCGGGAACCCAAGAGCAGGCGCGGCTTTCAGTCCTCGAGCAACGCGCCTACGTGATCGGCGAGCGTACCCAGGGTCTCGAAGGTCTCGGCGTCCACGTCGTCCAGGCGGACACCGAAATGCGCCTCCAGGGCAGCGATCAGTTCGGCCACCGAAAGCGAATCGAATTCCGGCAGCGCTCCCAGCAACGGCGTCTCGCGCCCACCTGCCAGCGCCTCGGGCGGCAACCGCAGCACCGAACGCACGATTTCTGTCACCTCGTCGAATACGGACATGGCTGGCCTCGTCTTGCAGGGGGCGCCAGTCTAACCGGCATGTGCATCGTTGCAAGACCCTGTCCCTTTTCCGAAACTGGTCAGACCTGCCGTTCGGGAATGGCATTCCTTTCGGGATTCGGAGCCAGGATGGGCCGTGGTTATAATCCCGCTCGCCAGCAACAGCCGAGCCTTTCCGTGCCCACGACTGCCCCCAGCCTGCTCCATGACCTCGTCCGGCACACCGCCGAGCACCACGGTGCCTTGCCGGCACTGGTGCACGATGCCACGCAGCTCACCTACAGCGAGCTGGCCTCTGCCATCGAGCGCACGGCCGCCGGGCTGCGCCGTCTGGGGGTGCGTCCCGACGAGCGGGTCGCGGTGTACCTGCCGAAGATCCCGGAGGCGGTAATCGCGCTGTTTGCCGCCCCCCTGGCCGGTGGCGTCATGGTGCCGATCAACCCGGTACTCAAGGCGGCGCAGGTGGCGCACATCCTGCGCGACTGCAATGTACGCCTTCTCGTCACCTCGGCGGAACGTGCCGAGGCACTGCGCACCGTGTTGCGCGACTGCCGCGACCTGCAGGTGGTGGTGATCACTGGGGACAAATTGCCCGATGAGCCCCTGCCGGGGGTCGCCACCCATGGCTGGCGCACGCTCGACGAGGCCGAACCCGCCGAGCCGCCGCGGCGCATCGACAGTGACATGGCGGCCATCTTCTACACCTCGGGCAGCACCGGGGCGCCGAAGGGCGTGGTGCTGTCGCACCGCAACCTGGTCAGCGGGGCGGCGAGCGTCAACGCCTACCTGCACAACGGACCGGAGGACCGGCTGTTGGCCGTGCTGCCCCTGAGCTTCGACTACGGTTTCACCCAGCTCACCACGGCTTTTGCGGCCGGGGCCTTGGTGGTGTTGCTGGAATACCTGCTGCCAAGGGACCTGCTCCGCGCCGTGGTTCGCTACCGCATCACGGGTCTGGCCGCGGTGCCCGCGCTGTGGAGCCGCCTGGCGCGCGAAACCTGGCCGCCCGAGGCGGCAGCCAGTCTGCGCTACCTGACCAGCTCCGGCGGGGTCATGCCGGTGCCGGTGATCCAGGCTTTGCGCCAGGCCTTGCCGGATACACAGATCCACCTGATGTACGGCCTCACCGAGGCCTTCCGCTCCACCGCCCTGCCACCGGAGGAGATCGACCGGCGACCCGGCTCCATCGGCCTGCCCATCCCCAACGCCGAGGTCATGGTGGTGCGCGAGGACGGCAGCGAGTGTGAACCGGAAGAGATCGGCGAGCTGGTGCATCGCGGCAGCCTGGTGGCCCTGGGCTACTGGAACGATCCCGAGCGTACCGCCGAGCGTTTCCGCCCTGCGCCGCGCCGACCGCTGGGCCTGCCCCTGCCGGAGATCGCGGTGTGGTCGGGCGACCGTGCCTGGCGCGACACGGAGGGTTACCTGTATTTCGCCGGGCGCGAGGACGAGCTGATCAAGACCTCGGGCTACCGCGTCAGCCCGAACGAGATCGAGGGCCCGGTGCTGGCCTCGGGCCGGGTGGCCGAGGCCACGGCCTTTGGTGTACCCGATGCCGAGCTTGGCCAGGCCATCGTGCTCGCGGTCACCGGGGCCGAGACCGCGGAGGTGGTACAGGCGGTGTGCCGCGAACAACTGCCGAACTACATGCAGCCGCGGCGGGTGTGGTGCCTGGACGAACTGCCGCGCACACCCAACGGCAAGATCGACCGCCAGGCCTTGCGCACGCGTTACGCCGAGCATATCGAGGAAAGGTAGGAGCGACGTCCTCGTCGCGAACATTCGGCCCGAGGACGGGCCTCCTACAGGCAGGAGCGGCGTCCTCGTCACGAACGGGCCTCCCTCGGTAGGAGCGACGTCCTCGTCGCGAATATTCGGCCCGAGGACGCCCCCCCCTGCCGGTTCAGGCCACGAAGGCCTTGCCCTGCAATTCACGCAGCCGGTCGCGCACCCGCGCCGCTTCCTCGAACTTGAGTTCGCGCGCCAGGGCGTGCATCTCCTTTTCCAGGCGCTTGATCTCGCGTGCCGCGGCCAGCGGGTCCAGCGGCGCCTCGTACTCGCCCTTCCCTTCGGCGACCTTCTGATAGCGCCGGGCGATGGCCCCGCCACCGGGCACCGCGGTCTCCATGATGTCGGCCACGCTCTTCTCCACCGTCTTCGGCGTGATGCCGTGCGCCTCATTGAAGGCAAGTTGCTTGCGCCGGCGACGCTCGGTCTCGTCGATGGCCCTTCGCATTGAACCGGTGATCTCGTCGGCATACAGGATGGCCTTGCCCCGGGCATTGCGCGCGGCGCGGCCAATGGTCTGGATCAGCGCACCCTCGGAACGCAGGAAGCCCTCCTTGTCGGCATCGAGGATGGCCACCAGCGAAACCTCGGGCATATCCAGGCCCTCGCGCAGCAGGTTAATGCCCACCAGCACGTCGAATTCGCCCAGGCGCAGGTCGCGGATGATCTCCACCCGCTCCACGGTGTCGATGTCCGAGTGCAGGTAGCGCACCCGAATGTCGTGTTCCATCAGGTAGTCGGTCAGATCCTCGGCCATGCGCTTGGTGAGCGTGGTCACCAGCACCCGGTCGCCCATTGCCACCCGGGCGTTGATCTCCGAGAGCAGATCGTCCACCTGGGTGCTGGCCGGGCGCACCTCCACTTCGGGATCGATCAGGCCGGTGGGACGTACCACCTGCTCGACCACCGCGCCGGAGTGCTCGATCTCGTAGTCGCGCGGGGTGGCCGAGACGTAGATGGTCTGTGGCGCGCGCGCCTCGAACTCCTCGAAGCGCAGCGGCCGGTTGTCCAGTGCCGAGGGCAGGCGGAAGCCATATTCGACCAGGGTCTCCTTGCGCGAACGGTCGCCCCGGTACATGCCGCCGAGCTGGGGGATGGTCACGTGTGACTCGTCCACCACCAGCAGGGCGTTGGCCGGCAGATAGTCGAACAGGGTCGGCGGACCCTCGCCCGGCGCGCGACCCGAGAGGTAGCGCGAGTAGTTCTCGATGCCCGAGCAGTAGCCCAGCTCCAGCATCATCTCGATGTCGAACATCGTGCGCTGTTCCAGGCGCTGGGCCTCGAGCAGCTTGCCGGCCTCGCGCAACTGCGCCAGGCGCTCCTTCAGTTCCGCCTTGATCTGGTCCACCGCCTCGAGAATGATCTCGCGCGGGGTCACGTAATGGGTCTTCGGATAGATGGTGTAGCGCGGCACCCGCTGGCGCACCTCGCCGGTGAGCGGATCGAACAGCGACAGGGCCTCGATCTCGTCGTCGAACAGCTCGATGCGTACTGCCTCGTCTTCCGATTCGGCGGGGAAGACATCGATGATCTCGCCGCGCACCCGGTAGGTACCGCGCGCCAGCTCCATGTCGTTGCGCGTGTACTGCATGTCGGCCAGACGACGCAGGATGCGGCGTTGGTCCATCTGCTCGCCGCGCGACAGGTGCAGTACCATACTCAGGTACTGGCGGGGATCGCCCAGGCCGTAGATCGAGGACACCGTGGCCACGATGATGCTGTCCGGCCGCTCGAGCAGGGCCTTGGTGGCCGACAGCCGCATCTGCTGCACGTGCTCGTTGAGCGAGGCGTCCTTCTCGATGAAGGTGTCGGTCGAGGGCACATAGGCCTCGGGCTGGTAGTAGTCGTAGTACGAAACGAAGTACTCCACCGCGTTGTGCGGGAAGAATTCGCGGAATTCACCGTAGAGCTGGGCGGCGAGCGTCTTGTTCGGCGCCAGGATCAGGGTCGGTCGCTGCACCTGCTCGATCACCTTGGCGACAGTGAAGGTCTTGCCCGACCCGGTCACCCCGAGCAGGGTCATGCCGGCCTCGCCATCGTTCAGTCCCTCGACCAGGCGCCGGATCGCCTCCGGCTGGTCGCCGGCCGGCTCGAAGCGACTGACCAGTTCGAATCTTTTTGTCATCTTCAGGGTGCCCGCGGGAGAGATCGTCCGTTATGATAGCAACGAACAGAAATCGTTCCCGACACGCCGGAAAACCCCAGAATGAGCATCAAACTTTCTGCCCGCGTCCAGTCCGTCAAGCCCTCCCCCACCCTCGCCATCACTGCCCGCGCCGCTGCCATGCGTGCCGAGGGCCGCGACGTGATCGGCCTGGGTGCCGGCGAGCCTGATTTCGATACGCCCGAACACATCAAGGAGGCGGCCATCGCCGCTATCCGCAAAGGCCAGACCAAGTACACGGCGGTGGACGGCACCCCGTCGCTCAAGCAGGCCATCATCGACAAGTTCCGGCGCGACAACGGACTGGAATACACCCCGGAGCAGATCCTGGTCTCCTGCGGCGGCAAGCAGAGTTTCTACAACCTGGCGCAGGCGGTGCTCGACCGCGGCGACGAGGTGATCATCCCCGCGCCCTACTGGGTGTCCTACCCTGACATGGTGCTGCTCGCCGAGGCCGAGCCGGTGCTGGTGCATGCCGGTGCCGAACAGCGTTTCAAGATGACGCCGGCGCAACTGCGTGGTGCCATCACCGAGCAGACCCGGCTGGTGGTCATCAACAGCCCGTCCAACCCCACCGGCATGGCCTACAGCCGCGAGGAACTGGAAGCACTGGGCGAGGTGTTGCGCGAGCATCCGCGCATCCTTATCGCCACCGACGACATGTACGAGCACATCGTCTGGAAGAAAGGCAGCTTCGTGAACATCCTCGACGCCTGCCCCGATCTGGCCGATCGCACCCTGGTGCTCAATGGCGTCTCCAAGGCCTATTCCATGACCGGCTGGCGCATCGGCTATGCCGGCGGCCCGGCCGAGATCATCAAGGCCATGAAAAAGATCCAGTCGCAGAGCACCTCCAACCCGTCCTCGATCTCGCAGGCCGCCGCCGAGGCGGTGCTGAACGGGCCGCAGGACTGCATCGCCGAGATGCTGGTGCACTTCAAGGCACGGCACGATCACGTGGTCGAGCGCCTCAACGCCATCCCCGGCATCGACTGCCTGGCCACCGACGGCACCTTCTACGTCTTCCCTTCGGTGAGCGGCCTGATCGAGCGCATCGACGGCGTGAAGAACGACCTCGAGCTGGCCGAGCACCTGATCGAGCAGGCCGGTGTGGCCGTGGTGCCTGGTACGGCCTTCGGCCTGGGCGGGCACATGCGCATCTCCATCGCCACCAGCATGGAGAACCTGGACGCCGCGCTGGATCGCATCGAGGCCGTCGCCAAGGGCTGATCAAGCCTCACCCTGGCAGGGGTCACCGACCCTGTCAGGGTATTTACGGGAAAGGGCAGGAACTGCGTCCCTGCCGCGAACAACGCGATTTCAGGCGGCCAGGGAAGGCCGCCTGCAAGCAATGACAAGGAGGGTCCGACATGGATGTCTGCCACCTTGCTGCCCGCGTGCGCGGGTTCAGCGTCATCGAGCTGTTCATCACCCTTGGCGTGGGGATCATCCTGCTTGCTGCGGGAGTCCCGGCCTGGCGTCACCTTCAAGCAGACAACCGGCTGGCCAGCGCACAACGGGACTACGCGCGCCTGCTGCGCCTGGCGCGCAGCACGGCCGTCCAGCGTCGCCTGCCGACAGTACTCTGCCCCAGTACCGATGGCCAGCAATGTCACCGCGACTACCGTCACTGGCAGGACGGCATTCTGCTCTTCGCGGACAGCGACGGTGACGGAAAGCGCGATCGCGATGAAGCGGTGCTCGCCGTGCAGCAGGCAATCGCGGGCGTGGTGGTCCAGGGCAGCAAGGGACGGCCCAGGGTACGCTTCCGCGCCAGCGGCGATGCTGTCGGCAGCAACCTGAGCCTGCGCTTCTGCTCGCCGGTCGATCCCGGCATGAACCGCGCCCTGATTCTCTACGGCAGTGGCCGTCTGCGAAGCGCCGACAGGCTGCCCGACGGGTCCACGATAAGCTGCGACGACTAGTTTGACGCCTGCTGTTTGACGGATATCGCCCTGCGCTTCATGACCCGGACTTCTCCGGTGCAGACAGACCCGGGCACTCTACGCGGGTCGATGCCCTCTTGCGGGGCCCCGCGCCACGGGTCAACAACGTGGTGAAGGAATGCCGTGGCATCACGGCGGACACGGCACTGCGTCTGATCCGGTCGTCGGCACCACACCGACGTACCGGGTGAATCGGCAAGCAGCCTGCGAATGGCGTGCAACACGAGACAAGCTGGCCGAGATCGAACGAGAGGTGCTGCCGCTGCGCAAGATTTCGTGACCCGCCACGGACGGACCAGGCCACGCGCAGGTGACTGATGTTCACAACCGCCAGAGATCGATCCCGGCCTGCGCGAAGCGCTCCCGGTCGAGCACGGACTTCACGTCCATCAGCACCGCGCCGGACGCCATGATGCGTCCCAGGTCTTCCGGGCCCAGCGCGCGATAGGCCTGGTGCGCCACCGCCAGGATCACCGCGTCGGCCTTGGGCAGATCGTCCCAGTCGCACAGCGCCACGCCGTACTCGGCCTGCGCCTCGGCCGGGTCGGCCACCGGGTCGTGCACCCGCACCTCGCAGCAGTACGAGGCCAGTTCGGTCAGGATGTCCTCGACCCGCGAGTTGCGCAGGTCCGGACAGTCTTCCTTGAAGGTCAGGCCCAGCACGATCACCCGGGCGCCCGACACGCCGCGTCCGGCCTGGATCATGCGCTTGACCGTCTGCTCGGCGATGTACTTGCCCATGCCGTCGTTGATCTGCCGGCCGGCCAGGATCACCTGCGGGTGGTGGCCCGCCGCCTCGGCCTTGTAGGTCAGGTAGTAGGGATCGACCCCGATGCAGTGCCCGCCGACCAGGCCCGGGCGGAACGGCAGGAAGTTCCACTTGGTGCCCGCCGCCTCCAGCACGTCCAGGGTATCGATGCCCAGCTTGTGGAAGATCAGCGCCAGTTCGTTCATCAGCGCGATATTGAGGTCGCGCTGGGTGTTCTCGATCACTTTCGCCGCCTCGGCCACCTTGATGCTGGCCGCGCGGTGCACTCCGGCGTCCACCACGCTCTCGTACAAGGCTGCCACCCGTTCGAGCGTTTCCGGTGTATCGCCGGAGACCACCTTGACGATGGTCTCGAGCCGGTGGACCTTGTCGCCGGGGTTGATGCGCTCGGGCGAGTAGCCGACATGAAAGCCCTCGCCCGTCGCCCCTTCGCGGCCCAGCCAGGGCAGGCCCGAGTGCTGTTCGAGCAGGGGTACGCAGACGTCCTCGGTGCAACCGGGAAACACCGTGGATTCGAAGATCACCACACTGCCGGGCTGCAGGTGCGCGCCCACGGTGCGGCAGGCGCCTTTCAATGGGCCGAGATCGGGCCGGTGGGCGTCGTCGATGGGCGTCGGCACCGCCACCACGATCAGTTGCGCCTCGGCCAGGCGCGCCGGATCGCTGGTGTATTCCAGTTGGCTGGCCGCGGCCAGGTCATCCGATGTCACCTCGCCGCTGGGGTCGTTCCCCTGGCGGTAGTGCGCCAGCTTGGTCTTGTCCAGGTCGAAACCGATGGTCCGGCGTTGCCTGCCGAAGGCCACCGCCAATGGAAGGCCCACGTAGCCCAGGCCGACCACCGCGACCACGTCCCTTGTCATCTCAACCTCCCCAGGAGTCGCGCAGCGACACGATCTGGTTGAACACCGGCCGGCCATCAGGGGCGTCTTCGGTGTCGCGGCAGAAATAGCCCTCGCGCTCGAACTGGAAGCGCTCGCCGACCGCCGCTTCGCCCAGCGACGGCTCGAGCACGGCGCCATCGATCACGCACAGCGAATCAGGGTTGAGGTCGGCCAGGAAATTGCCGTCGCGTCCCGGCTGCGGCACCCGGAACAGCCGGTCGTACAGCCGCACCTGGGCATGCACCGCGTGCGGCACCGGCACCCAGTGGATGACACCGCGCACCTTGCGACCCTCGGGATTGCGGCCCAGGGTCTCGGGGTCGTAGGTGCAGCGCACCTCGACGATTTCGTCCTGTTCGTCGCGCACCACCTCGTCGGCGCGGACCACGTAGCCGTTGCGCAGCCGCACCTCGCCGCCGAGCACCAGGCGCTTGTATTTCTTGTTGGCCTCCTCGCGGAAGTCGTCGCGGTCGATCCACCCCTCGCGGGTCATCACCAGTTCACGCGTGCCCATGTCCTCGTTCTTGGGGTGATTCGGGCCGCGCAGGATCTCTTCGTGATCCTCTGGCCAGTTGACGATCACCAGCTTCAGCGGCTGCAGCACCGCCATGCGGCGCGGTGCGCGTGCATCCAGATCGCTGCGGATGGCCGACTCCAGCATCCCCATCTCCACCGTGCTGTCGGCACGGGTGACGCCGATGCGGTTGCAGAAGTCGCGGATCGCCTCGGGGGTATAGCCGCGCCGGCGCAGGCCGGCGATGGTCGGCATGCGTGGGTCGTCCCAGCCCGAGACATGGCCCTCGTCCACCAGCTGGGTGAGCTTGCGCTTGCTCATCACCGTGTACTCGAGATTGAGGCGCGCAAACTCGATCTGCTGCGGATGGCAGCCGATGCTGATGTTGTCCAGCACCCAGTCGTAGAGCGGACGGTGATCCTCGAACTCCAGGGTGCACAGCGAGTGGGTCACGCCCTCGATGGCATCGGAGATCGGATGGGTGAAGTCGTACATCGGGTAGATGCACCAGGCGTCGCCTGTCTGATGGTGGATCAGACCATGACGGATACGGTAGAGGGCCGGATCGCGCAGGTTCATGTTGGGCGAGGCCATATCGATCCTGGCGCGCAGGGTACGGCTGCCGTCGGGGAACTCGCCTTCGCGCATGCGCCGGAACAGGTCGAGGTTTTCCTCCACGCTGCGGTTGCGCCAGGGACTCTCGCGGCCCGGCTCGGTCAGGGTGCCGCGGTAGGCGCGCACTTCCTCGGGCGAGAGATCGCAGACATAGGCCAGGCCCTTCTCGATGAGTTCCACCGCAAAGCCGTAGAGCTGCTCGAAGTATTCCGAGGCGAAGTGCAGTTCAGACCATTGGTAGCCCAACCAGCGCACGTCTTCCTGGATGGCCTCGACAAAGTGCGCCTCTTCCTTCGCCGGGTTGGTATCGTCGAAGCGCAGGTTGCAGCGACCGGCATAGTCCTCGGCGATGCCGAAGTTGAGCACGATGGACTTGGCGTGCCCGATGTGCAGATAGCCGTTGGGCTCGGGCGGAAAGCGGGTGACGATCCGCTGGTGCTTGCCCGCGGCCAGGTCGGCGTCGATGATCTGGCGGATGAAGTTCTTCGGCGTGTTCTCGGCGCTCATGGGCAGATCTCAGCGGTTGGAGCGGATGTGTTCGATGGCGCGGTCGATGCGGCGCAGGGTGGCCTCGCGCCCCACCAGCCAGAGGGTCAGGTCGAGATCGGGCGAAGGCGAGCCGCCGGTGACCGCCACGCGCAACGGCATGGCCACCTTGCCGAACCCCACGCCCAGCGCCTCCACGGTATCGCTCACCGCCTGGTGAATGGGCTCGCGTTCCCAGTCGGCCAACGCGGCCAGGCGCTCGCGCACCGCGGCCAGCGCCTGGTCGGCCTCGCCCTTGAAGGCCTTCTTTGCCGCCTTCTCGTCGTAGCTGTCGAAATCGCGGTAGTAGAAGGCCGAGATGCGTGCCAGCTCGACCAGGGTGGTGGCGCGCTCGCGCTGCGCCTTGACGACCTCGACCAGATCCGGCCCCTCGGCCGGGTCGATGCCCAGGTCGCCCAGGTGCGGCGAGAGCAGGTGAGTCACGCGTGCCGGGTCGCTGTGCATGAGGTACTGCTGGTTGAGCCAGTCGAGCTTGGCGGTGTTGAAGGTCGACGGCGCGCGGTTGACCGCCTCCAGATCGAACAGTTCGATCATCTCATCGAGCGAGAAGATCTCCTGGTCGCCATGCGACCAGCCCAGGCGCACCAGGTAGTTGAGCAACGCCTCGGGCAGGTAGCCCTGTTCCTTGTATTGCATCACGCTCACCGCACCGTGGCGCTTGGACAGGCGACTGCCGTCCTCGCCGAGGATCATGGGGACGTGCGCGAAACGCGGCACGTCCCAGCCCAGGGCGCGGTACAGGTTGATCTGGCGCGGGGTGTTGTTGATGTGGTCGTCGCCGCGGATCACGTGGCTGATGCCCATGTCATGATCGTCCACCACCACCGTCAGGTTGTAGGTGGGTGAGCCGTCGGAACGGCGGATGATCAGGTCGTCGAGCTCCGTGTTGGCCACGCGGATGGGACCGCGGATGAGATCGTCGAACACCACCTCGCCATCGACCGGGTTACGGAAGCGGATCACGTGCGGCTCGTCGGCGCTCACCGTGCAATCACGGCAGTGGCCGTCGTAACGCGGCTTCTGCTTCGCCGCCAGCTGCTGTTCGCGCAGCGCGTCCAGCCGTTCCTTCGAGCAATTGCAACGGTAGGCCAGGCCACGCTCCAGCAGCTGTTCGATTACCTCGTCGTAGCGATCGAAACGATGCGTCTGGTAGAAGGGGCCCTCGTCGTATTCCAGCCCCAGCCAGGTCATGCCCTCGAGGATGGCATTGACCGATTCCTCGGTGGAACGCTCGCGATCGGTGTCCTCGATGCGCAGCACGAAACGGCCGCCGTGACGGCGCGCGTACAGCCAGGAGAACAGCGCCGTGCGGGCACCGCCCACGTGCAGGTAGCCTGTGGGGCTCGGGGCGAAACGGGTCTTGATGGTCATGATGCGACTTCAGTGGCAAACGAAGATCGCCATTTTACCGGAAATCGCCTCCGACCCGTGACGCGATATGGTCCTCGCCCCGCCTAGGCGGGGCGAGTCCAGGATCAACGCGCGTAGCGGTCGTGGTTGAATACCAGGTCACTGCCGGGAGCGGTGCGGTGACAGGCGATGCAACCCTTGGCCGAACCCTTGGCGACCCGTCCCGCCAGGGCCATCCCCTTGGGGTTCTTCAATACGCTGCCATCCGGTGCGTACTTGACCCAGAACCAGTCGCGATTGGCTGGATCGTAGCCCGGGCGTTTGAACATCACGGTGACCGCCTTCAGGTAACGTTCGGGCGTGTTGGCGACAGTCGCCTTGCTCACACCCTTGCCCCCGTAGTTGCGCTTGACGATCACCGGCCCCGTATCGTGACCCACGCGAATGACGACACCCAAGGTGTCCAGTATGGCGCCATGCGGATGGGTGCCGGTGTAGGGCGTGCCGTGAATCGCGTTCTCGCCGACCAGGCGCCGCTGGCGCAAGTGTTGCCAGAGCACCTGGGCATAATGCAGATCCTCGACGGTACCGAAAGGCGCGCCCGACGCTTGCGACGATCGCCCGGTGCTCCCGTAGGGACCGGCACAGGCCGCGGTCACCAGCGATACCGCGACCAGGGCCAGAAGACTCGATCGGATGTGTTTCATGGCGGTTCCCCTTCTGTTGCGACATCAATGACGCGAAGGATGCCGGGTGCCGCCAGATCGTCCGCCTCCGCCAACAAGACCCGGTGGAGGCACAAAGCATTTCCTCATTTCGGCACCAGGTGATACTGCGGTACAGCCATGGCCGGCATGGCTGCCATCGAAGCAGGCCGGCAGCGGCGTGCTTTCGTCGGGGGCCTGCAGGGCCTTCTAATTACCCGGTGATTAAAGAGGATAGGCGTCGCGGCTGCCGTGCCGTTCGCTGCGAGTTGTTACAATTTCCGTTTTCGGGAGTCCCAGCCATGCGTGACTTGCTCGCCCGTATTCCCTTTTACATCGTCCTGATCGTCGCCCTCACCCTGGGGCTGGCGCCCTTCGTGCCCGAGCCACACGTCTGGGAGAAGCTGCGCATGCTCGGCGAGGGCACCCTGCGGCGGCCTATCGACATCTTCGACCTGTGCCTGCACGGCGCACCCTGGCTGCTGCTGTTCGCCAAGATCGCGCTGGGTCAGTTCACCACCCGGCCAACAGGGCACTGAGCATGCCGCTGCCGCCGCCCGCCAACCGCGAGCCCCCGCACACACGGCAGATCGTGTGCCGGGGTTACCGCCGTGCCGACGGCCTGTGGGACATCGACGCCCACCTGCGCGACACCCGCGACGAACCCCTGCAGACCTTCGGCCGGGGCGAGATCCCACCCGGCGAGCCGTTGCACGAGATGTGGATGCGCCTGACCGTGGACGACGAGTTGACCGTGATCGATCTCCGCGCGAGCATCGAGCAGGCCCCCTACCCCGCCTGCCCGCACTTCCCGGCCGAGCGCTTCGAGAAACTGATCGGGCAGCGCATCGCGCCCGGCTGGACTGCGCGGGTACGCCTGGCCCTCGGCGGGGTCCATGGTTGTACCCACCTGGTGGAGCTGCTGGGCCCGCTGGCCACCACCGCCATCCAGACCGTCTATGCCTGGCGCGGCGAGTCGCTGGACGGTCACCAGCACCAGCCGCCCGAGGATTTCATCGACAGTTGTCATAGCCTGGTCGCCGATGGCGAGGTGGCGCAACGGCTGTGGCCTGGACGCGGCGATGACGACTGAGCACTCCCCCGAACTGCTGGCCCCTGCCGGCGGCCTGTCACAGCTCGAGGCGGCGGTGCATGCCGGCGCCGATGCGGTGTACTTCGGCCTGGAGCGCGGCTTCAATGCCCGCCGGCGCGCCACCGGCATCGCCGCGGACGCACTCGAGGCGGTGATGGAGAAACTGCACCGCCATGCCGCCCGTTGCGGGGTGGACGCGCTGATCGGCCTGGCGCGGCTGGCGCGCGCCGTCGCGCCCGCACTGCCCCTGCACGCCAGCACCCAGATGTCGATCACCGATGCCGAGGGCGTGGCCTTTGCGCAGTCACTCGGCCTCTCGCGGGTGGTGCTGGGGCGCGAGCTGTCCATCGAGGAGATCGCCGCCATCGCCGCCGAGACCGAGGTGGAACTCGAGGTCTTCGTGCACGGCGCCTTGTGCGTCAGCTACAGCGGCCAGTGCTTCTCCAGCGAGGCCTGGGGCGGGCGCTCGGCCAACCGCGGCCAGTGCGCCCAGCCCTGCCGTCTGCCCTATGGCCTGCTGGTGGACGGCGGACTGCGCGAACAGGGCGGGCTCGACTACCTGCTCTCGCCGCAGGATCTGATGGCCCTGCCCCTGCTGCCGCGCCTGCTGCGCGCCGGGGTGTGCAGCCTCAAGATCGAGGGACGACTCAAGGGCCCCGAATATGTCATGCGCACGGTGCGCGCCTACCGCCAGGCCCTCGACCGGCTGGCGGCCGGCCAGTCGACCGACGAAGAAGAACTGATGATCGACCGCGACACCCGGCGCGGCCTGGCGCAGATCTTCTCGCGCGGCCAGGACGAACGGCACGACGGGCTCACCCCGGGCTTCCTGCTCGGTTCGCGTCACCAGGAACTGGTGATCGGCCGCAACCCGCGCCACCGCGGCCTGCACCTGGGCCGGGTCGAGGCAGTACTGTACGACGGGGTGCGCCTGCGCCTGCACAACCCGGTCAAGCCCGGCGACGGGGTGGTGTTCGACGGCGGTCGTCCGCAGCGACACGAGCCGGGCGGTCACGTGCGCCGGATCGAGCGCCGCGGGGAACGTATCCGTGAGGAGATCGACCGCGGCGAGGTGGTGCTGCGCTTCGGCCCCGGATTTCGTGCCACGGACATCGCGCCCGGCGACCATGTCTGGCGCACCCGCGACGCGGCCAGCGACGGCGGCCCGGTGCTGCGTCCGGCCGAGGCCGTGCGCCTGCCTCTGCGCATCGAGCTGAGCGGCGCAGCCGGCGAACCGCTGCGCATCCGCCTTGCAACACCCGACGGCCGCCAGGCCGAGGCCGCCAGCCGCACGCCCCTGCAGACCGCCGATCGCCGCCCGCTGGACGAAGCGGCTCTGAAGCGCGCCATCGGTGAGCTGGGGGACACTCCCTTCCGCATCGCGCACTGGCAACTGGACCTGCCCGACGGCCTGTTCCTGCCCCTGGGCGAGATCAAGCAGACCCGGCGCGCGGCGGTCGAGACCCTGCTCGGACAGATGACCCGGCACCAGCGCGACCGCGAGCTGGCCTCGGCGCCAGTGCTGCCGGTGCTGCTGCCCGAGGTTGCCCCTCCGTCACCACCCACCCAGCCCGCCCTGTCGCTGCTGTGCCGCACCGCCGAGCAGGTCGAGGCCGCGCTGGCGCTGGACGACATCGACGAGATCCAGGTCGATTTCCTCGAGGTGCATGGACTCAAGGACGCCTGCCAGCGCATCCGCGCCGCCGGTCGTCGTCTGGTGGTCGCCGCCCCGCGCATCTTCAAGCCCGGCGAACAACGTCTGGTCCGTTACCTGTTGCACCTGCAACCCGATGCCCTGCTGGTACGCTCGGCTGGCCTGTTGCAGCGCCTGCACGCCCTGGGCGGTGCAGGTGCCGCCTTCGACGAGGCGGTGCGCATTCCCACGCTGTACGGCGACTTCTCGCTGAATGCCGCCAACCGGTTGAGTGCCCACCAGCTGCTGGACCTCGGCCTGGCGCGCCTGGCCCCGACCCACGATCTGAATGCCCGGCAGATCGCCGCCCTGGCCACCGGTCTGCCGGAGGCCCGGCGCGCCTGTATCGAGGTGGTGGCACACCAGCACCTGCCCATCTTCCATACCGAGCACTGTGCCTTTGCCCGCTTCCTGTCCACGGGCAACGGCTACCGTGACTGTGGCCGCCCCTGCGAGCGCCACCGGGTGCACCTGCGCGACCCGAAAGGCCAGGACCACCTGCTGCTCGCCGACGTCGGTTGTCGCAACACCCTGTTCAATGCCCAGGCCCAGTCGGCCGCCGGCCATCTCGCCGATCTGCTGGCAGCCGGCATCCGCCACTATCGCATCGAGCTGGTGGACGAGCCCGGCGACCAGGTGGCGGCCATCGTGGCGGGCTACCGCGCGTTGCTCGATGGTCGCCTCTCGGCCACTGCCCTGCTGCATCGCCTGCAACAGGTGCCCGACGCCAACGGCCGCGCCCAGGGCGTGGGCAGCGGTTCGCTGGCAGTACGCGTGGAACCACCCCGGACGGCCATGAAGCGTCCCACTGCGCGTTGAACCTCCGCATGAGCCCGCATCATCACCATCACCACGATCACCACACGGCGGACCGACGCATCGGCCTCGCCTTCGTCCTGAACCTGGTGTTCACGGTCATCGAGGTCGTCGGCGGGCTGCTCACCAACAGCACCGCCATCCTCGCCGACGCGGTGCACGACCTGGGCGATTCGCTGGCGATCGGCCTGGCTTGGCTGCTGGCGCGTCGCCCGGCGAGTGGCCGCTACACCTACGGCTACCAGCGATTGTCGCTACTCGGTGCGCTGATCAACGCCCTGGTACTGATCATCGGCAGCCTGTGGGTGCTGTCCGAAGCGATCTCCCGGCTGGCCGACCCGCCCATGCCGCACGCGGTGGGCATGACCTGGCTGGCGGTATTGGGCATCGTGGTGAACGGCGCGGCGGCCTGGAGCCTGCACGGCGGCAGAAGCCTCAACGAGCGGGTGCTCAACTGGCACCTGCTCGAGGACGTGCTCGGCTGGGTGGCGGTGCTGATCGTGGGCATCGTGCTGCAGTTTGCCGACTGGCCCATCCTCGACCCGCTGTTGTCGATCGCCTTCACCCTGTTCATTCTGTTCAACGTGGTGCGCAACCTGCGCGAGACCCTGCGCCTGTTCCTGCAGGGGGTGCCGGACGACGCGCTGGTAGAAACGGTGCGCGAGAAGCTGCTGGCCCTGCCGCACGTGGTGGACGTGCATCACCTGCACCTGTGGTCGCTGGACGGCGAGCACCACGTGCTGACCGCCCATCTGGTGCTGGACATCCCCATCAGCGCCGAGAGTCAGCACGAGATCAAGGAGGCCATCCGCGAGACCTGCCGCGACTGCGGCATCGGCCACACCACCATCGAGCTGGAACAGGCCGACGAGACCTGCCGGCACGGGCCGTGAGCCGTCAGCTCCCGCGCGAAAGCAACCGGGCCAGGCGCTCCAGGCCCTGCTCGATGCGCGGCACCTCGGTGGTGTAGGCGAAGCGCACGTGGCGCGCGGTGTCGTTGGCACCGAAATCGCTGCCCGGGGTGATCGCCACACCGGCCTCCTCGAGCAGGCGTTGCGCAAAGGTCTCGCCGTCTTCGTCAAGGTGTTCGGGCAGGCCGGCATACAGGTAGAAGGCCCCGCCGGGCGGCTGCGGGGGCAAGGCGAAGCCCAGCTCGCGCAGGCCGGCGAACAGGCGGTCGCGCCGTGCCTGGAACACCTGCCGGCGACGCTCCAGCTCGTCGAGCACCGGGGGATCGAAGGCCGCCAGCGCCGCGTGCTGGGCCAGGGTGGGCGGTGCCAGGAACAGATTCTGCGCCAGCCGCTCGATGGGTTCCACCCAGGCCTCGGGCACCACCGCCCAGCCAACGCGGTAACCGGTCATGCCGAAGAACTTGGAGAAGCTGTTGATCACGAACAGCCCCTCTTCACCCAGCACCAGCGCGGTCTGCGGTGGCGTTTCGTATTGCAGGCCCTGGTAGATCTCGTCCACGATCAGGAAGCGCCGCTGCGCGCGCAGTGCGCGGTAGAGGACAGCCAATCGCGAAGCGGAAATCAGCTCACCGGTCGGGTTGGCGGGGCTGGCCAGCATCATGCCGGACAACCCCGGCATTTCCGCCGCCCGATCCGGATCGACCGCCATCGCCTCGCCGCCGTAAAGCGTGATCATGTGGCGGTTGCACGGATAGCCGGGGTCCTGGATGCCGATGCGGTCCCCCGGGTCGACCAGCGCGCCCAGAACCAGCTGCAGCGCGCCCGAGGCGCCGGGGGTGACAATCACCCGCGCCGGGTCGATGGAGAGGCCGAAACGCTGGCCATACCAGCCGGCGATGGCCTCGCGCAGCGCCGGCAGGCCGAGTGCCGGGGTGTAATGGGTCTGACCACGTGCCAGCGCCGCCTGCGCCGCGGCATTGACCGCCTCGGGAGCCGGGAAGTCGGGCTCGCCGACCTCCATGTGCACGATATCGCGCCCGGCCGCCTCCAGTGCCTGCGCCCGGGCCAGGATGGCCATCACCCGAAACGGGGCGATGCCCTGCATGCGTGCTGCGGGCGCGGGCCAGGACATGCTCAGAGGGTCTCCAGCAGGGCCAGGTTCACCGGCCCAGGCAGGGGCTCGCCATCAGCCCGGCGCGGCGGCGTGCCCGGCTCGCCGAGCTGGTCGAGCACCAGGCTGGCGCGCGAGAAGTCCTGGCCGAGGGTGTAGTCGTTGGTGGTGACCACGATGCGCGCGATGCCGGCATCGGCGGCCGAGGTCACACCGTGCCCGGAGTCCTCGAAGGCAATCACACGCTCCGGAGCCAGCCCCAGGCGCTCGAGCACCCAGACATAGATGTCCGGTGCGGGCTTCTTGGCTGGCACGATGTCACCGGCACCGATCTCGGCGAACCAGCCCACCGACTCGGCGCCCAAGGTGTTCTCCAGCAGGGAGGTGACGTTGTCCATGGTGGTGGTGGTGGCAATCGCCAGCGAAATGCCGGCCTCCCGCGCCTCGCGCAGCAGGCGCTCCACGCCCGGGCGCAAGGGCACCCGGCCCTCGGCCATCAACGCCTTGTAGTGTTCGGTCTTGGCCGCGTGAAGGTCGGCGACAAAGCCGTCCAGGTCCGCGGGGGGCTCGAAGACGGTATTGAACTCGCGCAGGTAGTACTTGATGCGCTCCTTGCCGCCGGTCACTGCCAGCAGCTTGCCATAGAGCGCCACATCCCACTCCCAGTCGAGACCGGCATCGGCGAAGGCACGGTTGAAGGCCACGCGGTGGCCGTCGCGCTCGGTATCGGCCAAGGTGCCGTCCACGTCGAAGATCAGGGCTTCAATCTCACACACGATCGACTGCTCCACAACGAAAGGCCGCGCAGCATAACAAGCATCCGGCGGACTCGGCTATCTTGCGGCGCGGCCTTGGCCGCGGTTCCGGCTTCATGGTAACGTGAAGCTTTACACGCGAGGTGGTCAAAAGATGCCGGGAAATTCCGCCGACCTGGCCCATTACGAAGGCTTCGAGCCCTATTGTCCCACCGCGGACGAGCCCTACATGAGCGCCGGGCAGGAGGCACATTTTCGCGCCATGCTGGAGCACTGGCGCCACATGCTGATGGAGGAGGTGGATCGCACGGTCGACCACATGAAGACCGATGCGACCCAGCACGCCGACCCCAACGACCGCGCCACCCAGGAATCCGACATCGGCCTGGAGCTGCGCACCCGTGACCGCGAGCGCAAGCTCATCAACAAGATCAACCAGGCCCTGCGCCAGCTCGACGAACACGAGTACGGCTATTGCAAGGAATGCGGCGTGGAGATCGGCCTCCGGCGGCTCGAGGCCCGTCCCACCGCCGACCTGTGCATCGACTGCAAGACGGCCCAGGAACAGCAGGAAAAGCATTTCAGCTGAATCGCCATGGCGGATCGCCCGGCCGTGCCACCTTATCGCGGACGCTTCGCCCCCTCGCCCACCGGGCGACTGCACTTCGGTTCTCTCGTCACGGCCCTGGCCAGCCGGGTCGATGCCTTGGCCCACCACGGCGAATGGTGGGTGCGCATCGACGATCTCGACCAGACTCGCTGCCGCCCCGGCCTGGAAGACGATATCCTGCGCAGCCTCGAGGCCTTCGGCATGCACTGGGACGGTGAGTTGCGTTACCAGAGCCGGACCAGCGAGGCCTATGCCCAGGCGCTGGACCAACTGCAGGCACAGGGAAAGGTGTACTTCTGCCGTTGCAGTCGCAAGACAGTACGCGAGCAGGCCCGGCGGGAGGGTATCGAGGGCCCGATCTATGCCGGCACCTGCCGGGACCTGGGACTCGACGATGCCCCGGGGCGAGCCGCCCGCCTGCGCACCGAAGATGAACCGTTCGGCTTTACCGACCGGGTGTTCGGCACGCAGACGCAGCGCCTGGCAAGCGACATCGGCGATTTCGTGATCCGTCGCGCCGACGGGTACTTCGCCTATCAGCTGGCCGTGGTGGTGGACGATGCCCTGGCCGGGATCACCCACGTGGTGCGCGGTGCCGACCTGCTGGCGTCCACACCGCGCCAGATCTGTCTGCAACGGCTGCTGGAAATGGCCACACCAGTCTATCTGCACGTACCGCTGGTACGGGACCGGAATGGCCGCAAGCTCAGCAAGCGCGAGGCCGCCCAGCCGGTCGACGAACAGCGGCCACTGACTTCCCTGCTCGCGGCCTGGCGCTGGCTGGGGCAGCCGATGCCCGACTCCGACCTTGCCCTGGAAGAATTCTGGCAATGGGCGCCGACCGCGTGGCAAGTTGAACGCATGAGGAAACTTCGAGATGACACAGCCCCCTGTTCCCTATGAGTTGCTCGGTGGCGAGCAAGGTGTACGCGAACTGGTCGATCGTTTCTACGACTACATGGACAGTCTGCCGGAGGCGCGCGAGGTCCGTGCCCTGCATGCCAAGAGCCTGCGTGTCTCGCGCGAGAAGCTGTTCCTGTTCTTGAGCGGCTGGCTGGGCGGTCCCGACCTGTACGTGCAGAAATTCGGCCACCCCATGTTGCGCCGGCGCCACCTGCCCTTCCCCATCGGGGTGAAGGAGCGGGACCAGTGGATGCTGTGCATGCGCAAGGCGCTGGCCGACATGGACATCGACGAGGTCCTGCGCTCGCGCCTGGAGCAGGCCTTCATGCAGACCGCCAATCACATGCGCAACCAGCCAGAACAAGAGGCCGACCCACGGCTGCCGATCGCGCCAGCGCCGAAGAAATGAAGCGTCTATTACACATCACGCATCAGTGGCATGCGGGCCAGCACGAAGGCCGCATCCGCTTCCGGTACGCCATACGCTTCGCAGCAGAGTGAATACGACCGCACCTTGTCCTCGATCAGTGCCATGACCTCGCTGACGCGTCTTGGCCCCAGTCCGCACAAACGCCCGAGGTCACGCAGCGCATCCGGTGTCGGCCGATGCCCCGCACTGCCAAAATGCAATACATGTTCCCGGTTGTCGTTCACGTCCGGCAGGATGTCGAAGGCCGGCGTCAATCGCCATCCCCCATCACGCCACTGCATGGCAAAGTTCTTCAGGTGATCATCGGTATTGGCCAGACAGGCGTTCAGTACGATCTGCCGAAACAGTTGCTCGAGATCCTCCTTTGGCGCCGATGAGACACGCGCGACCACCTGGATCACGTCACGATAACCGGCCTGGTAGTACCCACGCGCATCCAACAGGCTTTTCAGCGACAGCATGTGCCGACGCCCCCCGGCGGGCGTCACATCGAAACGCTCGAGCAGGAGCACCTTGCGATCCCCGATACCGACCACGCGGAATGCCGGAACCGGGATGCCGGCTTCTCGCGCCACCGCGAGGCTGGCGGCTTCGAGACCCACGATATCCAATGCGTCCCGGCGTGAAGGAAACTTCGCCAGCAATGGCCGTCCGGCGTCCCGTACCAGGGCCTTCGGACGCGCCCCGCCCGGTGAACTGCCCGCGGCAAACAGCAGACGGATGGCCTCGTCGATTCGCTCCGGCTGCGCCTGATAACGATCGGCCGCGTCCAGCAGCTGGTCGAGACACATCAGCGGCGGCACTTCATCGCCGTCCAGCTCCGGCGGTTCGGGCGTTCGGGTATAGGCCAGCGCCCCCATGCCATGTCCACCCAGCCGCGCGAGCAGATCGATATCGCCTTGCTCGGCACGCGCCAGGCGGTAACGGCGCACCATGACCGCCCGACCCCAGGCATCGGGCAGGCTGTCGATGAACACGGCATGCAGGCCAGTGTGCGGATCCCCGGCCCGGAACTCCCCGGATCGCAGCGGCAGGTGCAGGGGATCGACAGGACCAATGACCGGATCGGCCAGGTAATCCACGGCATACCGGAAGGCCCCCGAACGCGCGCCACCGGGCGGTCGCGGTTCCGTGACGGCGATCTGGCCAAGCGGATGCACCGCGCCGGCCTCGTCGCGCAACCAGACATGCAACAGGCGGGCTGTCATGAGGTGATCTCGTCAAATGGCGAGGCCGGAAACAAAGCCAACAGGGCCTCGAGTTCGCCATACATTGCGATGGCCCGCACCCAGATGCCAATGGCCACGCCCGGCTCCCCGCGCTCCATCTTGCGGTAAGTCTCACGGCTGATCCGGCAACGGGCCGCTGCATCGGACTGGCGGTCACCCCGCCGCTTGCGCGCCAGGCGAAGTCGCTGTCCGAGCCATTCCAGGGCCTGGCGTTCTTCGTCAAACAAGCCATTCATCGTTGGCATTATGGCATGTTTCAAGCCTCCATGCCCATGACCATTGGCATTTCAGCGATATTCGCGGCACTTTGAGCAACGCCCCTCCCTGGATATTCTCAAGGGCAAGACAACGGTCGCAGAGGTTTCTCGGCAACATGACCTTACTCCCGGTGATGTAGAGCGCTGGGTGGAAGAAGGCATTCAGGGCATGGAGAACAACTTCCGAACCCGCCCGCGAGGCCTTCAGGGAACAGTACGAGCGCAAGCTGGCGGAAGCGCATGCGCCCCTGGGCGAGAATGAATTGGAGCTCAAAGCGATAAAAAGTGGCAGCGCCTGCTCGACGAGTACGCAGTGACAATGGCCTGGTCTTCACCTCCCATCGCTATACGGCCATGGTCAGGGGCCATGGATTGACCCAGGCGCTCATTACGCCATATAGCCCGGAGCAGAACGGCATGATCGAAGGATTTATCCGCACCATGAAAGAAGAATGTGTATGGCATCACCCCTTTGAGTCGATCAGCCTTGCACGAGAAGTGATTGGGCATTGGATACGCCACGACAACACCGAGCGGCCGCATCTGGTATTCGGCTACTAGGTGCCTGCGCAGACTGCTGCGTAGGGTGTGCAAAAACCAGGGGGATCATTACAGAATTTTCCAAGGTGGCACGCACCTTGAACATGCGCCAGGCCGCACCTTTGGCATCAGGTGCTTGCGGCGGGATCCCGTGACGAGCACTGTCAGCCTGCCGCACGGACCGTATCTTGTTCAATGATCGAGTACAGCTAATTCAATGATCGAGTACAACTGACAATTACCGCATCGCATATAAAGAAACAATGGCAATTGCCTGAAACGCTGGGTGGCGGAAGTTGCAAGACAATTTATGCTAACCCCGTCGCGATGTAATGTGGCTATGGCAACTGTTGTTCTCAAGAAAGCCCGAGCATCGACTTGAGTTTTTGTACGTTTGATCGGCTCACCGGAATGCGTGCCTCGTCTTTCGTCTTTATGATGATGGCACACTGTTCATCTACTTTTTCAAACGCACAAGCGAAGCGGATATTGATCATGTGGATTCTGTGTACACGAACGTACTGCATGGAGTCCAGACGGGTTTCAAGATCAGACAACGAAAGGTTGCACAAGAATTGTTCGTTTTCGGTATATACGTTCGTGTAATGACCTTCGGCTCTGAAATGAACCACGTCATTGAGGTTGACCAGTACGACTCTGTTTTTCTTGTACACGGGAAGTTTGAACAACAACCGCGGCTTGCCTTCTTCTCCAGCCTCCTTGCGTGGGGAAGTGGTTAATGTCCGTCAGGTCGAAAAACACCATGCTGGTCCCGACGGGGCCATCGTCGCCACACATCTTCGAGACCTTGATCAGAAGAACCCGGTCGGGAATGTTGATCATCATGGTCATTGGTGGAGGGGATTCTGCCGGGCAACCCGAAGATGACAGCACCCATTCCACCTTTTTTCGACTCTTTTCCGGGTGAAGCTGTACAATTTCCCGCCCGATAGCTTGACCCACGTCAACACCCAATACCTGGCGTGCGATACCATTTAGAGCCATGACCCGATTGTTATTATCAAGCCAGACAATTCCGGGGTCGAATCTCTGAAGCTTGTGCTCGAATGATTCCACTGATTAGTAATCCCACTATGGTGGTTATCCGAATGAGCAGGCGTCTTTTTTGTTGTCAGAAGAAGATACCTCAGGGAGCGACCGGCTGACAAGCCTGTACCCTGGTGCAATCGATGTGTGGGGCCATGACGTCACGAATTTCAGAGGTGCAGGCCCTGAAATACGCGGCAGGAGCCTGCAGCTTCGAAGCCAGAAGGAGGCGGATCCTGCAGCGATGCCCTAACCCCTACTGCAACCAGGGGCATGTCGTTGACGTGGCGCACTGCACTCACCACAATCCGATGTGCGATACGTCGACCTGCACCATATTACCGGGGTGGGGCCCTGAACACGTCGTAGCCTGCTCGCAAGGGCCTGTGAAAACGCTGTGAACAGTTCGGCCAGGCGAAAGGTCTCCTGCTTCAAAAGAAGTTATAACTGAACAGCTCGTCTCCTTTGTCACCATGGACCTGGGCATTAAATGAAACAATGATGCGATCCTTCTTTCCTTCGTAAGGTAGCGCCATGTGTTTCAAGTGGGAGGAGAATACGACCAGCACTCCCTCCTCCGGTTTCGAATCAAAGCTGGTTGACTGAAGATAGAGGTTTTCTGAATCCATATATCCATCCCCAATAACATCTACATGGTGGCCATAAAATCGGGTGACCCCATTCATGGGGCCAAGCGCTTCATGACTTTCTCGTGTTTCCTGGTCGTCCACCTGAACATAGTATACCCCGGACCACGAACAGTTGCCGTGATTGTGTGTTTCGTGAAAGCCATAGCCATTCTGTATCTGAAACCAGGCACCCACGACATTCATGTGCATCTTTTTGGAGCGGCTATACTCCCAGAATGTGGCGTTCACGGCGCTTGCTATCTCGAACACACTGTCCGAGATGAACTTGAATAATTGATTGAGTGCGGGCTCATTGTAGCGCAACAGCAGGTCGTCGGTACTCGAATAGACGGGACCGTTAACCTTGTCGTTTGTTCTGCGATGTTCGTAGAAAAGCTTGGCCAGTTGCGGGTTGACTTGACGATGCTGAGGGAATTTCTTGCGCAGAATGGGCGTGGGCCATAGATTGTGGATATTCGAATTCGCTTTGGTTTCTGCTTTCTTGCTCATGTGATTTATCGATAGATTTTAGGCTGTATGTTGCTTGCCCATTGGCTCTGGCGTTGAAACCGGTTCGTCATTGAGTGTCGGAAGATCGACATTCACGTTGGTTCAAATAGTGGCTGGCCGATGGTACTGCAGGAGAAGGGATAATCATGATGATCTTTTGCTTCTGTTTGCAGACGCGCTTTCTACGTGCGGCGCCGATTGCAACGAAGTATCAATGCCCCGTTTGTTGCGTGGAAAACCGGTTTCATATCGGTGCTGATCGATGACTTGGCCTGACTGTGCTATTCAGGCCAGTCAGTTGTTATCCGCCCGTCATGTTCATGAAGCGCACTACCTTTTCCGGCATCTCCCGAAATTCATGGCGTTCGGGCTTCATGGAAATCGCCTCCCGTACCGCATCGGTCAGTTCTTCGTCACTTATATTCGAGCGCAACAATTCCCTGAACTCGTACTTATCTTCCTGGCCAAGAAAGAGGCGTGATGAAACCTATTGAAAAGCTGCCATCCGGTGTCCGGAGGTAGCGTGCCGGCCTCGCACCTGGCACGGCACCTTCAACCAGCCCGAAGTCCTCGATCAAACGGTGTTTAATCACCTGCAAATCCACGTATTCCGCATTCCGGCCTGTATCGCCCATGGGCATGACTTCTATCAGGCGCAGCACAAATCCGTGTGTAATGCAAAACTGAACCATATCATCCACTTCGTCATGATTGACTCCCTTCATGACTACCATGTTGATCTTGATAGGCTGGAATCCGGCCTGCCTGGCCGCCTCGAGTCCGGCCAGTACGTCCGGCAGGGAATCCTTGCCGGTAATTGACAGAAACCTTTCCCTGCGTAACGAGTCCACGCTGACATTAAGCCTTTGGACACCTGCCTGTCTCAACGCAAGGGCGTGCTTCGCCAGTTGTGTTGCATTGGTGCTGATGGAGAGATCTTCGATTCCGTCCAGGCTGCTTATGCGGGCGGCAAGCTCAGGAAGATTGCGCCGTAGCAGGGGTTCACCACCGGTAAGGCGTATTTTCTTGACACCGAGCCGTGCAAACACACCTACCATACGCTCAATCTCCTCGAAGGTGAGCCAATGTGGTGGGCGCTCAAAACCCTTGAATCCCTTGGGTATGAACCGCCCCGGGTTCCCCGGAGACTCCATTTCTTGAGAGGATAGAGTCTATGGATACGAGCAAGAGATATTCCCCTGAGGTCCGGGAACGGGCGGTTCGCATGGTGTTTGATCATCAGGCCGAGCGTGATCAAGGACTGCGTGAGGGTCTGACGACGTCGGAGCGCGAGCGGCTCAAGGCCTTGGAACGGGAGAACCGGGAGCTGAGGCGGGCCAACGAGATTCTGAAGACGGCGTCGGCTTTTTTTGCCCAGGCGGAGCTCGACCGCAAACTGAAGAGATGATCGCGTACATCGACGATCACAGGGATCGTTACGGGGTCGAGCCGATCTGCGCGGTGCTGCCGATCGCCCCGTCCACCTACTATGAGCACAAGGCCCGTGAGGCCGATCCACAGCGACTGCCGCGGCGATTGCAGCGGGATCGCGCCCTGTCAGACGAGATTCGACGGATCTGGGAAGAGAACTTCCAGGTGTACGGTGCCAGGAAGGTATGGCGGCAGCTCAACCGGGAAGGCATCGAGGTAGCCCGCTGCACGGTGGAACGTCTGATGCGTGTCATGGGGTTGCGGGGTGTGGTGTGAGGCCGCCGTTGCCGGACAACGATCGGCGACACGACGGCGGAACGACCACTGGACCGGGTGAAGCGGCAGTTTACTGCCACCCGCCCGAATCAGTTGTGGGTGGCGGACATTACCTACGTGGCGACTTGGACAGGGTTTGTCTATGTGGCGTTTGTCGTGGACGTCTATGCCCGACGGATCGTGGGCTGGCGTGTCTCCCGGTCGCTGAAGACCGACCTGGTGCTGGATGCGCTGGAGCAGGCGCTATGGTCGCGCCAGGACACAGAGGGCCTGGTGCACCACAGTGACCGAGGCTGTCAGTACCTGTCGGTGCGCTACACGGAGCGCCTGGCCGGGGCCGGCATTGATGCCTCGGTCGGTAGCCGAGGGGACTCCTATGACAACGCTCTGGCAGAGACGATCAACGGTCTGTACAAGGCCGAGGTTATCTACCGGCGAGGCCCCTGGAAGCATAGGGAGGCGGTCGAATATGCCACTTTGGAGTGGGTGGACTGGTTCAACCACCGGCGGCTGCTGGAGCCTATTGGCAACGTGCCACCGGCGGAGTTGGAAGCGGCGTATTATCGCCAACAGAAAGAGTCTGCCAAGGCGGCCTGACTCAAACAAAACAGTCTCCGGAATATCCGGGGCGGTTCATTCATCATCTGCGGCGCCGCGTTATCGTTCCACGGTGTCAAGCGACACTCTTCGTGACAATGCTGGGACAACTTGTGTCAGATATGAGCGGATACCAGCGGATTTTCGCAGACAAGGGAAAGAAGAAATAATGAAAAAACAGCAAGTTACGGACACGCCGCAACTGGCTGGATGTTGGATGGTGCCCGGAGCCGGAATCGAACCGGCACGGCCGTAATGGCCGGCAGATTTTAAGTCTGCTGCGTCTACCAGTTTCGCCATCCGGGCGGATGGAAGAAATGCCCGGGCATTGTACTGGTCAGTTTATCCATCGCCTACCCGGGGAGTGCCACTGCCCCCCAATCGCTTCGGCGCAGTCAGGGTATGCGGGCTACTTTGCGGGGGATGGGCCGATCTTTGCCCTGCTCCTCTGGGTAAAGTCCCCGGAAATGGCCGGGAGGCTCATCTGTCACCACCTCCTGGACGGCTTCCCCCGGAAACCAAACCCAGGCGATCACTATGAGGAGAACGCATGTCACCAACGCAGTCCCGGCCACGATTGCCAGTTCGGGGCTTTTCCACGCCTTCGACACGGATTCTGCCGCAGACTGCCTTTTCTGCGGATCGATCGGTGATGCTCCTGTTAGCAACTGATCCGGAGCCAGCTTCGCCTGTGGTGGTACCGCCACCACCAGGACCGTCTCCTCTTCTCCACTATGGATGACAACATCTGCCAGACTGGCTGCCTGCCCGGAGTCGTCACGCTGCATCGACGGGACGTCCAGTCCCGTCCCGCCAACGACCTTGCTGCACAGCACCAGGTACTCGCTGGCATACAATCGGCCATGCCGATACCCAATGACGATCTCGCTGCCCGCCTCAGGAATGTCCCTGTCTCCCTGTTCCACGACACGGACCCGGCCGTGCCGAATCCGTGAGGTCAGGCAGTCGAGGCGTTGCGAATGCCAATGGTACGCCTGGCCACCTCCGAACCATGCAAGATCGTAGCTACTGAACCGCCCCGGATATTCCGGAGACTGTTTTGTTTGAGTCAGGCCGCCTTGGCAGACTCTTTCTGTTGGCGATAATACGCCGCTTCCAACTCCGCCGGTGGCACGTTGCCAATAGGCTCCAGCAGCCGCCGGTGGTTGAACCAGTCCACCCACTCCAAAGTGGCATATTCGACCGCCTCCCTATGCTTCCAGGGGCCTCGCCGGTAGATAACCTCGGCCTTGTACAGACCGTTGATCGTCTCTGCCAGAGCGTTGTCATAGGAGTCCCCTCGGCTACCGACCGAGGCATCAATGCCGGCCCCGGCCAGGCGCTCCGTGTAGCGCACCGACAGGTACTGACAGCCTCGGTCACTGTGGTGCACCAGGCCCTCTGTGTCCTGGCGCGACCATAGCGCCTGCTCCAGCGCATCCAGCACCAGGTCGGTCTTCAGCGACCGGGAGACACGCCAGCCCACGATCCGTCGGGCATAGACGTCCACGACAAACGCCACATAGACAAACCCTGTCCAAGTCGCCACGTAGGTAATGTCCGCCACCCACAACTGATTCGGGCGGGTGGCAGTAAACTGCCGCTTCACCCGGTCCAGTGGTCGTTCCGCCGTCGTGTCGCCGATCGTTGTCCGGCAACGGCGGCCTCACACCACACCCCGCAACCCCATGACACGCATCAGGCGTTCCACCGTGCAGCGGGCTACCTCGATGCCTTCCCGGTTGAGCTGCCGCCATACCTTCCTGGCACCGTACACCTGGAAGTTCTCTTCCCAGATCCGTCGAATCTCGTCTGACAGGGCGCGATCCCGCTGCAATCGCCGCGGCAGTCGCTGTGGATCGGCCTCACGGGCCTTGTGCTCATAGTAGGTGGACGGGGCGATCGGCAGCACCGCGCAGATCGGCTCGACCCCGTAACGATCCCTGTGATCGTCGATGTACGCGATCATCTCTTCAGTTTGCGGTCGAGCTCCGCCTGGGCAAAAAAAGCCGACGCCGTCTTCAGAATCTCGTTGGCCCGCCTCAGCTCCCGGTTCTCCCGTTCCAAGGCCTTGAGCCGCTCGCGCTCCGACGTCGTCAGACCCTCACGCAGTCCTTGATCACGCTCGGCCTGTCTCACCCATTTGCGCAGCGTCTCCGGCGTACAGCCGATCTTGGCCGCGATGGAGGTCATCGCCGCCCATTGGGAATCATGCTCGCCCTGATGATCAAACACCATGCGAACCGCCCGTTCCCGGACCTCAGGGGAATATCTCTTGCTCGTATCCATAGACTCTATCCTCTCAAGAAATGGAGTCTCCGGGAAACCCGGGGCGGTTCAATCGGCATGGACACGTTCCGTTTCGCGCGCCGTATCGCGCGCCTGGCTCAACCACTCGACGGCCTGTTCCTCCTCGCCCAGGATCAGCCAGGTGACACCCTGGGCAAGCTGGTGATAGGTGCGTTGGTGCAGCTCGCGGAAAGGACGGCGAAGGCGGGTCGATCTTTCAGCCATCTCCCGGGCGGAGGCCGAATCGCCCTCCAGGGCCTGTGCAAGCGCCAGCGTGTGATACAACTGGCTTTCGAGGAAGGGGGTGCTGCGGTTGACGAATCCACCGAGCACATGCTCCAGCCAGTCGCACGCCTCGCGGGCTCGTTGCAGGGCAATCAGGGACTCGGCATGCCAGCGCGCGAGAAAGGTCCGCACCAGCAGGCTCGCGCTTCCGGCCTTCCTGAAATCCAGCCCCAGTTTCCGGACGACTTCCACCACTTCTTCGTGCAGGCCGTTGAAGTTGAGCCAGTTGACGAAGGCCAGCGGGAACAGTGTTCCGTACAACCCACTGAGACGGCCCGTGGTGTTCAGCTGAAACAGCCTCTCCAGGTCCATTTGCGCGGCAGGGTAACGCGTCTGCGCCATGTGGCGCTGGAAATGCAGATAGGTAATCAATGCCTGCAGACTGATCAGGTCATTGGCGGCGGCCAGTGATTCGGCCTCGGCAAAGTGCTGTACCGCGGCCTGGTAATCGTTTCTCTGGAGCTGGCAGGTGGCACCGAAAATGGTGTGTACCCACGCTTTTGCGGTCGGTGTCAGGTCGTCGAGCACAGTATCGATGAGGTTCTCGCCGCGCTCGACGAGGTCGTCCATGTGTTCATACCTGCCGGAGATACCACCCTCGTATTCCAGGAGCCGGGTGATGATCATCAATTCCAGTGCTGGATCGGCCTCCTCGCGTGCCCGCTTCACCGCCTTGTTCAGCAGTTCGCGCGCGGCATCCCGTCCCTCCAGCGAGGCAATGCTGCCGGTGAGCAGAAGCAGCCCCGGGGACCGCTGAAGGACATCGCCGGGAATGTCCGCGAGAATGTCCCGACAACTGGCAAGCAATCCCTGCCCCAGCAGGCGCATGCCGTATCGCCGCATCAGGCGTTCGAGGCTCTCATGGTCACCAAGTCGGCGGTAGACGCGTGCCGCTCCCAGGGGATTGCCCTGGTTGAGCATCTGCTGGGCGCAGCGTACCAGGAGATCCAGCCGCTCCTTGTCGTCGATTATTCTTTCAGCGTGTTGCGACAAGGCCTCGCGCACGACATCGTGCATACTGAAGCCCCCTCACCCCGGCCGACGTGAAAACCCGGCACCTTGCCGACGAGTTCTTGCAAGAGCCTGGAAGCACCCGCCCCGAGCAGGTGGTCGAGATCGACGGCCCCCTCGGCGGGCAACAGGCTCCAGCACAGCAGGTGATGCCAGTGTGTCGATGGCAGGGTGAACTCCAGGTACTCGATCAATGACTGGATGCCACGCGTTCCGAGACGGCACAGGCCCACCATCAAGGCATGCCCGCCGGTGTCATCGAGGAGGCGTTGCACCTGGTCGGCCGACAGTGCGATACCGAAACAGTCCCGGTACAGTCGGTCCACCTCTTCGTGACTGAAACGCAGGTCGGCCTCGCCCAGGACTACCGAGCGACCTGGCGTCAACAATCCGCCCAGCGGACCAGAGAGTGCCGGGCGGTGGCAGAACAGCCAGTGCCAGCCTGCCGGCGCACGACGGATCAGGTCGGCCAGCAGTTCGCAGGCGGGAGTGGTGGTCAGGAGATGCAGATCATCAAGGACGACGAGCATCTGGTTGGGAAAGGTCCTCTCCATGGCGCGCAACAGGTGCGCCATCGGGACCGACAGGTCGGCAGGCGTCATCTCCCCGGCTCGCAACATGCGTTCGAGCGTCGCATCGCGAAATCCCGGGATCTGCGCAGTAAAGCGCTTGAACAGGCTGGAGAACAAGACGACCGGGTCGTTGTGGCCAGCCGAGATGTCGAGCCAGAGCACGGTCTGCGTCCAGCGGGCAGAGAGCTGCCGCGCCGCGACTGTCTTGCCGCTGCCCGCGGGGGCGACCAGGCCGGCCAATCGGGCCTGCTTCAACGACTCGAGCAGGGAGGTCAGGAGGCGCTCGCGTTGCAGCAGGTCTGCATGGGGGTTTTCTGTCATGAATCGGAACCCTCCCTGGCAATCCGGCATGCGAAGTGCGGCACTCCCGCGCCTGCATTCACCACCCCGAGGGCACAGCCGGCTGCTCTATGATTTCAGGTGCTCGGCAGAAATATCGCTGAAATCTTACCGATTTCTGGCAATCTGGCGATAGACCTCTGGATCAACAAGGACACAGACGCCAAAACGCTTGACGTCCGCGGAACAGACGGAAAGGTCGTGCTTTGGGAGTGCACCGGGAAAAAGGAAAAGATGGAGGCCGAGCCCGGAGTCGAACCGAGGTACACGGATTTGCAATCCGCTGCATAGCCACTCTGCCACTCGGCCATCTTTGATCGCGTCCCGACCCGTTTTTCAGGGGGCCGAGACCAGAAACCCCGCAACGACGTGCGGGGTTCCGAGGGAAACTGGAGCGGGAAACGAGACTCGAACTCGCGACCCCAACCTTGGCAAGGTTGTGCTCTACCAACTGAGCTATTCCCGCCGAACGAGCCGCTATTCTATGGATTCCCCGGGGGCTGTCAACCCCGGATCAGCGCTTTTTCCCGTTCCACCGCCACCGCCCAGGTGCGGCCAGGCAGCGCGCAGGTAAATGACCATGGACCACAGGGTGAGCACCACCGCGATGTACAGCAATACTTCGCCGATCACGTAGATCGGCAGGCCCCACAGGTCGTCACGGTAGATCAGCAGGGTGATGGCCAGCATCTGCGCGGCAGTCTTGAATTTGCCCAGCTCGGAGACCGCAACCTGGGCGCGTTCGCCGATCTCGGCCATCCATTCGCGCAGTGCCGAGATGGTGATCTCACGGCCGATGATGACCATCACCGGCAGCGCCAGCCACAGACGCGGGTCGGCCTGCAGCACCACCACCAGCGCGGTGGCGACCATCAGCTTGTCGGCCACCGGATCGAGAAAGGCACCCAGCGGCGAGGTCAAGCGCATGCGTCGCGCCAGGTAACCGTCCAGCCAGTCGGTAAGTGCGGCGGCAACGAAAATCCAGGTGGCGGTTGGACTCGCCCAGGAAACCGGCAGGTAGTACACCAGCACGAACACCGGAATCAACGCGATGCGCCCTAGCGTCAACAGGTTGGGCAGGTTGTGGAGGCTGTTCATTCTTCCCCGTGAAAGCTGATGTAGATGGCGTTCGCCAGCTTCTTGCTGATGCCCTCGACGCGCGCGATGTCCTCGACTCCGGCGCGCGCCAGTCCTTGCAGGCCACCAAAATGCTTTAGCAGGCGCTGGCGGCGCTTGGCGCCGATGCCCGGTATGTCCTCCAGCGGCGAGCGGCTCTTCGCCTTTGCCCGGCGCTGGCGGTGGCCGGTGATGGCGAAGCGGTGCGCCTCGTCGCGGATCTGCTGCACCAGGTGCAGTGCCGGGGAGTTGGCCGGCAGTATAAGAGGCCGCTGTTCGCCCAACAAGAACAGGGTCTCCATGCCGGGCTTGCGATCCGGCCCCTTGGCCACCCCCAGGATCAGCAGGTCGTTGATGCCCATCTCGCTCAATGCCTCGGCGACCGCCGCCAGCTGACCCTTGCCGCCATCGATCAGCAACAGGTCGGGCATCTGCCCCTCGCCGCCCTGGATGCGCGCATAGCGCCGTTGCAGAGCCTGGCGCAGGGCCGCGTAGTCATCACCCGGGGTGATGCCTCGGATATTGAAACGCCGGTAGTCGCTGGAAGACGGCGCGCCGTCCTGGAACACCACGCACGATGCCACGGTCTGGTCGCCCCGGGTGTGGCTGATGTCGAAGCACTCCATGCGGCGCGGCGGACTCTCCAGGTCCAGCGCCTGTTGCAGAGCCTCCAGACGCTGCTCGGCCGCGCCGCGACTGGCCAGCCGCGCCTGCACGGCCATTTCCGCATTGGTGCGCGCCATCTGCAACCAGCGCGCCCGCTCGCCGCGTGGCCGGGCGATGATGCGCACCCGGCGCCCCGCTTGCTCGCTCAGAGCCTGCTCCAGCAGCTCGCGATCGGGCGGCAGGCTGCTCACCAGGATCTCAGCGGGCACGGCCCGCTCCAGGTAATACTGGGCGATGAAGGCCGAGACCAGTTCCGCCTCGTCGGCACCCTCGCTGTTACGTGGATACAGGGTCTTGTTGCCCAGGTTGCGTCCCTGGCGGACCAGGAACAACTGGATGCAGGCCACCCCACCCCGGCTCGCGGCGGCGACGATGTCGAGGTCGCCGCGCTCACCGGCGACGTACTGGCGTTCCTGCACGGTACGCAGGGCGGCGATCTGGTCGCGCAGTTTGGCCGCCTCCTCGAATTCCAGGGCCTCGGCCGCCGCCTCCATGCGTGCCACCCAGCGATCGATCACGTCCGAGGCCTTGCCTTCCAGGAACAGTACCGTGTCCTGCACGTCGCGCGCATAACGCTCGGGGCTCACGAAGCCGACACAGGGTGCGGTGCAACGTTCGATCTGGTATTGCAGGCAGGGGCGCGAACGGTTGGCGAACTGGCTGTTCTCGCACTGGCGCACGGGAAACAGCTTCTGCAGCAGCTTCAGCGTCTCGCGCACCGCCCCGGCGCTGGGATAGGGTCCAAAGTAGCGCCCTCCCCCGGTGCGCGCACCCCGGTGAAAGGCCAGTCGTGGAAACTCATCGTCCGACAGATGGATATAAGGGTAGCTCTTGTCATCGCGCAACAGGACGTTGTAGCGCGGCCGGTGTTCCTTGATGAGGTGGTTTTCCAGGATCAGCGCTTCAGCCTCGGTATGCGTCACCGTGATCTGGATGTCGCGGATCTGCGAGACCATCATCTCGATGCGCCGATTGGCGGCGCGGGTGAAGTAGCTGGCGACCCGTTTCGCCAGGTCGCGTGCCTTGCCCGCGTACAGCACCTCGCCCTCGGCACCGATCATGCGATACACCCCGGGACGGTGAGTCAGGGTGGCGAGGAAGGCCTTGTGGTCGAAGGTGTCGTCAGCCATCGAGCAGGGCGCGGGCGCGAGCGAACACCGCGTCGAACATCGCCTCGGTCAGGCGCCGGGTCTGGGTGTTGTAGCGGCTGCAATGGTAGGAATCGAGCAACACCCGACCGTCGGGCAGCGCGTGTTCCGCCCCGTGCGCAAACACGCAGTCCTTCTGTCGCAGGCCGAACGCGGCGACTACCGACTTGTGGGCGATCGAGCCCAGTGCCAGCACCACGCCGCCCTCCGGCAGCCCCTCGAGTTCGACGGTCAGAAAGTCACGGCAGGCGTTGATCTCGGCGCCCACCGGCTTGTTCTGGGGCGGCAGGCACTTGACCGCATTGGTGATGCGGCAGTCGATCAACTCCAGACCGTCGTCGGCCGCGAGCGACTCGGGCCGGCTGGCAAAACCGTGCCGATGCAGGGTGAGGTAAAGCAGGATACCGGCATGGTCCCCGGTAAAGGGCCGCCCGGTGGCATTGGCGCCATGCATGCCGGGCGCCAACCCCACCACCAGAAGACGCGCTGCCGGGTCGCCAAAGGGCGGCACGGGGCGCGCATGGTAGGCCGGGTACTGTGTCTTGACCTCATCCAGGAAGGTCGCCAGCCGGGGACAACGTCGGCAGTCGGGATCGAACATCGGGCATTTCAGGTGGTCGGATCAATGATCTTGTGACGGATGGCCAGGTGCGTGAGTTCCACGTCGTTGCTCACGTTGAGCTTCTCGTACAGGCGGCGCTTGTAGGTGGAGACGGTCTTGGGGCTGAGGAACAGGGCATCGGAGATCTCCTGGTTGCCCTGCCCCTTGACCACCATCAGCATGACCTGCATCTCGCGTGGCGACAGCAGCCCCAGCGGCGACTCCTCGACCGGATTGGCCATCTTGCCCAAGGCCAGCTTTTGAGCCACCTCGTTGGAGAGGTAGTGGCGGCCCTGCGCAACCGTGCGGATCGCCTTGAACAGTTCCTCGGCATCACAGCCCTTGGAGAGATAGCCCATGGCCCCGGCATCCAGCAGCTGGTTGGGAAAGGGGTCACCGCTGAGCGCCGTGACCGCGATCACTCGGGCCTCGGGCGCCACGTGGACGATCTTGCGCGTCGCCTCGATACCGCCGATGCCCGGCATGTTGACGTCCATCAGCACGATATCCGGCGGCGAGCAACGCACGAAAGCGACGGCCTCCTCGCCGCTCGAGGCCTCGTGAACCACTTTTATGTCATGCGCGCTGTCGAGCACGCTCCGGATACCGGAACGGAACAGCGCGTGGTCATCGACCAGCAGCAGACGGATCATGATTTACCAACCAGGGCGACTGGAGTCGCCTTTTATTTCTGTTATTACAAGGGATGGTAGCACGTCACCGAAGCCCCCCCGACAGGCGCAGAGCCCTGCAAGGGCTTCGCATGTCGCTTGCTGGCAACACTCCGGGAGCCATCGCTCTGCCAGCCCGGATGTTTCATCGGCATCCCGAAAACCGGCAGAATTCGCAGCCGTAGTGGCGCCGGTTTGGAGCGAAAGTCGAGCTGCGCCATCATTTTTGAGTGAAAACCAGGCCACAGCGAGCGAGAAACCGCCGGAATCGGGATAGCGCAACGCGGGGTACAAACGGCAACCGACGGCTGGCGCCCCTTTTGGCCATCTTTGCGCGACCATTCAGCATCCTGGACTTCCAACATTGCTTGGCCGGTAAAATATTCGGACTAGAAATAACGGGACAGGCGAACCTCCAGGTAGTCTTCGTCCCGCAACGGGAACAGCAGTGGATCGCTGCCTGTGGCGAACCAGGCCCGGGCCTGCACGGCGAGCTTCGAGGCATTTCCCAGGCGTCGGCTGGCCTCCACGCTGAGCAGACCACCGCCCGTGTGCCAGTCACGCACCACGCCGGCCAGCAGCTCGCTACCCGGCTCGTCGTTCGCGGTCCAGCGCAGCCCCAGGAACAGGTCGTGATTGAAGGGCGTGGACGCGGCGTCGCCGCGATCATCGTACAGCACCTCGACCAGCCAACCGAGGTCGGCAGCGGTATCCGCCACTCCCACCCGGGTGTACTCGAAACCGAAATCGGCGGCAATGAAGCGCCCACCCTGGCCGCTGCGGCGGATCAGTTCGAGTTTCCACAACCAATCGCCCCTGGTGGCCTGCAAGTCCAGTCCGGTCTGGTCGATACGGCCATAGAGGGGAATCAGTACGGGCCGGCCGAAACCGTCGAGGCCGGGTTGCAGCCGGGGCTCGCGCGCGGTGCCATGGAAATGTGACAGGCCGATGTCCCAGTCGCCGACATAGTGCGACCAACGCACCGCGAAATCCGGGCTCCAGGTATCACGCCCATCGACGAAGCGTGCTCGCTCGGTGGCCACTCGCAGTCCCGCCCCCAGACGGCCGCCAGCCCCGGGATAGGTGTGCTCGCGAAAGCCGGTCATGGCGAACAGGTCGACAGTGCCCCAGTCGTTCTCGAACGAGAGACGCAGCAGGGGCTGACCCAGTTTCTGCTCGCCGTCGATATTTTCGACCAGATCGGTCTGGTTGACAATGTCCACCAGGTGCGCCACCTCGGTCACGCCCCAGAATACCTTGCCAATGCCGGCCTCCAGTTCCCAGCCTTCGCCGACATGGACATAGCTCAGTTCGCGGATGTCGAAATGGGTGCGTTCGCCGTCACGGGCATCCCAACGGTAGAAAGGCGTGAAGGTCAGGCTGTCGTCACCCCAGGCGCGGTACCACTCCCCCTGCAGGGCCAGCGAAGGATACAGACTGTGCTGTCGCGACGTCCCGGCATGGGAGAACAGTCGCAGCTCGGTATCGACCTGGCCCTTGAAATCGCTCTCGACCGCGGACGCCGATCCGAGCAGGCCCAGCAGGCAGACACAAGGCCACCAGCGGACCATCGGTCAGCGTGCGCGCTTGAGCGCATTGCGGGTGAAATCGCGCTCCTCCAGCCCGCCCCGGAAGCGGTACTCGGTCCAGCTCAGCAGGGTGCTCTTGCCGGTCTGGTGGTTCTGCATGATCATCTCTCGCGGCCGCCAGTACTGCCCCAGGTACTGCTGGTAGCCCTTGTAGGTCAGGGTCTTGAGCAACTGGTCCTTGCGGTCGTAGTAGTCCACGCGGAAGGGTCGGTATTCCTGCTGGTCGATCCAGGCGACCTGGCGCCTGTAACCGGAATAGCGGTCCACCGGGTAGCGTTCGATGACAAACATCGGCAGATCGTCGAGGGTCTCGTCACGCAGGTAACGGTAGGTGTATTTCTCGACCTCCTGCGAGCCGATGTCCTCGTAGGCGAACTCGCTGCCCATGAAGGGGCCGGACTTGTTGCGCGAGGCGATCCGCTTGACCCGCTTGAGTGCCGGCAGGTAGAGTCACTGGTCGTCCGGGCGGTCCTTGTGAGTGAAGCTGAGCAGTGCCGTGCCCTTCACGTCGCGGGGCGAGTCGAACACGATCAGGGTCTTGTCGCCATCGTTCTCCACCTCAAGCACCTTGCTGTGCATCTCGCGCCGGCTCTCCTCACCATGCCGGTTGCGCAACAACATGCTCAGGCGTGCGCTGTAGTCGTGGAAACCGGTGTCGCGCCGGTCGGCCTCGCGGGCGATGGCCAGGCCCTTCTCCGCGGGCGTCTCCGCCCGCACCATGGCGACGAGGCCGAACAGTTCAAGCAGGATCAACAGTATGAGGCGTGGCATCGGGTGAGTCTCCAAACTTGAGCAACAGCACGGGCAGGTAAAGGAAATCGGCAACCAGGGCCAGGACGATGGTCAGGGTAGTGAGGATACCCATGCCGGAGTTCAGTTCGAATCCCGAGAAGGCCAGCACCATGAACCCCAGCGCCAGCCCCAGGGTGGTCACCCACAGGGCCTTGCCTACGGTCGAGAACGCATAACGCACCGCGGCCGGACCGTCCAGGCCCTGCTCGCGGCGCGCCCGCAGGTATTTGCTCATGAAGTGTACGGTGTCGTCCACCACGATGCCCAGGGTCATGCCGCTGACCACCGACATCGCCAGACCCACCTGACCGACGAACAGCCCCCAGACCCCGAAAGCCATGCCCATGGGCACCATGTTCGGCACCAGGCTGAGCAGACCCAGGCGCAACGATCGGAAGGCGCCGACCAGGATCAGCGAGATCAGCACCAGGGCCACGACCGTGCCCTCGAGCATGAAGCGGATATTGGTCGCCCCGATGTGCGAGAACATCACCGCCGGGCTGGAACCCACTGCCTGCATGTGCGCAGGCAGGTTGTCCCGCATCCACTCGGCAGCACGCCGCTCCAGCGCCAGTAGTTCGTTGGACGAGACATTGCGCAGGGTCACGGTCATGCGGCTGGCAGACTTCCTGACGTTGATCTGGTTGTTGAGATCCAGGCCGAAGGGCAGCGAGAACTCGTAGAGCAACAGGTATTGCGCGGCCAGGTCGCGGCGATCGGGCAGTCGGTACCGGGCCGGGTCATCGCCGTGCATGCTCTTGTTGAGCCGTTTCATGGTGTCGGTCAGCACGTTGACGTGCAGTACCTCGGGCTGTTGCCGATACCACTGGGCAAAGGCCTCGAGATGACGCAGGTAGTCGGGATCGGCCACCCCACCCTCGTCGCGCGCGGGCACCGAGTACTGGATGCGATAGATCCCGGTGAGGTGCTCGGTGGCAAACTCGGCGGCCTGGCGGAACGGGATGCTCTCGTCGAAATACTTGACGAACTCGTCGTTGAGCTCATTGCGCGGCACCTGTGCCACCAGCACCACCACGACCAGGCTCATGCCCCAGAACAGGGCCTGTCGGCGGGCGATCACAAAATCTGCCAGGCGCTCCATGAGCCGGCTGGAGGCTGCATCCTGGCGCGCCGCCCGTACCGGCAGCAGCTGCATCACCGCGGGCAGGAACACCAGCGCCAGCACCAGAGCGATGCCGACGCCCATGGCCGCCATGTTGCCGAGGTCACGAAACGGTGGCACCTTGCTGAAGTTGAGACTGAGATAGCCGATGGCCGTGGTCAGGGTGGTGAGGAACACGGGAGCGAGGTTGATGCGCAGCGACTGGCGCATCGCCTCACGTCGCTCCACCCCCTCGTGCCGCTCGTGCAGGAAATTCACCAGGATGTGCACACAATCGGCCACCGCCAGGGTCATGACCATGATGGGCACACTGACCGTCGGCGGGCTGAGCTTGAAATCCAGCCAGCCGGCCGCACCCAGGGTGCCGATCACCGTCAACGCGATCACTCCCATGACCGCCAGCATCGATACCAGGGAACGCAGCATCAGTGCCAGCACAACCATAATGACAGCGAACATGGCCGGATACAGGGTCTTCATATCGTGCTGCGAGGCCTCGGCAAAGGCGGCATTCAGCGGCAGGACGCCCGTGAGATAGACCTCGAGATCGGGATCGCGCGCCAGCAGGCGCGCCTTTAGCTCCCGTGCAAAGCGCATTACCTCCACCGGCTCGTCCACCGCCTCGCCCGGCAGCTGGATGGTGACGTTGACGCCGGTCACGCGCGCATCCGGCGAGATCAGGCGGTTGCGCAGCAGGGGCTCGGTCAGCGCGATCTGACGTACTCGCGCCAGCTCGGCATCGACCATCCCTGCCGGGGCTTCGACCAGGTCGGCCACGCGCAGGTCGTCGCCTTCTGCCTCGGTGTGCTGGAAGTTGGTGATCGAATCGACTCGGATCGAATAGGGCGTCTGCCAGGCCTGCTCGGTCAGCCAGACCAGGTCGTCGAGCACCCGCCGGCTGAACACCCGGCCGTCGCGTGGGGCGACCACGAACAGCACCGTGTCGTCCTTGGTGTAGGTGTTCTGGAGTTGCTCGAAGGCACGGAGATGGACGTTGTCCTCTCCGAAGAACATGCGGTAATCGTTGCTGAAAGTCAGCCGGGGAATACCGGCACCAAGCAGCACGATCCCGAGCAGCGATGCCAGTATGGCGCGCCAAGGCCTGCACAGGATCGGCTCGAACAGGTCTGTACCAGTCATGGGAGATTCTGTCCTTGAAACAACCGCAGCGGCCAGCATGACGACAACCCGCGGCAATCACAAGCCGCCAGGCCGCAGCCCGAATCGCTACACTTCGAGCCCGTTGCCCATTCTGGCCCGTTTGGCCAATACTCCGTCGGCCGGCAATGGCCGCGCGTAGTAGAAGCCCTGTGCCAACTCCACGCCGATTTCTCGCAGCGCCCTTTCCACCGCAGCATTCTCGACGTACTCCGCAATGGTCTGCTTGCCCAGCGTCCGCACCATGGCGTCGATGGAATCGACGATGGTATAGGCACCACCATCCTCGGCGATATCGATCACCAGCGAGCCGTCCAGTTTGACATAGTCCACGGGGAGCACCTTCAGATAACTGAACGAAGAGATGCCGCTGCCAAAATCATCGAGCGCCAGTCGCACTCCCTTGAGATGCAGTTGCTGCATGAATTCCTGAGCTCGGCTGAGATTGTGCACCATGGCCGTCTCGGTGATCTCGATACAGAGCCTCCCGCCGATCTGGCCGAAGGCCTTGAGTCGATCGAGCACGCGCCCCTGTATCCGGGTGTCGCCGAGAGTCTGCCCGGAAAAATTGATATTGAGATGAAGATCGGCATTGCTGGACAACAGCTCGATGGCCTGATCGAACACCCAGAGGTCCAGGTCGGTCATGCCACCGTAGCGCTCGGCGGCATGAATGAACTCGCCGGGCGGAATCAATTGTCCGTCCCGGTCGCGCAAGCGTAACAGGCATTCGTACCACTCCACCGACGGGCCGGAAAGGGCCACGATGGGCTGCAAGAACAGCAGCAGGCGGCCTTCCCGCCCGGCATTCACGATATCGCTGTGCCGCCACATGATGCGCTGGCGCGCATCCAGCTCGGGCGAGCTGACGTCGGCGATATAGGCCTCGCCCGCGCCGCATTCCTTGCTTTCATAACAGGCGGCATCGGCACGGCTCATCACCTGGACCGTATCACCGGATTTCTCGTCCAGCAGCACACCACCGATGCTGATGCCGATCTGGTACAGACGCGCTTCCCACTGGAAATGGTACCCACGAATGGCGGCGCGCAAGGAACGGGTCAGGCCAAGGACCTCCTCGCGGTCCACGTTTTCCAGGATTACCCCGAACTCGTCCCCGCCCAGCCGGGCCAGCGTGTGTTCCTCGCCAACCACGCCTTGCATGAGACGCGCGACCTGACGCAACAGCTCGTCACCCGCTGTGTGGCCCGCCGTATCATTCACCACCTTGAACTGGTTGAGGTCGAGGTAGAGCAGGCACCCCCGGCTCTCACCCCGTTTCGCCCTTTCGATCACCGCGTGCAGTCGCTGCTCGAACTCGCGCCGGTTGATCAGGCCGGTCAGGGCATCGTGCGTCGCCTGATAGATCAACTGGCGCCGACTGGCCTCCAGTTCGCGGGTCCTTGCCCTGACCTGGCGATCGAGATCACGATTGAGGCGAGCCAGGGCCTGCTCCGCGACAAGCCTTCTGCCCTCTTCCCGGTATACCCGGGCCATCAACAGGATGGCCATCACCAGGAAGAAGGCAAACACGGCCGCCGCATCACGGCACAGAGCCTCGCGATGCGAAGAGAACAGCCCGGGGGAGACCATGTCTGCCAGCTTCCAGCCGGTCCCCGGGATATCGATGGCATGCAGGATGCGTCCGCGCGCCGTATCGTCCAGCACATCACCTCGCTGCCAGTGCCCATGGCCGGAGGTCAGTTCCACCCGGCCTGGCCGGTCAGAACGCAGCAAGAGCAACTCGTGATCCGGGGCCACAGTGCGCGCCAGAAGGGTTTCGATGCCCTCGGCATCGATGCTCACGAAAAAGACATGTGCCTGCCCGTTCTCACCCGGCAGCGCACTGCCCAGGATGTCGATGTGCGGACCCAATGAGTCATCGTGGATATAGACCTCGCCCGGCTGGCGATGCTGGGCGTAGTACGAAATATCAGCTCGGCAGGCCTCGCCCACGTCTTGCGCTTCGTCGCCCAGCAACACGTCGCCCCACGGATCTCCCAGATTGAAACTGTGCATGGTCGGGAAATAGTCGCGGACGCGTTTCGCCAGCCGCTTGCGCAAGGCGCGATCATCGGGGTGCACCACCAGCCGGCTCAGCAACTCACCCTGCTCCTGGATGAAGAGCCTGGCGACGTGCCGACGGTCCTTCAGATAGAGTTGGACCTCCTGCGCAACCGAGGTGACGTGATTCTTTGCCAGGTTTGCCTGATAGGTGACGAAATCCTGGTACCGGTTCTGAATAACCCAAAGCACCAGCAGCCCGGCGAGCACTGTCAGCAACAGCAGGGGCACCAGTCCCCTGTCAGGGAACCTACGCATCACCCTTCTTGTCATAGCGGGCATGACAGGGAGTCATTGGGGCACCTCGGAAAACAGGGGCAGCTGCCGTTGTGTCGTATGGTGTCGTGTATTGGACACACTATCGCGCCAAAGTTTAGCCCGCGATAGACGTTCTTCCCGGTAATTTCTTTATGGTGTGATAAGAAAATGGCGTGGTGCCGCCCAGTACGACCATCCGGTTGGACCCCGACATACCCGAGCAGCGCCGCGCATTTTTGCACATCGAATCCCTTAAGTTATTTGAAATGGGCAAACCAGGAATCCCGGTCGGGCGAACCAAGAGGTAGAAGTGCGCCAATCCCCTCCCCCGCAAGCGGGAGAGGGGATTGATCATCAGGGATTCCCTTGTCGATGCCGATTTCCAGGGGGACGCTGCTAGCGGCGTCCGCCAGACACGCTTACCCACCCGATCGGCACCGGCCGCCTTCGTGTCATGAAGGCATGGTGCCGCCGTCGCAGACGCTTCATGCAAGGTGCTCGAGACCGGGGACATGCCGGAATACCTGCCGCCCTACCCGAGAGATTGACCAATGAACACGATGCGCCTCCGTCGTTTCCTGCAAGACTTCAGCCACCTGGTGACATCCGCGGGCAACGACGAGGCTGCCCTGCTTGTCGGGGGCGCCCCCTTGCTGCGCACGCTGATCGCCCATGACGACTGGCTGCTCGATGCCTTCGCCCGACCGAGCCCTGATGGCTATTGCCAGTACCTCCTGTACTGCGATCCGGAGAAACGCTTTTCAGTGGTCAGCTTCATCTGGGGTCCGGGACAGCGTACCCCGATCCACGACCACACCGTCTGGGGCATGGTGGGAGTGTTGTGCGGCGCCGAGACCAGTGAACGCTTCTCCCGTGATCCGGCTACGGGTCTGCTGCTCCTGGAAGACACCGAAACCCTTCATCCCGGCGACATCAACTGGATCTCCCCCATCCTCGGCGACATTCACCGCGTGGCCAATGCCCTGCCCGACCAGGTATCGATCAGCATTCACCTCTACGGCGCCGACATCGGTCATATCCAACGCCACCGCTTCGATCCCGTGACAGGAAAAGAAACCGTGTTTGTCTCCGGCTACTCGAACGCTCAGGTTTGAGACGAGAAAATCTCTCCGATCCTCTCCTGACACGACAAAGCCCCCTGCCGGGGGCCTTCGTGTGTTGGCGGAGAGGGTGGGATTCGAACCCACGGAGGGCGTCAACCCTCGACGGTTTTCAAGACCGTTGCATTCAACCGCTCTGCCACCTCTCCGGATTGCCTGTCCATCGCGCCCGGTTCTGGAAAACCCCTGAACCGCCCCGGATATTCCGGAGACTGTTTTGTTTGAGTCAGGCCGCCTTGGCAGACTCTTTCTGTTGGCGATAATACGCCGCTTCCAACTCCGCCGGTGGCACGTTGCCAATAGGCTCCAGCAGCCGCCGGTGGTTGAACCAGTCCACCCACTCCAAAGTGGCATATTCGACCGCCTCCCTATGCTTCCAGGGGCCTCGCCGGTAGATAACCTCGGCCTTGTACAGACCGTTGATCGTCTCTGCCAGAGCGTTGTCATAGGAGTCCCCTCGGCTACCGACCGAGGCATCAATGCCGGCCCCGGCCAGGCGCTCCGTGTAGCGCACCGACAGGTACTGACAGCCTCGGTCACTGTGGTGCACCAGGCCCTCTGTGTCCTGGCGCGACCATAGCGCCTGCTCCAGCGCATCCAGCACCAGGTCGGTCTTCAGCGACCGGGAGACACGCCAGCCCACGATCCGTCGGGCATAGACGTCCACGACAAACGCCACATAGACAAACCCTGTCCAAGTCGCCACGTAGGTAATGTCCGCCACCCACAACTGATTCGGGCGGGTGGCAGTAAACTGCCGCTTCACCCGGTCCAGTGGTCGTTCCGCCGTCGTGTCGCCGATCGTTGTCCGGCAACGGCGGCCTCACACCACACCCCGCAACCCCATGACACGCATCAGGCGTTCCACCGTGCAGCGGGCTACCTCGATGCTTTCCCGGTTGAGCTGCCGCCATACCTTCCTGGCACCGTACACCTGGAAGTTCTCTTCCCAGATCCGTCGAATCTCGTCTGACAGGGCGCGATCCCGCTGCAATCGCCGCGGCAGTCGCTGTGGATCGGCCTCACGGGCCTTGTGCTCATAGTAGGTGGACGGGGCGATCGGCAGCACCGCGCAGATCGGCTCGACCCCGTAACGATCCCTGTGATCGTCGATGTACGCGATCATCTCTTCAGTTTGCGGTCGAGCTCCGCCTGGGCAAAAAAAGCCGACGCCGTCTTCAGAATCTCGTTGGCCCGCCTCAGCTCCCGGTTCTCCCGTTCCAAGGCCTTGAGCCGCTCGCGCTCCGACGTCGTCAGACCCTCGCGCAGTCCTTGATCACGCTCGGCCTGTCTCACCCATTTGCGCAGCGTCTCCGGCGTACAGCCGATCTTGGCCGCGATGGAGGTCATCGCCGCCCATTGGGAATCATGCTCGCCCTGATGATCAAACACCATGCGAACCGCCCGTTCCCGGACCTCAGGGGAATATCTCTTGCTCGTATCCATAGACTCTATCCTCTCAAGAAATGGAGTCTCCGGGAAACCCGGGGCGGTTCACCCCTGAAAAAGTTTTGCATTCCCCCCACATACGGGGAGGAGCTTGACTCGGAGTCTTCCCGGCGTCAAACCGACCCAGGCGCCGACGACAGAGGCCGGCAATATACCGGAAATCCCCCGTAAAATAACCGTCTTTGGCACACCCTGTCGCATTGACCATGGCGCCTTTTTCGGTATGCTGGAGCGAACTTAGACCCCAGCGCGGGATCTCATACTTGCCAGGATTTCGGTTTCCTGATGCCTCGGGAGGGCAATGACACCATGAATCGCTATCAAACCGTTGTTTCCAGCACCGCCACACAGGCGGGCTCGATCAACAAGGTTCTCAAGAACACCTATCTGCTGCTGTCGGCAACGCTGTTTTTCAGCGCCCTGATGGCGGGGGTGTCGATCAGCCTGAACGTGCCGCCGATCGCCTACATGGTCTCGGTGATCGCCTCGATGGTGCTGGGCATCTTCGTACTGCCGCGCACCGCCAACTCGGCTGCCGGCATCGGCGTGATCTTCCTCATTACCGGCCTGCTGGGCTTCGGCCTGGGGCCGATCCTGTCGATGTACCTGGCGCTGCCGAACGGCCCGCAGATCATCGCCACCGCCTTTGGTGGCACCGGGGTGATCTTCCTCGGCCTGTCGGGTTACGCCCTGACCAGCAAGCGCGACTTCAGCTTCCTCGGCGGTTTCCTGTTCGCCGGCATGATGGTGCTGGTGGTGGCCATGGTCGCCAACATCTTCCTGGAGTTGCCGGCATTGGCCCTGGCCGTCTCCGCCGGCGTGATCCTGGTGATGAGCGGCTTCATCCTGTTCGACACCGCGCGCATCGTGCGTGGCGGCGAGACCAACTACATCATGGCCACCTACGGCCTGTACCTGACCATCTTCAACATCTTCATCAGCCTGTTGCAGATCCTCGGTATCTTCGGCAGCGACGAGTAATTCTCCCCGTCCTGCCTGCAAACCCCGGCCTCGTGCCGGGGTTTCTGTTTCTGCTTCCTGCCGACGAGTAGAATGTGCTCATGAGATGGAGCCCCCGCGTCACTGTCGCCGCCGTCATCCGCGACTCGGCTGGTCGTCACCTGCTGGTCGAGGAGGCACCCGACGGCGCGCCGGTATACAACCAGCCGGCCGGACACCTGGAGCCCGGCGAGTCCCTGCACGATGCGGTGATTCGCGAGGTTCGCGAGGAGACCCGCCTGGCCTTTCGCCCCACTGCCCTGCTCGGCATCTACCGCTGGCAGACCAGCGCGGATGGCGACACCTATCTGCGCTTCTGTTTTCTCGGCGAGACCGACGGCGAGATCGTCGGCCAGGTCCGCGACCCGGCCATCCTGGACCTGCGCTGGGCGGAGGCAGACGAACTGGCCTCTGGCCGCCTGCCTCTGCGCAGCCCCCTGGTGATGCAATGCGTGCGCGACGCCGAGCGGGGAATCGCCCATCCGCTGGACTTGCTGCACGACCTGGAGAGCAGCGATGACGACTGAGGCAGGTGCACACGTGATCGTCGGTCTCTCCGGTGGGGTCGATTCCTCGGTGGCCGCCCTGCGTCTGCTCGAGTCCGGCTACCGGGTCACCGGCCTGTTCATGAAGAACTGGGAAGAGGACGACACAGAGGAATACTGCTCGGCCGCCGAAGACCTTGCCGACGCACAACAGGTCGCCGAACGCCTGGGCATCGAGCTGCTGACGGTCAACTTCTCGGCCGAGTACTGGGACCGGGTATTCGCGCACTTTCTCTCCGAATACCGTGCCGGGCGCACACCCAATCCCGACGTGCTGTGCAACCGCGAGATCAAGTTCAAGGCCTTTCTCGAGCATGCCCTCGACCTGGGTGCCGATTACATCGCCACTGGTCATTACGCGGGCATCCGCCGCCTGCCCGGTGGCCGCTGCGAACTGGTACGCGCCACCGACGAAAACAAGGACCAGACCTATTTCCTTTACATGCTGGGGCAGCATGCCCTCCAGCACGCCCTGTTCCCGTTGCACGATCTGCCCAAGCCTGCAGTGCGGCAGATCGCCGAGCAGGCCGGTTTTGCCAACTTCCGCAAGAAGGACAGCACCGGCATCTGCTTCATCGGCGAGCGCCGCTTCCGTGACTTCCTGGCGCAATACCTGCCCGCGCAGCCCGGCGACATCGAGACGCTCGAGGGCGAGGTGATCGGCCGCCATCAGGGCCTGATGTACTACACCATCGGGCAACGCCAGGGCCTGGGCATCGGTGGACGCGCCGATGGCGACAACCGGCCCTGGTTCGTGGCCGCCAAGGATCTCGAGCGTAACGTGCTGCGCGTGGTGCAAGGTCACGACCACCCTGCCCTGCTGCAGCGGGATCTCACCGCCGAGCAGCTCCATTGGGTGGCGGGACAGCCACCGGCCGCGCAATTCACCTGTCGTGCGCGCTGTCGTCATCGCCAGCCCCTGCAGACCTGCGAGGTCACCCTCGACGGTGAGCTGGCGCAGGTGCGCTTTGCCGAGCCCCAGCGCGCCATCACCCCCGGGCAGTCGGTGGTGTTCTACCTGGACGACACCTGCCTGGGCGGAGGCATCATCCGATGAGCCGCCACGACGACAACGAGCGCACCCTTGCCCTGGCCGGGGTCTTCCAGGCCGCCCGCCTGGTGCGCGACCTGGCGCGTCACGGTCGCGCCGACGAGCAGGCCATGGCGGCCAGCATCGGCTCGCTGTTTGCCTTCGAGCCCGAGAGCACCGAAGCGGTGTTCGGCAACCTTGCCGGTGTGCGCCTGGGCCTGCTGACCCTGCTCGAACAGCTCGAATCGCCGGCCTCGCGTGATCTGGAGATCGCGCGCTACGTGATCGGCCTGCTGCACCATGGCGACAAGCTGAGCCGTGACCGGGAACGGCTCGCCGAGCTCGGCCACGACCTGGAACAGCTGGAAGAAAAACAGGTACATTTCGACCTGCCGGACTTTCCCCTTCACGCCCAGCTCGCCCGCCTCTACCAGCGCCATATCAGCCCGGTGCCGCCGCCCATCCTGGTCAAGGGAGAACCCCTGTACCTGCAGAACCCGACGATCGCCGACGACATCCGGGCCTGCCTGCTCGCCGGGCTGCGCGCTGTCGTGCTCTGGCGTCAGTGTGGCGGCAAACGCTGGCAAGTCCTGCTGGGACGGCGTCGCCTGGCGGATACGGCGCGCTCCCTGCTGCAAGGAACAGGGTGACAAAAAGCCCGATCCGGCGCAGTATCGCCGTTCCCCAAACGGAGGGGATCGTTACTACAGGGAGAAACAACGCAATGAAGAAGACCATGATCGCCCTTGCCATCGCCACGCTCGCTCTCGGCGCGTGCAGCGACCAGGATGCCGATGACCGCGCCGGTTCCGGTGCCGCCAAACAACAGGCTCCGGCCACAACAACCTCGACGACTACCGAGCCTTCAGCGGACATGGCCGACAAGGCCGCAGCCGTCGGCAGCAAGGCTTGGGAAACCACCCGCGAGACTGTTTCGGACGCAACCGAAAAGACCAGCGAGGTCGTGGCCGAGGTCAAGGAGAAAGCCGTGCAGACCTACGACCAGGTCAAGCAGAAGGCCAGCGAAGTCGTGGAAGCCACCAAGGACAAGGTCGGCGGCATGATGGAGCAGCAGCCCGTCACCCCGCCGCAGATGCCGGCCATGCCGCAACAGCAGTAATCTTCTCCAAAGCCGGGCGCATGCCGCCCGGCGCTTTCATCGGTTGTATAATGCCGCGCTTCGCAGACGCCGGATGCGGTATCCGGTCGCAGACACGGAGCAACAGGCATGCAACTGAGCACCCTCACCGCGGTTTCCCCCATCGACGGCCGCTACGGCGGCAAGACCGAGGCCCTGCGGCCGATCTTCAGCGAATACGGCCTCATCCATCACCGCGTGACCGTCGAGGTCCGCTGGTTGCAGGCCCTGTCGCGTCATCCCGGCATTGGCGAGGTGCCGCCCTTCTCGGATGCCGCCAATGCCCTGCTCGATGGCATCGTCGCCGACTTCGGTGAAGCCGACGCCCTTCGCATCAAGGAGATCGAGCGCACCACCAACCACGACGTGAAGGCAGTGGAGTATTTCCTCAAGGAGCGCATCGCCGGCAACGCCGAACTCGAGGCGGTCAGCGAGTTCATCCACTTCGCCTGCACCTCGGAAGACATCAACAACCTGTCGCATGCGCTCATGCTGCGCGCCGGCCGCGAACAGGTCCTGTTGCCCGAGCTCGATCGCGTGATCGAGGACATCCGCGCCCTGGCGCACGCGCACGCCGAGCTGCCCATGCTCTCGCGCACCCACGGCCAGCCCGCTTCGCCCACCACACTGGGCAAGGAGATGGCCAACGTGGTGGCGCGCCTGCGCCGCCAGCGCGAACAGATCGCCAGGGTTCCCCTGCTGGGCAAGATCAACGGCGCCGTGGGCAACTACAACGCCCATCTCGCGGCCTATCCGGAGATCAACTGGCAGGCCTTCGCTCGCGAATTCGTCGAGTCGCTGGGGCTGGAGTGGAACCCCTACACCATCCAGATCGAACCGCACGACTACATGGCCGAGCTTTTCGACGCCATCGCGCGCGCCAATACCATCCTCATCGACTTTGCGCGCGATGTCTGGAGCTATATCTCGCTGGGCTACTTCAAGCAGAAGACGGTGGCGGGCGAAGTCGGCTCCTCGACCATGCCGCACAAGGTCAACCCCATCGATTTCGAGAACGGCGAGGGCAATCTGGGACTGGCCAATGCCCTGTTCGATCACCTGGCGATGAAGCTGCCGGTCTCGCGCTGGCAGCGCGACCTCACCGACTCGACCGTGCTGCGCAACATGGGCGTGGGTTTCGCCTATACCCTGATCGCCCTGCAGTCGCTGCGCCGCGGCATCGGCAAGCTCGAGGCCGACGAACAGCGTCTGGCCGACGATCTGCTGAGCAACTGGGAGGTACTGGCCGAGCCCATCCAGACCGTGATGCGCCGTTACGGCATCGAGAAGCCCTACGAAAAGCTCAAGGAACTGACCCGGGGCCAGCGCGTGGACCAGGCCGGCATGCAGGCCTTCGTCGACGGGCTGGAACTGCCAGAGGAGGTCAAGGCCGCCCTGCGTGAACTCACTCCCCTGAGCTATATCGGCAACGCGGCCGAGCAGGCTCGACAGATCTGAGAACCCGCCGATTCCAAGGGGCTCCGATCAAGCGCCTGCCCCACACGCAGGGGAAGGGAGAACACACTTTTCAGGGCTTCCCTGAAGGGGGTGCCAACAAAAAAGCCGCGGCAACAGCCGCGGCTTTTTTTGTGGTTGATGCGGTACCGATTACTTGACCACGATCTCCACGCGACGGTTGGCGGCACGGCCTTCACGGGTACCGTTGTCGGCCACCGGCTGGCTCTCACCCATACCCTTGATGCTCAGGTTGGTGATGCCCTTGCCGGCCAGGTAGTCGGCGGCAGCCTGCGCACGGCGCTCGGACAGACGCTGGTTGTAGCCTTCCGGACCGGTGGAATCGGTGTGAGCGATCACCAGCACCTGTTGATTGCCCGGCGAGGCATTGAGCTTGGCCGCGACATCGTCCAGGGCAGACATCATGGCGGGTTTCAGTTCGGCACTGTCGAAATCGAAATGGTCGATGGTGGTCTGGATGGTGATGTTCTCGACGATTTCACAACCATCGGCATTGACCCGCGCATTCGGACGACTGTTGGGGCACTTGTCCATGTAATCGGCCACGCCATCACGATCGGTGTCCAGCGGGCAGCCGAAGGCGTTGACTTCGACACCCTTCGGGGTGTTGGGACACTCGGTAACCGGGGTGGCCACACCGCCGACAGTCTTCCAGCACTTGCTGAAACCGGTGAATACCGTCTTGCCCTCTGCATCGGTCAGGTAAGGGCCGGCAACGCTACCGCCACCATGCGATGCGGCACCGGCGACGCCCACGCCACCCAAGGCCAGACCTATCGCCAGGCCGAGCGGTGCGATACGGGCAACAATCTTGTTTTCGATCTTCTGGAACATGGTTTTCCTCCCCATAATGATTCCTTCTGAATGAACGGGGCCCCTGCTGGTGTGGTCGAGGACAAAGTGTGACGCGAGCCCGACACGGGCGAGCCGTTTCTGCGTGCATTAGACCGGTAGATCACCCAAAGTTCAAGCCTTCGCAAGTAATTCAACGTAAGACGAAGCACCGCTCCGGTGTCTGTTCATGACAACAGTTACAATACGTTCTTGCCATACCCGATACTTGAATATCGAGGTCGCCCGCAATGGCAAAAAACCGAGAAGTGGCGAACCACAATACGACATGACACTGGCATTCCTCGACATCGACAGGTCCGAATTTCTCGACCGATACTGGGGCAAGCGTCCTCTGCTGCTGCGCCAGGCCATCGCCCCGGACCGACTCGCACTCTCGCCCGAGGAGCTCGCCGGCCTGGCCTGCGAGGAGGACATCGAGAGCCGGCTGATCATGCATACCAATGGCGAATGGACATTGCGGCACGGCCCCTTCGACGAGAGCGACTTCGCCACTTTGCCCGACCGCGACTGGACCCTTCTGGTGCAGGACGTGGACAAGTACCTGCCCGAGGTCGCGGACCTGCTGGACGCCTTCGACTTCATCCCCGACTGGCGACTCGACGACATCATGATCAGCTATGCAGTCGATGGCGGCGGGGTCGGTCCGCATACCGACAGCTATGACGTCTTCCTGGTACAGGCGCAAGGGCGGCGGCGGTGGCGCCTGAGCGACCACGTCTTTACCGATGACGACCTGCTGCCCGACTGCCAGCTACGCGTGCTGCGTGATTTCCCGGTAAACGAGGAGTGGCTGCTGGAACCGGGCGACGTACTCTACCTGCCGCCCCATGTGGCCCACTGGGGCATTGCCGAGGGCGAATGCATGACCTGGTCGGTGGGCATGCGCGGCCCCACCGACCTGGAACTGGCCGCCGCCTGGCTGGAACATCTCGCGCAGACGGCACGCCCACAGCTCGGCGACCACGTCGGCAGCGATACCGACCTGCCCACGCGACTCCAGCCCCGTGACCTGGCCACCGCGCGCCGTCTCATCGGCGGCATCGTGCCCGACGATATCCCCGATTTCCGGCGCTGGCTCGCCGCCTGGCTGACCGAACCCAAGCCCGGCTTCGAGATCGAGCCCCCCGACACCCCGCCCGCCTTCGACGGTTCAGCGTTGCGTCGCCACCCCTGGGCGCGTTTCACCCTGGTCGAGCTGGAAGCGGGCCGCCTGGCGCTCTGCAGCCAGGGCGAATGCCTGGTGTTCGATAGCACGCACGCACAGACCCTCGAAACACTGTGCCGCCAGCGCCGTTTCGGCCAGGGCAGCCTGCCAGCGGATGCCGCCCCGGTGGTCGAGACCCTGCTGGCGCGTGGCTGGCTGGTGGCCGATGACTGAGATCCGTATTGCCGACTGGGCCAGCGAGCGCGAGACCCTGCTGGCCATCCGCTTTGCGGTCTTCGTCCATGAACAGGGGGTGCCGGCTGAACTCGAAGAAGATGCCGAGGATGCCAAAGCCCTTCACCTGCTGGCCCTCTCGCCCGACAGACAGGCCATCGGCACCGGCCGCCTGCTGGCCAACGGGCACATCGGCCGCATGGCCGTGCACCGCGACTGGCGTGGCCGGGGCGTGGGCTCGGCGCTGCTGCACACCCTGCTGGCAGAGGCCAGGCGAGCGGGACTGCGCACCGTCTTTCTCAACGCCCAGTGCACGGCAGAGCCATTCTATCGCCGTTTCGGCTTCCAGCCCGAGGGCGAGGTATTCGAGGACGCCGGCATTCCCCACCGGCGTATGGTGCGGGTGCTGGAAGACGGTTGACCCCTCACGCCTGAGATGAGGAATAACGGGGGTGCACGATGCCGGCGCTGCTCGACGGATGAAATATCCGGGCTAGACTGAAACCATGATGTCACGCATCCGCCTGCTGATCACCTGCCTGCTGCTCGGCTCCCAGCTCGTCTTCGCTGCCACCGAGACGGCGCTGTTCACCGTCCGCCACCGCCCGGCCGCCGACCTGGTACCCCAGCTTCGGGAAGTACTGGGCAAGGACGGCGGCGTCTCGGCCTGGGGTGATCGCCTGATCGTACGCGCCCCGGCCGAGCGCCTGGACGAGATCCGCTGGCTGATCGGCGAACTGGACCAGCCGCTGCGTCGCCTGCTGATCGAGGTCGAAGTCGGTCGTGAACGGGGACAGCGCAAGACCGAGGCCGATCTGCATACCCACGATGGCCGGGCACGCCTCCGCTTCATGGAAGGCCATACTCGGCAGGACGGCGAGCGCCTGCAACGGGTGCGCACCCTGGACGGGCGCCCCGCGTTGATCCGCATCGGCCGCTCGGTGCCGATCTACACGGTCGAACAGCACCGCTACGGCAACCAGACCGAAGAACGCCTGAGCGTGCGTTACAAGGACCTGCACACCGGCATCCTGGTGCTGCCGCGGGTGCATGGCGACAGGGTCACACTCGAGGTATACCAGCAGGATCAGCGGGAGGCCAGCGGAGGACGCTTCGCCCTGCAAGACGCCGAAACGGTGGCCAGTGGCCGCCTCGGCGAATGGCTGTCGATCGGCAGCATCGAGACGCAGGGGAGCGAACGCGAGCAGGGCATCGGCCTGTCCGCGCACACCCGTGCACACGACGAGGTGACGATCCGGGCACGAGTCATCGCCCTGGACTGAGGGTCACGCGAGGCGGCCGTCACGCCGCGCCAGCGCCAGCCATTGCAGGGCAATCAGCGCGCTGGTGGAGTTGATGCGCCCGAAGCACTCGGCCAGTGCCTGCGCGCGCGGCATCACTACCACGCGGATCTCCTCGCCTTCTTCCGGCAGGCCGTGAATGCCGCCGGCCTGGCCACTGTCCACCTCGCCCAAAAACAGGTGTATGCGCTCGACCGAGATGCCGGGGCTGACAAAGAAGGCACCGATCGGGTACAGCGCGCGCAGGACACAGCCGGTCTCCTCGGCCACCTCGCGCCGCGCCACCGCCTCGGGCGTCTTGTCGCAGAAGCCCGAGACCGTCTCCAGGGTCCAGGGTGGCTCGACCTGCCCCATCAAGCCCACGCGGAATTGTTCGACCAGCACCACCGCGTCCTCGGCGGGATCGTAGAGCAGCACCGAGACCGCCGCGAGGTCCTCGATGCGTTCGCGCACGATCTCCGGGCACCAGCCGCCACGGAAGCTGGCATGCCGCAGGCGGTGACGGTGGATCTTCAGGAAGCCCTGACAGAGGCGCTCTTCTTCGAGTGGCTGGTAACGGTATTCCTCGTCCATGCGCCAACCATGGCACAGCCGGGCCCCTACGAAAAGACCCGCCCCGGCGCACCGGAGCGGGTCCTTCAGGCGACTGCTGTCAGACCGGTTACTTGTTCAGGCTCTGATAGTAGTCGATGAGGATCTGCGCCACCTCGGGGCGAGAGAACTCGGGCGGCGGGGCGATGCCCTGACCCAGCATCTCGCGCACCTTGGTGCCGGAGAGCAGGATGAAGTCTTCCTTGGTGTGGTCCGGCGCCTCGCGCATCATCACCACTTTGTTGAGCTTCTTCGACCAGGCGGTGTGGTCGGCCTTGAAGATCTCGATCTGCAGTGCGCCCGGCGGCACTTCCTCGTCGAAGATAGTCTGGGCGTCGAAGGCACCGTAGTAGTCACCCACGCCGGCGTGATCACGGCCGATGATGAAGTGCGTCGCACCCATGTTCTGGCGGAAATAGGCGTGCAGCACGGCCTCGCGCGGACCGGCATAGAGCATATCGAAGCCGTAGCCGGTGACCATCACGCTGTTCGGCGGGAAGTACAGCTCGACCATCTTGCGGATGGCGGCGTCACGCACCGGCGCGGGGATGTCGCCCGGCTTGAGCTTGCCCAGCAGCATGTGGATCACCAGGCCGTCGGCCCCGGTCCGTTCCATGGCCATGTGGCACAACTCCTCGTGCGCCAGGTGCATGGGGTTGCGGGTCTGGAAGGCGACCACCTTGTTCCAGCCGCGCTCTTTGATCTCGTTGCGGATCTCCACCGCAGTGCGGAAGGTGTCCGGGAAGTCGGTAATGAAGTAGCTGAAGTTCAGCACCTTGATGGGGCCGGACAGGGCGATGCGACCCTGACTGTTGAAAGCCTTGACGCCGGGGTGCTCCATGTCGGTGGTGCGATAGACCTTCTCGGTCATGAAGGCCATCTGCTCGTCGGTGACTTCCTCGATGTTCTCGATGTCCATCACCGCCAGCACCGGGTTGCCTTCGACGTTGGGGTCACGCAGCGCGATGCGCTTGGCGTCACCGATGGCCTCGGTGCTCTCGACCAGGCACATCACCGGCACCGGGAAGAAGGAGCCGTCGGTGAGCGTCATCTTGTCGGCAGCACCCATGGCGTCGGCCACGTTCATGTAACCCTTGAGCGGGCTGAAATAGCCACCGCCCAGCATCACGGCATTGCCGGCAGCCTGCGAGCTGATGACCAGTGACGGCAACGATTCGGCCTCGTGCATCAGCGCTTCATGTTCCTTGTCGTCGTATACGAACAGGGGCTTGAGCTCGTCAGAGCCAACGGGATTGATCATGCGGACGCTCCTCCAGCATTGCGATTTCGAGTGAGATGACCTGATACAGAACGTGAGGATGTCGCCATAAGATATTGATTACACAAGACTCTGGCGCGCAGATTCTACATCAACACATTAGTGGAACCTAAAGCTACCAGACCGGCGCGCGCTCTGCCCCAAGGTTCTTTTTATATCGGGGTAAGAAAATCGGGGTTTTTTGGCTCAAACGGCAGCCGCGACCTCTTCGGCGATGGCCGAGAGCGCAGCCAGCGGATCGGCTGCCGCCGTGATGGGCCTGCCCACCACCAGGTGACTGGAGCCGGCGCGGATGGCATCGCCGGGGGTCATCACCCGGGTCTGGTCGTCCAGCGAAGCGGTCGCCGGACGCACCCCCGGGGTCACCAGCAGAAAATCATCGCCCTGCTGCGCACGCAGGGTGGCCGCCTCGCGTGGCGAGCAGACCACGCCGTCGAGCCCGCAATCCGCGGCCAGGCCGGCCAGCCGCTGCACATTTTCCTCGGGACTGCCGACAAAGCCGATCTCGGCCAGCTCATCGGCTCCCAGGCTGGTGAGGATGGTCACCGCGACCAGCAGGGGGCGTTCGTGGCGCTGTGCCAGGCGCGCCATGGCCGTCTCCATCATGCGTCGCCCGCCCGAAGCATGCAGGTTGAGCATCCACACGCCCAGGTCGGCGGCCGCCTCGCAGGCCGCGGCCACGGTGTTGGGGATGTCGTGGTACTTGAGGTCCAGGAATACCTCGAAGCCGCGATCGATCACCCGACGCACGAAATCCGGTCCCAGGCGGGTGAACATCTCCTTGCCGATCTTCAGCCGGCATATGCCGGGGTCCAGCTGGTCGATCAGCGCCAGGGCAGGCGCCTCGGCGGGGTAGTCCAGGGCCACGATCACGCGGGGGGAGAAAACTTCGCTCATGACAGATTCTCGTATTGCAGGAAATCAGCCGTCCGCATCGTGCAGCGGACGGCGCCGGATAGTCGCCCAGGCATGACAACTCGGACACTGCCAGTGCAGCTGCTTGGCCTCGAAACCGCACCGGCCACACTGGTAGACGGCGCGCTCGCGCATCAGCCGCCGCAGCTGGTCGCGAACCTGGCCGAGCAGGGTGTCGTTGTGTCCACCGGCGCGATCGCAGCGCAGCTCCAGCAGGCGCATCAGACCCAGCAGCGACGGCGTACGCGCGATGTAATCGTTCAGGTAGTCGAGTGCTGCCTGCTCACCCTCGGTCTCGCGGATCAGGTCCACCAGGTGCAGTTCCGCGCCCCGGTTGGGGTGGCGCGCCGCCATATCCTCGAGGAACTGGCGCAGACGATCGTGGCGCCCCAGTGCGCGATTGGTCTGCACGATCTCCTCTATCACCTCGGGCAGGTAGTCCGGATCCCGCTCCACAGTGGCGAGATACAGCTTGACGGCATCGGCGGCACTGCCCGACTCGCGCTCCATGCGGGCCAGTTGGTGGCTGGCGCGCACGCAGCCCCGGTCGGCTGCCAGGGCCTTGCGCAACAGCACCACGGCCCGCTTGCGCTGTCCCCGGCGTTCGGCCTCGCCGGCCAGTTCGCAATAGTATTGCGAACGCTCGACCGATAGATCGGCGTCGGCATGACGTTCAAGCTCGTCGGCGATCCGCAGGCAGGCTTCCCAGTCCTTTTCCTGCTGATAGATGGTGAGGAGGTGGCGCAGGGCATGTGGCAGGTGCAGCTTGTGCTGGCGCAGCTCGTTGAACAGGTTCTCGGCACGGTCGTAGAGCCCCGCGCGCAGGTAGTCCTGGCCCAGCTCCAGCAGCGCCTGGCCTCGCTGTTCGGTGGTGAGCGCCGGACGCGCGATCAGGTTCTGATGGATGCGAATGGCACGATCGACCTCGCCGCGCCGACGGAACAGGTTGCCCAGCGCCAGGTGAGTCTCCACGGTATCACTGTCCACCTCGAGCATCTCGATGAAGACATCGATGGCCTTGTCCGGCTCCTCGTTGAGCAGATGGTTCAACCCCCGAAAATAGGCGGGATCGTGACGCCGCTGGCCGGCTGCGAGCTTCTTGCGCAGGCTGCGCGTGGCCGCCCACCAGCCGGAGGCGGCGGCGACAGGCAGCAGCAACCAGAGGAGTTCCTGCATGACAGTGTCAGTGATCGTTGATCGGCAGGCTGCGGAGGTTCTTCACCTCCTGCTCGGCCAGGCGCGCCTGGCGCCGCAAGTTCGCGTTCTCTTTCCGGATCTTCACGAAATAGAGGAAACTCGCCAGCGAACCAAGCAGGATACCGCCCCCTATGGCCAGCAACAGGATCATCGACAAGGGCATGTTCACAGCCACGAAGTAGAGATCCAGCTCCACCGGCTGCTCGTTGACGATGGCGAAGGCTGCTCCAAGCACCATCAACAGGACGGCGACAATGAGTTTGATCAGGCTGCGCACGCGTATCCCCCTCCTCAGGTAACGCGCACATCATAGCAGCGAGGCGGTCGTGGATTGAACCGGGTCGCCGGACTCAGGCGAACAGATCCAGTAGTCCCTTCCCGACAAGGGCGCCAGCCTGCTGCTCGCCGATCACGCCTTCATCCAGGGCATCGCCTGCCGGCGTCGCGCACCAGGGCGTGATGCGACACGAAGCTCACGCTGGCCTTGTCGTTGTTGATGGTCAGACGCACCTCCAGCGGCCCCAGGTTGGGCGGTGAGATCTTCAGTTCCACCTGCTGCACATCACCCTTGACCATCCATTGCAGGCGCTCGCCCAGGGCCCCTCCCCAGGGCGGACTGCCCACCGGCTGCGGCAGGGGCATCGCCAGCAATTCGCGGGCCGGCAGGGCGCGCGCCGGCGGCGCTGGCCAGCGCCTCGCCGGCCGCGCTCGCGTCCACCAGGGCCTGACGGGCGTTGTCGGCCAGGGCCAGGAGATCATCGAATCCGGAGACCTCGGAATCGACCGATTCGAGCGCGGCAGCCATCGCTGCCGACAGGGCATCACCCGAACCACCGGCCGACCGCTGCGAGAGCAGATTGCCGATCGTGGCGAACGACGCGGCAGATGACTGCCCCTCCCCCGCCACCCCCGACGGCAATACCTGGCCGCCTCCGGCGAGCGGCAGCGGCAGCTCGGCCCCACCGGCCAGCCACTGGCGCAGCAGCGCCTGCAATTCGGGCGGCAGCTCCTCGATCTCCAGCTTGTCATCGGCGAACAAGCGTTTCAGCTCTGCACCGAACGCCTCTCCCTCCGGCGTCGCTGCCGGGGGGGCCTCGAACAGCCGCTCGAAACCCTGTTTCATACCCGGCAATTGCGGCACTGTCGTCATCTCCTGTCCTGCTATGCTGATGGAATCGAAGAACCACAAGCAGACAACGTGCCAGAGAGGAACCCCATGTCCAGCGAATTCGACAACAAGGTAGCGGTCGTCACCGGCGCCGCCGGCAACCTGGGACGCGCGGTGGCACGCGCCTTTGCCGAACGCGGCGCGCGCGTCGCTCTGCTCGACCTGAGCGAACCGGTGATCCAGGCGGTGATCGACGAGCAACTGCCTGCCGGCGCCGAGACGCAGGCCTTCGCGGTCGACCTGCTCAAGCCCGAATCGGTGAGCGCCACCCTGCAGGCGGTGATCGACCGCTTCGGCCGCATCGACATCCTCGCCAACATCGCCGGCGGCTTCACCATGGGACCGCTGATCCAGGATACCGAAGACCGCGACTGGGACTTCATGATGAACCTCAACGCGCGCTCGGTGTTCTACACCTGCCGCGCCGCGCTGCCCAGCATGCTGGAGAACGGCTGGGGACGGATCATCAACGTATCGGCGCGCGCCGCCCTGCAAGCCAAGGGGCGCATGGGGCCGTATTGCGCCTCCAAGGCCGCGGTCAAGACGCTCACCAAATCCATCGCCGCCGAGACGAAGTTTGACGACATCACCGTCAACTGCATCCTGCCCGGCACCATCGACACCCCGCAGAACCGCGAGGCCATGCCCGACGCAGATCACAGCCAGTGGGTGCCGCCCGAGGCACTGGCCGATGTGGTGCTGTTTCTCGCTTCCGACGCCGCGCGCTGCGTCACCGGCGCGGCCATCCCGGTCTACGGCAAGAGTTGATGGCGGGAAGGGTCGTCACCCTCGACTGCTCGCCGGAACAAGCCGTGCAGCTGGCCGAGGCCCTGCGTACCTATGTGGAAGCCGCCTATCCACCCGGCGGCTCGCCCTGCGCCCAGGTCGCCCGCGAGACCCTGCTCGATACCGCCCGCCAGCTCGCCGCGGACGACGGCCCGGCCACCATCCCCCGTCGCCAGCGTCACCTGGTCCGCGCCGCGATAGCCTGGTACTACGGTCCCGATGGCCCGGCGAGCCATCATCCTGAAGGTCGGATACTGATGGAACTGGGCGGGCAGCTCTGACCGCCGCCCCGGGGCCCTTATGCACTGCGTGACCCTTGTGGGTGAAACACTCCTGCCTCAGCCGCAAGGCATCTTCAGTGCGCCGTTCAGCGCAGCCCGAGCACGTCCTGCATGTCGAAGCGCCCCTTGTCCTGCCCGGCCAGCCAGGCGCAGGCACGCGCCGCCCCGTTGGCAAAAGTCATGCGGCTGGAGGCCTTGTGCACGATCTCCACGCGCTCGCCTTCGGTAGCGAACCAGACGTTGTGCTCGCCGACCACGTCGCCGGCACGGATGGTCTCGAAGCCGATGGTGCGCCGGTCACGCGGGCCGGTGTGGCCTTCGCGGCCATAGACCGCGACTTCCTTGAGGTCGCGCCCCAGCGTCTCGGCCACGACCTCACCCATGCGCAGGGCGGTGCCGGAAGGAGCATCGACCTTGTGGCGGTGATGAGCCTCGATGATCTCGATGTCGGCGTCATCGCCCATCACCCGCGCGGCCAGTTCCAGCAGCTTGAAGCAGAGATTGACGCCAATGCTCATGTTGGGCGCAAAGACGATGGCGATGTCCTTGGCCGCCTGGTCGATGCGCGCCTTCTGTGCATCGCTCAGGCCGGTGGTGCCGATGACCATCTTGCGGCCGTGCTCGCGGCAGATGTCGAGGTGGATCATGGTGGCATCGGGGCTGGTGAAGTCGATGACCACGTCGAACTGGTCCACCACCTTGGTGAGACTGTGCGAGATCGACACGTTCAGACGCCCCACCCCCGCCAGTTCACCGGCGTCCAGGCCGATCATCTCCGAATCAGGCCGCTCGGTGGCAGCGGTGAGTTCCAGTTCGGGGTGCTGGTGGACGGCCTGGATGAGGTTCCGGCCCATGCGCCCGGCGGCGCCGACGACTGCGACTCGCATCATGATCTGTTCTCTATCGAATTGCTCTGAATGAACCCGCCCCGATTGTACCCTGCCGGGATGGTTTTAGATGGATTGGAGAAGCCACAGATGAACCACAAAGAACACAAAGCGCACAAAGGATTTCAGAGATTACGTCTCGGCACGCCCTCGCTTGGATAAACCGCCAAGGTGGCCAAGCACGCAAAGCATCGCAAGGAACGCTCTTTGGCCACTTCGTCAGAGCGTTCACAAAGCAGTCAAAGTGTAACCAAACCAGAAAATTTCCCTTCAAACCCTTCGCGTCCTTTGCGCCCTTGGCGGTTTCATCCCCTCGCACGGTCGCGAAACGCCCCCGCCCCCTTCGTGGCCTTTGTGTGCTTTGTGGTTGACAGAACCTACAGTCCCACGTCCTTCAGGAATCCTTTCACCTTGTCCAGCCAGCCGTGGGCGTTGGGACTGTGCTTGCTGCCACCACCGGTGAGCGACTGGTCGAGTTCCTCGATCAGCCGGCGCTGCTCGGCGGTGAGCTTGACCGGGGTCTCGACCACGACACGGACGATGAGATCGCCCTGCGGGCCGCCACGCACCGGCTTCACCCCCTTGCCACGCAAGCGGAACATGCGCCCGGTCTGAGTGCCCTCGGGAATCTTGAGCTTGACCTTGCCATCGAGGGTGGGCACCTCGACCTCGCCGCCGAGCGCCGCACGGGTGAAGGGGATGGGCATCTCGCAGTACAGGTTGGCGTCGTCCCGGGTAAAGATGGGATGCTCGCGCACGTGCACCTGTACGTACAGGTCACCGGGCGGTCCGCCATTCTCGCCGGCCTCGCCCTCGCCCGCCAGGCGGATGCGGTCGCCGGTATCCACGCCCGGCGGCACCTTGACCGAGAGGGTCTTGGTCTTCTGCACCCGGCCCTGGCCATGACAGGTGGGACAGGGGTCTTCGATGACCTCCCCGCGACCGTGGCAGGCCGGGCAAGTCTGCTGTACCGAGAAGAAGCCCTGCTGCAGACGCACTTGCCCCGCGCCGTGACAGGTGCCGCAGGTCTTGGGCGCACTGCCCTTGCGCGCACCGCTGCCGCCACAGGTCTCGCACTGGGTCCAGGTGGGCACCTTGATCTTGACCGTGGTGCCGGCCACTGCATCCTCGAGGCTCAGCTCCAGGTTGTAGCGGAGATCGGCGCCACGATAGACCTGCTGGCGTCCACCTCGGCCGCCACCGAAGATGTCGCCGAACACGTCGCCAAAGATGTCGCTGAAGCTGGCCCCGCCGCCACCGAAGCCCCCTGCCCCGGCGGCGGCCGCACCGTCCACGCCGGCATGGCCGAACTGGTCATAGGCCGCCCGCTTCTGCGAGTCGGAGAGGACCTCGTAGGCCTCCTTGACCTCCTTGAACTTGAGCTCCGCCTCGGCCGCGCCCTCGCCGCTGTTGCGATCGGGGTGATACTTCATGGCCAGCCGGCGATAGGCCTTCTTGATCTCGGCCTCGCTGGCATTGCGCTGGATGCCCAGGACCTCGTAATAGCAACGCTTCGACATGGATTCTCACTCTGTCTCGTGACCCGGCCCGCGTCCACCGGGCGGCGCATCATACCGCATGCCCGAAAACGCCAGAACGCGCGGTCCTCGCGAACCGCACGTTCCGGGTGGCGATATTCAAACGAGCGACATCGCCTTACTTCTTGTCGTCCACCTCTTCGAACTCGGCATCGACGACATCGTCGTCGGCCTCTCCCGAGGCCGCACCGGCACCCGCGGCTCCTGCGGCTGCACCGGCTGCTCCCGCGGCAGCCCCGGCGTCACCGCCCTGCTGCTGGTAGAGGCGCTCGGCCATCTTGTTCGAGGCCTCGGCAAGTGCCTTGGTCTTGGCCTCGATGGCGTCCTTGTCGTCACCCTTCATGGCCTCTTCGAGCTCGGCAATAGCCTTCTCGATCTTTTCCTTCTCGTCGGCCTCGAGCTTGTCGCCCAGCTCGTCCATGGACTTGCGGGTGGCGTGAATCAGGGCGTCAGCGCTGTTGCGCGCGGTGACCAGCTCCTGGAACTTCTTGTCTTCCTCGGCATGCATCTCGGCATCCTTGACCATCCGCTCGATCTCTTCCTCGGACAGGCCGGAGGAGGCCGTGATCTTGATCGACTGTTCCTTGCCAGTCGCCTTGTCCTTGGCAGAAACGTGCAGAATGCCGTTGGCATCGATGTCGAAGCTGACCTCGATCTGCGGCACCCCGCGCGGCGCCGGCGGGATGTCGGTCAGGTCGAAGCGACCCAGCGACTTGTTGGCCGCAGCCTGCTCCCGCTCACCCTGCAGCACGTGCACGGTGACCGCAGTCTGGTTGTCCTCGGCCGTCGAGAAGATCTGCGAGGCCCGGGTCGGGATGGTCGTGTTCTTTTCGATCAGCTTGGTCATCACCCCACCCATGGTCTCGATACCCAGGCTCAGCGGGGTCACGTCGAGCAACAGCACGTCCTTCACGTCACCGGCGAGCACGCCACCCTGTATGGCAGCACCAATGGCCACCGCCTCGTCGGGGTTGACGTCCTTGCGCGGCGCCTTGCCGAAGAACTGCTCGACCACTTCCTGCACCTTGGGCATGCGGGTCTGACCGCCGACCAGGATGACATCGTCGATATCCGAGGCGGACAGGCCGGCATCGGCCAGTGCGGTCTTGCACGGCTCGAGGGTGCGCTGCACCAGGTCGTCCACCAGCGCCTCCAGCTTGGCGCGGGTGAGCTTGATGTTCATGTGCTTGGGACCGCTCGCATCGGCCGTGATGTACGGCAGGTTGATGTCGGTCTGCTGGCTCGAGGACAGCTCGATCTTGGCCTTTTCGGCGGCTTCCTTCAGGCGCTGCAGGGCCAGCGGGTCCTGGCGCAGATCGACGCCCTGCTCCTTTTTGAACTCGTCGATCAGGTAGTCGATGATGCGCATGTCGAAGTCTTCACCACCGAGGAAGGTGTCCCCGTTGGTGGACAGCACCTCGAACTGGCGCTCGCCGTCGATCTCGGCCACCTCGATGATGGACACGTCGAAGGTACCACCGCCCAGGTCGTAGACGGCCAGCTTCTTGTCGCCGGGCGACTTGTCCATGCCGTAGGCCAGGGCTGCGGCGGTCGGCTCGTTGATGATGCGCTTGACCTCCAGGCCGGCGATGCGCCCGGCGTCCTTGGTAGCCTGACGCTGCGAGTCGTTGAAGTAGGCCGGCACCGTGATGACCGCCTCGGTCACCGGCTCGCCCAGGTAGTCCTCGGCGGTCTTCTTCATCTTCTGCAGGACCTTGGCCGAGATCTCCTGTGGAGCCATCTTCTTGCCGTTGACCTCCACCCAGGCGTCGCCATTGTCGGCCTTGACGATCTTGTAAGGCACGATGTCCTGGTCACGCTTGACCACGTCGTCCTCGAAGCGACGACCGATCAGGCGCTTGATGGCAAACAGGGTGTTCTCCGGGTTGGTCACGGCCTGACGCTTGGCCGACTGGCCAACCAGGATCTCGCCATCCTTGGTGAAGGCCACGACCGAAGGTGTGGTGCGTGCGCCTTCGCTGTTCTCGATGACCTTGGGGGTGTCGCCCTCCATCACGGCGACACAGGAGTTGGTGGTTCCGAGGTCAATACCGATGATCTTGCCCATTGGGGTTCTCCGTCTTTTGGCTAATCTTCAAAACTGTTGCTCATGTGGGGCTGGCCTGCCCGCTTTCAAGCCCCGCCGTCGCCTTCGGCGGCTTTGGAGACCGCGACCAGCGCCGGACGCACCAGGCGCCCGTTCAGGGTGTATCCCTTCTGAATCACGTCCACCACGGTGTTCGGCTCGACATCGGCGCGCGGCACCGTGGCCATGGCCTGGTGGTACTCCGGATCGAAAGCCTGCCCCACCGGGTCGAGCTGTTCGACACCGAACTTGCCCATCACGTCGGCCAGCATCTTCAGCGTCAGCTCGGTGCCTTCGCGCAGCTTGGCCACATCCGTGCTCTCGTCCTGCGCGGCCGCAAAGCCCAGCTCGAGGCTGTCACGCACCCCCAGCAACTCGGAGACGAACTTCTCCAGCGCAAACTTGTGCGCCTTTTCGACCTCCTGTGCGTGCCGGCGCTTGAGGTTCTCTATCTCGGCATGGGCACGCATCAGCTTGTCGTAGGTCTCGTCGGCCCTGGCGCGCGCCTCGGCAAGCAGCCGGTTGAGCTCGTCGGCATCCTGCTCGATTTCGGCGGCCTCGGCTTCGATCTCCTGCAGCTCCTCCTCGAAGGAGTCGACAGCTTCTTCTTGCGGCTCGGCAGCCGCCTCCTTGTTGATGTCGTTCATCAAGAACCTCTTGCTAAGACTTTGATTCAAAACTAAAAGCAGCCTCACCCATTCAGGCTGCATAGACGCTGCCTGCGATATGGGGCCGTATCCGGGGAAATCAAGACCGAAACTTCAGCGCCGCACCCAGCAACTGCGCGGTGACATCGACGATGGGGATGACCTTGTCGTAGGGCAGCCGGGTCGGGCCGATCACGCCGAGCACCCCGACCACCTCGTCGTCGACCTTGTAGGGCGAGGTAATGATACTGCAGTCGCGCAGGGTCTCGTAGCCGGACTCCTCGCCGATGTAGATCTGCACCCCGTCGACCTCCAGGCAGCGATCGAGCAGGTGCAGCATCTGCTGTTTCTCGGCGAAGACCTCGAACAACTCACGCAAGCGGTCCATGCGCGCCAGCTCGTCGAAGTCCATCAGGTTGGTCTGGCCGGAGACCACCACGTCCGCCTCGTCCTCGGCATCTGTCGAGAACGTCACCTGGGCCATGCGCAGGGCCTCGGCCATCAAGTCGTCCATACGCTCACGAGTGGCCTGCATGTCGTCGAGCACCAGGCGGCGCACGCTCTCCAGATCGTGCCCGGCGTAGTGTTCGGTGATGTAGTTCGATAGCTGTTCGAGCTCGCTGCGTTCGAAGCGGCGCCCGGTCTCGATGATACGGTTGAGGATCTCACCCGCCGAGGTCACCAGCACCGCCAGCACCCGGGTGCCCGAGAGCGGTACGAACTCGATCTGCCGCACCCGCTCCTGGTTGCGCTTGGGCACCATCACCACCCCGGCCAGGCGGGTCATGCTGGAGAGCAGGCGTGAGGCCGACTCGACGATCTCGCCTGGTGTGTTGGCGCTGGGGAGCTGCTGCTGCAACTGGTCCACCGTCTTGCGATTCAGCGGTTTGATCGACAACAGCGAATCGACGAACAGGCGGTAGCCGGCGGCTGTTGGCACCCGCCCGGCCGAGGTGTGTGGCGAGGCCACCAGACCCAGCTCCTCGAGATCGGCCATCACGTTGCGGATGGTGGCAGGACTCAGGTCCAGACCCGAATCACGCGCCAAGGTACGCGAGCCGACCGGCTGGCCGTCACGGATATAGCGTTCGATCAGCACCTTGAGAAAGTGCTGCGCGCGCTCGCTGATCTGCTCTGCTGGGGCTCTCGACACCATCCGACTCCGGGTCACTGCACGGAACCTACCGACACCGGCCGACTGTCGTCGAACGCGGCACATGCGCCCGGACAACGGGCAACCGATTATGTGGAGGCGTTTTCCGGGGAGTCAAGCGCACTGCGAACCGGGTTCTTTCATGGCCGGGGGCAACATGCTAGTTTTTTGGCAGCCCTTTTCGACCGACGGATCACACCTTGAACAACACCCCGGAGTTTCACCGCATCGCGCTGATCGCCAAGCCCGACGACACCAGCGAGGACCTGGTGAACACCCTGCGTCAGGCCATCACGTTTCTCGGCGAGCGAGGGCTGGAGGTGTTTCCCGACCGCCATACCGCGCGGGCGCTGGGCCTTTCGCGCCATTTCGCCACCGAGGAGATGGGTCACCGCTGCGACCTGGCGATTATCGTCGGTGGCGACGGCACTTTCCTGAGCAGCGCGCGCCGCCTGGGCGACAGCCAGATTCCGCTGCTGGGAGTGAACCTGGGACGATTGGGCTTCCTGGTGGATATCTCGCCCGATGCCATGCGCGACACCCTGGGGAACGTGCTGGATGGCCGTTACGAAGAGGAAGAACGCTTCCTGCTGAGCTGCCAGGTGGGCGAACAGCCGCCCGAGCTGGCGCTCAACGACGTGGTGCTGCACAAGTGGAACACCGCGCGCATGATCGAATTCGAGACCTGGGTGGACGACAGCTTCATCGACACCCAGCGCTCGGATGGCATCATCGTCTCCACACCCACCGGATCGACCGCCTACGCCCTCTCGGGCGGAGGCCCCCTGCTCAGCCCGGCGCTGGATGCCATTGCCCTGGTACCGATCTGCCCGCATACCCTGAGCAACCGACCGATCGTGGTGCACGGCCGTAACGTGGTGCGCCTGCGGGTCTGTGGCAAGACGCTGCCCGACCACGTGCGCGTCACCTGCGACGGCCAGGTCACCCTCGAGGTCGGACCCGGTGAAGACGTGGTGCTGCGCCGCCACTCGCCCCCCTTGCGCCTGATCCACCCGGCCGGTCACGATCACTTCCAGATCCTGCGTACCAAGCTGCACTGGGGAGGGAAACACAGCTGATGCTGGTGCACCTGGCCATCCGCGACCTGGTGATCGTGCGTGAGCTGGCGCTCGACTTCGCCGCCGGCATGACCGCGCTGACCGGCGAGACGGGCGCCGGCAAGTCGATCCTGATCGACGCCCTCGGCCTCACCCTGGGCGACAAGGCATCGCCGGCCCTGATCCGCGCCGGTTGCGAGCGCGCCGAGGTCAGCAGCGAATTCGACCTGGCCGACTGCCCGGCAGCGGCCGACTGGCTGCGCGATCACGACCTGGACGAGGATGGCGCCTGCCAGCTGCGGCGCGTCCTGGTGCGCGAAGGCCGCTCGCGCGCCTACATCAACGGCCGCCCGGTGCCGCAGGCATTGCTGCGCGAACTCGGCGAGCGCCTGCTCGACATCCACGGACAGCATGCCCACCAGTCCCTGTTGCGACCGGCCGCGCAGCGCGAACTGCTCGACCGTTACGGCGGGCTGGAGCTGGCCGCCCGTGAAGTGGCCGAACATTTCACCGCCCTGCAGGCCGCGCGCGAGGAATACGAGCGCCTGCGCCAGGCGGCGGAAGACCGTCACAACCGGCTCGACTACCTGCTCTTTCAGATCGCCGAGCTCGAGCCCCTGGTCGAGGCCGCCGGACGGCTCGCCGAACTGGAAGCCGAGCACCACCGCCTGGCCCATGCCGAACGCCTGCAACGCGAAACCGGCGAGATCGCCGTCGGGCTGGCCGACGGTGAGGACGATCTCGCCGGCCGGCTCGGGGCCATGCAGCGCCAGCTCAAGGCCCTGCTTGCGCTCGACGAGGAACTGCGGCCAGTCGCCGAGCTGCTGGACTCGGCGCTCATCCAGATCAACGAGGCCGCGCAATCGCTGCGCCACTACCACGACGCCATGGAGAACGACCCGGCGCGTCTGCAGGCCCTGGACGAGCAGCTCGGCCAGTTGCACGAACTGGCACGCAAGCACCGGGTGGAGGTTGCCGAACTGCCCGAGCTGCTGGCGCGCTTCAGCGAGGAGCGCGACACCCTGGATGCCGCCGACGAACGCCTGGCTCGGCTCGCCACCCGTGTTGCCGAACTCGAGGCTGCCTACCGGCAGGCCGCCGAGGCACTGAGCGCCGCCCGACGCGAGGCCGCAGCACGCCTGTCCGCTGTCGTCACCGAGTCGATGCAGACCCTGAACATGCAGGGTGGGCGTTTCGAGGTCCTGTGCGAACCCCACGACGAGCCCACGCGCCACGGCATCGACCGGATCCTGTTCCAGGTGGCGGCCAACCCCGGCCAACCGGTCGCACCACTGGCCGATGCCGCCTCCGGCGGCGAGTTGTCACGCATCTCGCTGGCCATCCAGGTGGCTACCGCCGACTGCGGCGACATCCCCACCCTGATCTTCGACGAGGTGGACGTCGGCATCGGCGGCGCTGTGGCCGAGATCGTCGGTCGCCTGTTGCACGAGCTGGGGCGCCGCCGGCAGGTCCTCTGCGTGACCCACCTGCCACAAGTCGCCGCCCAGGCCCACCATCACCTGCAGGTGGTCAAGCACACCTCGCAGGAGGCCACCGAGACGACCATCAGGCCACTCGACCACGAGCACCGTATCGAGGAGATCGCGCGCATGCTCGGTGGTGTCGAGATCACCGCGCAGACCTTGGCACACGCCCGCGAGATGTTGCCGCCGACCGACTGATGCCCACCACACGGACTGTTCTTGTCCTGGCCGATCCAGTAGCATTCGCCCCGCGCGGACCACTCGATATCACTCCCTTGTCAACGAACACGATGCAATGAATCGTCTTCTCCCCCTGGCGCTGATCGCGCTGATACTGACCGTCCCGGTCCAGGCGGCCACTGGCCCCTACCCGGCGCACGTATTCACCCGGAACGTGGACCAGGGCACCGTGCTGCTGGTGGAGAAGGCCAGCAAGCGCGCCTGGTTGCTCGAACTGGGCGACCCACCACAGACCCGGCTCCGGTTCGACGGCCTCATGCTCGGCGAGAACGACGGGCGCAAGTACCGGGTGGGTGATCGCAAGACACCGGAAGGCATCTATCACGTGTTGCGCTACCTGCCCGACGAGGCACTGGACGCACGCTATGGCTCCGGGGCCTTCCCGCTGGACTATCCCAACCCCATCGACCGTCTGAAGGGACGCAACGGCAGCGGCATCTGGCTGCACGGACGCGACGACAACGACAACGACAAGGACAAGGACAAGGACAAGGACAAGGACAAGGACAAGGACAAGGACAAGGACAAGGACAAGGACAAGGACAAGGACAAGGACAAGGACAAGGACAAGGACAAGGACAAGGACAAGCAGGCTACCCTGGGCTGCGTGGCCTTCGCCAACGACGACATCCGCACCCTGCGCGATGCCATCCATCCCGACACCCCGGTGGTGATCACCGACAAGCTCGACTTCGTGGACACTGCCACCTACGAAAAGGAACGCCAGCGCCTGCTCGGCGTGCTCGACCAATTTCTCGACGCCTGGGAAAAGGGACGCTTCGACCAGCTCGAGAACATGCTCGACCCGGCCTTCCGCGGCGTGGGGAGATTGAGCAAACGCACCTGGCTGGCGCGCAAGCAGCGTATCTTCCGTCACCAGCGGCAACGCATCATCGAGGCCGAACAGGTGGTCGCCCTGCGCGAGAATCACGAACAGGTCGTGTTCGATTTCGTGCAGACCTATTGCGCCAGCACCATCAACAGCCGCGGCCGCAAGCGCCTGTTCTTCCAGAAGTCCGACGACCGCCTGCGCCTGCTGTCGGAAGAATATTCCCCGCTGCCACCGGCATTGATCCCGGAAACGCGGGTCGAACGCTTTGTACTGGACTGGCTGACCGTCTGGAACCAGCGCGACCTCGACGATTACGTGGCGCGCTATGCCGAAAACTTCCGCGACAGCAAGGGGCGCGACCTGGCAGCCTTCAAGGCTTTCAAGCGGAGGGTCTTCACGCGCCGCCCCCAGCAGCACATCAGCATCGACGATCTGCAGATCCAGCGGTTGGGTCCCAACCGCTTTCGGGTGGGCTTCATCCAGCACTACCGCAATCGTGAACTGAGCGACACCGGACACAAGACGCTGATCATCAGCGGCTGCGGGCAACACCTGTGGATCGAACGGGAAACCTGGAATCCCCTATGAAATGCTTGACCCTGCCAGTCGGCCTGACCCTGTTGCTTTTCCCTGTCTGGGTGTGGGCACAATCCACCCACAGCGTGTTCTTCCAGGGCTCGGACTACGAGCTGAACATCTACCGTATCAAGGGTGACAAGCCCGGCAAGACCCTGTTGAACCGCCCCGGATATTCCGGAGACTGTTTTGTTTGAGTCAGGCCGCCTTGGCAGACTCTTTCTGTTGGCGATAATACGCCGCTTCCAACTCCGCCGGTGGCACGTTGCCAATAGGCTCCAGCAGCCGCCGGTGGTTGAACCAGTCCACCCACTCCAAAGTGGCATATTCGACCGCCTCCCTATGCTTCCAGGGGCCTCGCCGGTAGATAACCTCGGCCTTGTACAGACCGTTGATCGTCTCTGCCAGAGCGTTGTCATAGGAGTCCCCTCGGCTACCGACCGAGGCATCAATGCCGGCCCCGGCCAGGCGCTCCGTGTAGCGCACCGACAGGTACTGACAGCCTCGGTCACTGTGGTGCACCAGGCCCTCTGTGTCCTGGCGCGACCATAGCGCCTGCTCCAGCGCATCCAGCACCAGGTCGGTCTTCAGCGACCGGGAGACACGCCAGCCCACGATCCGTCGGGCATAGACGTCCACGACAAACGCCACATAGACAAACCCTGTCCAAGTCGCCACGTAGGTAATGTCCGCCACCCACAACTGATTCGGGCGGGTGGCAGTAAACTGCCGCTTCACCCGGTCCAGTGGTCGTTCCGCCGTCGTGTCGCCGATCGTTGTCCGGCAACGGCGGCCTCGCACCACACCCCGCAACCCCATGACACGCATCAGGCGTTCCACCGTGCAGCGGGCTACCTCGATGCTTTCCCGGTTGAGCTGCCGCCATACCTTCCTGGCACCGTACACCTGGAAGTTCTCTTCCCAGATCCGTCGAATCTCGTCTGACAGGGCGCGATCCCGCTGCAATCGCCGCGGCAGTCGCTGTGGATCGGCCTCACGGGCCTTGTGCTCATAGTAGGTGGACGGGGCGATCGGCAGCACCGCGCAGATCGGCTCGACCCCGTAACGATCCCTGTGATCGTCGATGTACGCGATCATCTCTTCAGTTTGCGGTCGAGCTCCGCCTGGGCAAAAAAAGCCGACGCCGTCTTCAGAATCTCGTTGGCCCGCCTCAGCTCCCGGTTCTCCCGTTCCAAGGCCTTGAGCCGCTCGCGCTCCGACGTCGTCAGACCCTCGCGCAGTCCTTGATCACGCTCGGCCTGTCTCACCCATTTGCGCAGCGTCTCCGGCGTACAGCCGATCTTGGCCGCGATGGAGGTCATCGCCGCCCATTGGGAATCATGCTCGCCCTGATGATCAAACACCATGCGAACCGCCCGTTCCCGGACCTCAGGGGGATATCTCTTGCTCGTATCCATAGACTCTATCCTCTCAAGAAATGGAGTCTCCGGGAAACCCGGGACGGTTCATGCTGAAGGTGGTGGCCAAGCTCAAGGAACTGATGGGCGAGGCCGACCTGTTCCTGCACCTGCACGACGGCTGGGGTTTTCATCGCCCGACCTGGGAAGACGCGCTGCACAATCCCAAGCGTTATGGCCAGTCACTGATCGCCGACACCGAGGAATACGAATGCACCGATGGCCGCCACCTAAAGCTGGGCGAGATGGCGCGCCGCGTGCTCGAACGGGTCAACCGCAAGATCCCGCAGACCGAGTATCACCTGCACTTTTTCAATACTCACACTGACGACCCGAAAACGCCCTACCCGGCAATGCGCAAGACGGCGACCTGGTACGCCCTGCGCCAGCATTGCCTGCCGGCCTTCGGCGTCGAGGCCTCCAAGAACCTGCCGTCGCTGAAGTTGAAGGTGCTGCACCACAACCTGGTGATCAACGAGTTCATGCGCGAGCTGGAAATCGTACCCATGACCCCCAAGGTACTGGTGCCGTCACCGCGCATCGAGTTCGTGGAAATCGATGTCAACGGCACGCCAATGATCGTGCGCCCCGGCGAGCCCCTGATGCTCAAGCGTGGCGACGCCATCACCGTCAACAAGATCGCTGCCAACAGCCCGCGCGGCATCTCCTGCGATGTCGAGGGCAAGGGTGACCTGAACGACCTGGGCAATACCTTCACCATCGACCAGAGCACCGACATCGTGTTCCGCAAGGAGAGCAAGGTGATCGCCAGGATCCACCTCGAACTGGGTCGGCATCCTGACCGTTACATCCCGGGGCGGACACGGGTGTTCGTGGTCGAGGTCAACGGCCACAGACGCCTGCTGCTCGATGGCGAGGTGCTGGAACTGACCCCGGACGACACCCTGAGACTGCTGGCCAGCTTCAGCGACGGCAACAATACCGTGTCGCCCAAGCTGAACTTCAAGGGTTGGGTACCGAAAGGCGTGCGCAACCGCGGCGACGACCGCAACTTCCGCATCCCCCTGAGCGACCCCTTGCAGGTGAAATACTCGGTGGGCGGCCAGGGCGAACTCTATCCCGTGGTCGCCGAGGCCCCGGGAGGACGCAAACTGGGACAGTTCCTGGTACGGGTCAGCCCACGTTGATCAATCGCGGCGATTGGGACAATCGAGCTTGACGCAGCGCCCGTAGATGATGAGCGAGTGATCCTCGATCTCGAAGCCGTGTTTCTCGGCGATCGCATGCTGGTGCCGCTCGATGGTCTCGTCCACGAACTCCTCGACCCGCCCGCATTGCTGGCAGACGATGTGATCATGATGCGCCCCCCGGTTCAGCTCGAAGATGGCCTGCCCGCCCTCGAAGTGATGACGCTCGACCAGACCGGCATCAACGAACTGGGTCAGCACGCGGTACACCGTGGCCAGCCCGATCTCCTCTTCTCGTTCGAGCAGCGCACGATAGACATCTTCGGCTGTCATGTGGCGGGCCTCGCTGGCCTCGAGGATCTTGAGGATCTTGACCCTCGGCAGGGTGACCTTCAGCCCCGCACGCTTGATATCCGCATCTTCCAAGACCTGACTCCCGTTCCGGCGGGCATGTAATCCGGGGCCGGATTCGCTATGATCTCGGCATGGACAGTCCCGCAACAAATGATAACCACTCGCGTATGCGCAAGCTTCTCATTTTCATTATTCTGCCCGCAAACCTCGCCCTGGTCGGTTGCAGTACCGTCGGAGAAGGTGCGGAAAAACTGGTGGGAATCACCGACATCATCCCACGCGCCCTGGACCGCGCGTCCTTCATCTACCGCCCCACCATCCAGCAGGGCAATGTCGTCACCCAGGAGCAGGTGAATCGCCTGAAACCCGGCATGTCGCGCGAGCAGGTCCGGTTCATCCTCGGCAGTCCCACGCTGCGCGACGTGTTCCACGACAACCGCTGGGATTACCCCTACACCATTGGCGTGGGCAGCACACCCAAGGAGATCAAGCACCTCGCCGTCTTCTTCGAGAACGACCGGCTGGCGCGCATCGTCGGCGACTACCGCCCGCAGGCACCCGACGAACAGATGCCGGCCGAGAAGCCGCGCGTCGTCAAGGTGCCGGACTGGGAGCCTGAAAAGAAGACCCTGCTGGGCCGCATGGCCGAAGCCGTGGGCCTGGATGACGACGGCTGAATCATTCCGCCCTTCGGGACGGTCTGCCGGGGTTCAGTTCCCCGTGCCCTGTTTCTTCCTGGCGGCCGCCCCTGCCCCCTTCTTCATCGTCTTGCCCTGCGCCGCGCGTTTCTTGCGCGCCTCCTTGGGATCGGCGATCAGCGGCCGGTAGATCTCTACCCGGTCGCCTGCCTGCAACACCTTGTCCAACTTTGAGAGCTTGCCGAAGATACCGACCTTGTTCTTCGAAAGGTCGATCTCGGGAAAGTATTCGATGATGCCCGAGCGTTCGATGGCTTCAGCCACCGTGGTACCCGGCGGCACCTGCAGTTCGATGATGCGCTGCTCGTCGGGCCGCGCATAGGCAACCTCGACCGCGATCGGATCATCATCCACCGTAAACCTCCTTGGCACGCTTGCAGAAGGATTCGACCAGGGTATTGGCGATCTGGTGGAACACCTTGCCGAAAGCGGCATTGATCAACTGCCCGGAAAACTCGAACTCCAGCCGCAGCATCACCTTGCAGGCATCCTCGCGCAGCGCCTGGAAGTCCCAGCGGCCGTGCAGCGACTTGAACGGCCCCTCGACCAGTTCGATCTTCATCCAGTGCGGGGCCTCGTACTCGTTGCAGGTAGCGAACGACTGGCGGACGCCCATGCGCGCCACCTCGATGCGCCCGCAGACCTGGTGACCGTCGTCCGACAGCAGCTCGGCACCGTTGCACCAGGGCAGGAACTCGGGATAACGCGCCACGTCCTTGACCAGATCAAACATCTGCCGATCGGAGAACGGCACCAGCGCGGACTTCTCGACTACCGGCATCAGACCACTCCAATTGCGTTGAGAAACACCAGCACGATACCAGCCGGCGCCACGTAGCGGATCACGAAATACCACAGGCCGAACAGGCGCGGGCTGTGCATCGCCAGCTCGTCCTCGCTGCCCCGCCGACGTACTACCCAACCGACAAACAGGGTGATGAACAGGCCACCCAGCGGCAACAGCACATTGGAGGCCAGGAAGTCTTCGAGATCGAACAGTGTCTTGCCGAAGAGCTGGTAGTCCTCGCCCGACCACAGGTTGAACGACAGCGCCGCACCGATCCCCAGCAGCCAGGCAAGACCACCAAGGATGAGGCTGGCACGGCCCCGCGAGAGGTGGCCGTTCTCGCTCAGCCAGGCCACGCCCGGTTCCATCACCGAGATCGACGAGGACCAGGCCGCGAAGACCAGCAACAGAAAGAACAGCACGCCCACCAGTTGCCCCCCGGGCATGGCACCAAAGGCGATCGGCAGGCTCACGAACACCAGGCCCGGCCCGGCCCCTGGCTCGAGTCCGTTGGCGAACACCAGCGGAAAGATCGCCAGCCCCGCCATCAGTGCCACCAGGGTGTCGGCAATGGCGATCATCACCGTGGAACCGGCGATCGACGCCTCGCGCGGCATGTAGGAGCCGTACACCATGATCGCGCCCATTCCCAGACTCAGGGTGAAGAAGGCATGCCCCATGGCCGCCAGCAGCGGCTCGGCAGTGAAGGTACAGGCACCGTCATCACCGCATTGCAGGAAGACACGGGAGAAATCGACATCGAACAGGTAATGAAAACCGCGTGCAAACTCACCGGCCGCCATCGCATAACCCACCAACAGCGCCAGCAACACCAACAGCAAGGGCATCAACAGCGTGACCAGGCGCTCCAGGCCCGACCGCACACCGCGCGCCACCACCGCCACCGTCAGCAGCATGAACACCGTGTGCCAGAACAGCAGGCGTTGCGGCGAGCCGGTCAGCGCCCCGAACAGGGCGCCGGACGTTTCTCCGTCCAGGCCGTCGAAGGCGCCGCTCAGCGCCTCGAACACATAGGCCAGCGCCCAACCGGCAACCACGCTGTAGAACGAGAGGATCACGAAACCGGCGAACACGCCCATCAGGCCGACGCCGCCCCAGGCACGCGACCGGCCCTCGGCCTCGGCCTGCGAACGAAAGGCATCGATCGGATTGGCACGCGCACGCCGCCCGAGCAGGATCTCGGCCATCATCACCGGGATGCCGATCAGCGCGATACACACCAGGTACACCAGCACGAAGGCGCCACCTCCGTACTCGCCGGTGATGTACGGGAACTTCCAGATGTTGCCCAGGCCGACCGCCGAACCGGTCGCCGCCAGCATGAAGGCCAGCCGGGAAGACCACTGATTGTGAATGACCCTCTCTGTCATCCTGTCTCGCCGCCAGATCGGAAAGTCGCCTATTGTCCGCCAGCCGCCGCGGCCGGACAACCGGCGTCATGATAAAATGGGCCGATGGCGAAGAAATCCAAAAAGCAGAAGAAAGACACCGGCTCACTGATCGCCGTCAACAAGAAGGCCCGCCACGACTTCGAGATCGGCGAGACCTGGGAGGCGGGCCTGGCGCTCCAGGGCTGGGAGGTCAAGAGCCTGCGCGACAAGCGCGTCAACCTCAACGACACCTATGTCATGATCCAGCACGGCGAGGCCTGGCTGGTCGGCGCCCACATCACCCCGCTGGCCTCCGCCTCCACCCACGTTCGCCCCGAACCCACCCGGGCGCGCAAGCTGCTGCTGCACCGCTACGAGCTCAACAAGCTCATCGGCCAGGTCGAACGCAAGGGCTTCACCCTGGTCCCCTTGCGCCTCTACTGGAAGAAGGACCGCGCCAAACTCGAGATCGGCCTGGGCAAGGGCAAGAAACTCCACGACAAGCGCGCGGACATCAAGGAACGCGACTGGGCGCGCGAAAAGGCCCGCCGCTTCAAGCACGCCTGAGGTCGGGAACTCCGGCCCCATCCGGCAGTCTCAACTACGTGCTAGAATGAAAATTCCAAATTTGGGGGCGACACGGCATTCGACGTGGATTGCAAAACCCAAGGTGCATGCCGAGGTGCAGTTACCTCGTAAATCCGCTGCAAATCCAATAGTTGCCAACGACGACAACTACGCACTCGCCGCCTAATACCCGGTAGGGTGCCGTCTCACTGGAGCCGTGCCCGTGCGTCCAGGTTCGAGGCGTCGATTCTCACGGGATCGCGAGGAGGCTCGTCCGGGGCCAAATCGCTAAAACCTTACCGGACTCGTCGCTGAACTGCCCTGTCGGTCGGGCGGCCAGCGGTCAAATACAATAGACCGACTAAGCATGTAGAACCGAGGGCGGAGGGTCCGCGGACGCGGGTTCGACTCCCGCCGCCTCCACCAAATGACAAAGGGTCACCCAACGGGTGGCCCTTTGGCGTTTCGGGGCGGCGCGGACGAGAAGCCGCGTTCCGGGTTCGAGCCGAGCCCGCGACCGCGGGCGAGACAACGCCGGCGCGCAGCGACGGCGGCCCCGGAGGGGTGAGGCCCGAAGGGCCGAATACTCCCGCCGCCTCCACCAATACCACAAGGCCAACCCGACCGGGTTGGCCTTTTTCGTTGCCTCACTCCTACCGGCATCTCCTCGACGCTACGCTGAAACCCCAGTCCCGGTACCCTGGGTATGCGCCCTGCTCGAACCAACTCCACCCTCTGTCGTCAGAACTCTGCTGGATACGGCCCTCTCGTCTTACCCGTCGTGGTCATCTCCCGCCCAATGTTTCAGGTGTCCGCGAAAGTAGGACAATCCCGCATCGCGGACCCAGTGGTGATCAGGAAGATCCTTGCCCACCTCGATGAGAAGGGTACCTCCTGGGGAAAAGAGGGTTTATAGTGCCTATAACTCCAAATAACTGACCGGTCAGTTAGTATATGGAGTACAGGAGAACCGAACATGAGCAAGAGAGCGCGCTCGCCCCAGGCCAAGGCCGCTCGCCGCGCACGGCTGCTTGAAGCGGCACTGGATACCTTGCGCATGGATGATATTGCCTGACGGGCCGGCGTCTCCAGGGGCACGGTCTATCTGTACTTTTTCCCCAAGGAGGACATGCTTCACGCCATCATTGAAGCCGTCGCCCAGCCTCGCATTGAAGCAATCGAGCGCGCCCTGGACACGGCACCGGGGCTCCTGGATATGCTTCCCCGCCTGATGCGCCTCGCCGCCAACCTTGCCCAGTATTCGCCCATGCCCAAAATCGCCAAGATACTGATTGGTGAAGGCAATCAGTTTCCAACCCTGCTGCAGGAATACCGGTCACGGGTTATTGACCGGCTGCTGGTTGCTCTTACACGCCTGATCGAGCGAGCCCGCCAGCAAGGCGAGATTGTTGTGACAGATCCGGGCCTTGCCGCCCGTCTGATCGTGGCGCCTGTCGTGTTTTGCGTCCCGTGGCAGATCTCCCTTGGCCAGCATCCCCAGGCACGGATGGACATTCCTGCACTGCCGGAACTTCATGGCCAGATGCTCAATCGGGCCCTTTCCTGCAAGGAGCCTTCCCAATGAAACGATTTTTCGTAGTGATGATTACGGGTTTTTCGCTGTTGTCCGGCTGTACACGGGAAAAACCCGTCACTTCCGTCACTGGTTATGTGGAGGGAGAGTGGCGTTACCTCGCCGCTCCCGCGTCAGGGTGGGTTGAGGAGTTGACGGTAGAAGAAGGCGATCAGCTGAAAACGAGCGCGCTCGCCTTCCGGCTCGACACGGACTGAACCGCCCCGGATATTCCGGAGACTGTTTTGTTTGAGTCAGGCCGCCTTGGCAGACTCTTTCTGTTGGCGATAATACGCCGCTTCCAACTCCGCCGGTGGCACGTTGCCAATAGGCTCCAGCAGCCGCCGGTGGTTGAACCAGTCCACCCACTCCAAAGTGGCATATTCGACCGCCTCCCTATGCTTCCAGGGGCCTCGCCGGTAGATAACCTCGGCCTTGTACAGACCGTTGATCGTCTCTGCCAGAGCGTTGTCATAGGAGTCCCCTCGGCTACCGACCGAGGCATCAATGCCGGCCCCGGCCAGGCGCTCCGTGTAGCGCACCGACAGGTACTGACAGCCTCGGTCACTGTGGTGCACCAGGCCCTCTGTGTCCTGGCGCGACCATAGCGCCTGCTCCAGCGCATCCAGCACCAGGTCGGTCTTCAGCGACCGGGAGACACGCCAGCCCACGATCCGTCGGGCATAGACGTCCACGACAAACGCCACATAGACAAACCCTGTCCAAGTCGCCACGTAGGTAATGTCCGCCACCCACAACTGATTCGGGCGGGTGGCAGTAAACTGCCGCTTCACCCGGTCCAGTGGTCGTTCCGCCGTCGTGTCGCCGATCGTTGTCCGGCAACGGCGGCCTCACACCACACCCCGCAACCCCATGACACGCATCAGACGTTCCACCGTGCAGCGGGCTACCTCGATGCCTTCCCGGTTGAGCTGCCGCCATACCTTCCTGGCACCGTACACCTGGAAGTTCTCTTCCCAGATCCGTCGAATCTCGTCTGACAGGGCGCGATCCCGCTGCAATCGCCGCGGCAGTCGCTGTGGATCGGCCTCACGGGCCTTGTGCTCATAGTAGGTGGACGGGGCGATCGGCAGCACCGCGCAGATCGGCTCGACCCCGTAACGATCCCTGTGATCGTCGATGTACGCGATCATCTCTTCAGTTTGCGGTCGAGCTCCGCCTGGGCAAAAAAAGCCGACGCCGTCTTCAGAATCTCGTTGGCCCGCCTCAGCTCCCGGTTCTCCCGTTCCAAGGCCTTGAGCCGCTCGCGCTCCGACGTCGTCAGACCCTCACGCAGTCCTTGATCACGCTCGGCCTGTCTCACCCATTTGCGCAGTACAGCCGATCTTGGCCGCGATGGAGGTCATCGCCGCCCATTGGGAATCATGCTCGCCCTGATGATCAAACACCATGCGAACCGCCCGTTCCCGGACCTCAGGGGAATATCTCTTGCTCGTATCCATAGACTCTATCCTCTCAAGAAATGGAGTCTCCGGGAAACCCGGGGCGGTTCACCCCCAGAGGAAAGCCGTGACCGACCCGCATCTCAAGGGCATCACCACTTGATCTGCTGTTCTGCCCCTCAGTCGATCCACAAGGTCTTTTGGTTGACGAACTCCCGGATACCGACCAGCGACAGCTCGCGCCCGTACCCGGAATCGCCTACCCCGCCGAAGGGCAGCCGCGGGTCGCTGCGCACCAGTGAGTTGACGAAGGCGCAGCCACAGGTCAGTCCGCGCGCCAGCTGCTCGCCCCGTCCCCGGTCTTCCGTCCACACGCTGCCGCCCAGGCCAAAGGTAGTGGCATTGGCCAGGCGCAGTGCCTCGGCCTCGTCGGACACGCGATAGATCACCGCCACCGGACCGAAGAGTTCTTCGTGCCAGGCGCGCATGTCCGGGGTGACATCGGTCAGCACCTCTGGGAGGTAATACCAGCCCTCGCCTTCCGCCGGCCCGCCCGCGAGCAGACGGCGCGCCCCCTTGCTCACTGCATCCTGTACCTGGCCGGCCAGCTCGTCGCGCAGATCGGCGCGCGCCATGGGTGCCAGGGTGCTGCCGGAATCACTCGGTGGCCCCGGTTGCAGATTGCGTGTCTTTTCGACGAAGGCCTCGGTGAAGGCATCGGCCACTGCATCGAGCACGATGAAACGCTTGGCGGCAATGCAGCTCTGTCCGCAGTTCATGAAGCGCGAGGTCACGGCGGTGGCGGCCGCCTGCTCCAGGTCGGCATCCTCGAGCACCACGAAGGGATCGGAACCGCCGAGTTCCAGCACGCATTTCTTGAGCGCTTGACCCGCAGCGGCGGCAACCGCGCGACCCGCTGCCTCGCTGCCTCGCTGCCGGTCAGGGTCACCGCGGCCACCCGGCGATCGGCGATCACGCGGGCCACGCGCCTTGCCTCGACCGGCAGGTGCACGAAGACGCCCTCGGGAATCCGGCCTCGGCAATCAGGCGAGCGATCGCCTCGCCACAGCCGATGACGTTCGACGCGTGCTTGAGCAACAGCACGTTACCCGCGGCCAGGATGGGGGGCAGCAGCGCGGAACACCTGCCAGAAGGGGAAGTTCCAGGGCATCACCGCGAGCACCGCACCCAGCGGCTGGAAGGCAACCAGACTGCGCCGTGCTTCGGTGGCAACGGTCTGGTCAGCCAGCATCTGCGGCGCCTGTTCCGCGTAGTAACGGCAGACCCAGGCACACTTGTCGATCTCGGCCAGTGCCTCGGCATGCAGCTTGCCCATCTCCTGCGTGATCAGCCGCGCCAGAGGCTCACGCTGCGATTCCAGGACATCGGCCAGGCGAGAGAGCGCGGCACAGCGCTGCTCGACCGCCAGCCCACTCCAGTGGTCGGCAGCCCGCGAGGCCAGCGCCAGCGAGCGATCGAGTGCCGTGTCGTCCAGCACGGGCCAGGTGGTGAGTTGTTGTCCCGTAGCGGGATCGATGCTTTGCAAGGTTGCGGAACGGTTCATCAGCGGTTTCCTCCTGCGGAGTTAAAGCTTAGGTTGTCACCGGCCTGTGCGTATCCCCTGTTCGGTCATATCCTGAGCCAGCAGCGCCATCACCTTGCGCCAGCCCGCTTCGGCACGCGGTCCGGCCTTGGCGAACACCTCGGCCAGCTGCTCGCGCTGCTCGCCGGTGAGCTGCTCCTCCAGGCGCCCCCCCGGGCGGTGAGTCGCAGGCGTCGAATACGCCGATCGGCGGGATCATCGCGCCGCTCCACCAGACCGTCTTCGACGAGCTGCCGCAGCGGCCGGTTCAGGTACTGCTTGCTGACGCACATGATGCCCAGCAGCTCGCTCACACTGCACCCCGGGTTGCGGCCGATGAAATACAGGATGCGGTGATGCACCCGCGAATAGCCCAGCTGCCGCAGGCGCTCGTCCGGGTGTGCGGTGAGTGCGCGGAAGCCGAAGTGCAGCGCCTCGAGCGCTGCGTTGAGCTGCCGGATGTGATCATCTTCAAGGTCAACCATGTTGACACGATAGGCAGAGCATCCGCACAATGCAACAAGTCAACTTCATTGACCAATACAGGAGAAGACAGCATGGAAGGCACCTGTTGGCTGGACGGCAAGGTCCTGCCATTGTCGGAAGCCCGCATTCCGGTGAGCGACCACGGGCTGCTGTACGGGGACGGAGTGTTCGAGGGCATCCGCTTCTATCACGGGCACCCCTTCCTGCTGGCCGAACACATCGCGCGCCTGCGCCACTCGGCGCGAGCCATCGCACTGCCCTGCCACTGGCATGACGCCGAATTGGCCGACGCCATCGCCGCGGTGATCGCCGCCTTCGACGGAGACACGGGCTATCTGCGCCTGATCATCACCCGTGGCGAGGGGCCGATGGGCATCGACCCGCGCAGCTGCCGCCAGCCGCGCTTGATCGTGATCGCCGCCCCCCTGCAGATGGTCAATCACGCCGACCGCGCCAGCGGGGTGTCCCTGATCACCGCCGCCACCCGGCGCCTGCCGCCCGATGGGCTGGATCCGCGCATCAAGAGCCTGAACTACCTGAACAACATCCTGGCGCGCATCGAGGCCAATCGCGCCGGCGCCGACGAGGCGGTGATGCTCAATCGCGAAGGCCGCGTGGCCGAGGGCACCGCCGACAACCTGTTCGTCGTGCGCGATGGCGTATTGCAGACCCCGCCGGTGAGCGAGGGCGCCCTGCCCGGCATCACCCGCGCCCTGATCCTGCGCCTGGCGCGCGAACAGGCCATTCCGGTACAGGAGCAACCGCTGGTCCCCTACGACCTCCATACCGCAGAAGAGTGCTTCCTGACAGGCACCGGCGCCGAGCTGGTGCCGGTGCGCGAGATAGACAGCCGCCCCCTGCCCGCCTGTCCCGGCCCGGTGTTTCGCCGTTGTGCCGAGGCCTTCGCCCGTTACATCGACCACCACTGCGGGGGTGTCCAATGAAACCGCCCATTCTCAATCTCGATGCAGTCCCGCTGGAAGACCGGCGGCATGGTGATCGCTTCGAAGCCCGACTCGGCAGCATCGGCCGGCGCATCGGTTGCTGCCCTGCCGCCCCGGGCGTTGACAGGCGAGGACCACCCTGACAGGGTCCACGACCCTGTCAGGGTGTGAAATATCCTGGCTAGAAGTCCCAGCGATAGCCCATCGACACGAAGTAACCGAGATTGCTCGTGTTGCCGGTCGTGGGGCTGTTCTCTCGCGTCCAGTCGATGCCGCCTTCCAGGTCGATCTCGAGATCTCGCGAGTACTTGTATTCCGCGCGAATCGATGGCTTGACCAGGGTCCTCCTCGAAGTCGTCGGATCCTTGGGCGAGCGATATTCCACGAGCACCCGGGGATTGACCCGCCACCCGAACGACAGGGGCTGCCGCGCATCGATGTTGAAAGAAAAGATATTGGCCGGTGTCGTGTTGCTGTAGCGCACCCCCAGGATCAGGCTGTCACCATCCCTGAACAGGTCGTTGCCGATGAATTGCAGACTGTAGAGCCATTCGACGTCGGTTGCTGGCGTTGCCGCCACGCCACCCGATGCTGGGGTGCTGCCTGTCCTTGTTGCCGTGATGTCACCGTTGACCTGGAGATCCTCGCGCAAGCGATGCGAACCACCGACGGTCACGCTCGTAGTGCGAGGTGTGCGGTCGATTGCCAATTGGCGCACCTGGGACTCGGTATTGGTCAACAGCAATCCTCCTAACGTGAACCGCCCCGGGTTTCCCGGAGACTCCATTTCTTGAGAGGATAGAGTCTATGGATACGAGCAAGAGATATTCCCCTGAGGTCCGGGAACGGGCGGTTCGCATGGTGTTTGATCATCAGGGCGAGCATGATTCCCAATGGGCGGCGATGACCTCCATCGCGGCCAAAATCGGCTGTACGCCGGAGACGCTGCGCAAATGGGTGAGACAGGCCGAGCGTGATCAAGGACTGCGCGAGGGTCTGACGACGTCGGAGCGCGAGCGGCTCAAGGCCTTGGAACGGGAGAACCGGGAGCTGAGGCGGGCCAACGAGATTCTGAAGACGGCGTCGGCTTTTTTTGCCCAGGCGGAGCTCGACCGCAAACTGAAGAGATGATCGCGTACATCGACGATCACAGGGATCGTTACGGGGTCGAGCCGATCTGCGCGGTGCTGCCGATCGCCCCGTCCACCTACTATGAGCACAAGGCCCGTGAGGCCGATCCACAGCGACTGCCGCGGCGATTGCAGCGGGATCGCGCCCTGTCAGACGAGATTCGACGGATCTGGGAAGAGAACTTCCAGGTGTACGGTGCCAGGAAGGTATGGCGGCAGCTCAACCGGGAAAGCATCGAGGTAGCCCGCTGCACGGTGGAACGCCTGATGCGTGTCATGGGGTTGCGGGGTGTGGTGCGAGGCCGCCGTTGCCGGACAACGATCGGCGACACGACGGCGGAACGACCACTGGACCGGGTGAAGCGGCAGTTTACTGCCACCCGCCCGAATCAGTTGTGGGTGGCGGACATTACCTACGTGGCGACTTGGACAGGGTTTGTCTATGTGGCGTTTGTCGTGGACGTCTATGCCCGACGGATCGTGGGCTGGCGTGTCTCCCGGTCGCTGAAGACCGACCTGGTGCTGGATGCGCTGGAGCAGGCGCTATGGTCGCGCCAGGACACAGAGGGCCTGGTGCACCACAGTGACCGAGGCTGTCAGTACCTGTCGGTGCGCTACACGGAGCGCCTGGCCGGGGCCGGCATTGATGCCTCGGTCGGTAGCCGAGGGGACTCCTATGACAACGCTCTGGCAGAGACGATCAACGGTCTGTACAAGGCCGAGGTTATCTACCGGCGAGGCCCCTGGAAGCATAGGGAGGCGGTCGAATATGCCACTTTGGAGTGGGTGGACTGGTTCAACCACCGGCGGCTGCTGGAGCCTATTGGCAACGTGCCACCGGCGGAGTTGGAAGCGGCGTATTATCGCCAACAGAAAGAGTCTGCCAAGGCGGCCTGACTCAAACAAAACAGTCTCCGGAATATCCGGGGCGGTTCACCCGGGACGAACCTGCGTCACCGAGGTGCTGTTCGTATCTTCGTTCCCACCGAGCGCCGATCCGGCCTTTGGGCCCCACTGGACCCTCGCCGGTGGGTGATAGCTCTTGTGGAAGTTCAACGCCAGCTGCTGGCCAATTGGCGGAGGATTATTCGGATCCACCGTGTAGGTGGTGTCCTCCTGCACGAGGTAACGGAAACCGGTGACCGGATTCCCATCGCCATCCACCACATTGATGTGGAAGCGTGCAGCCGGAGACACACCGGCCGACACTATCAGTGTCGTTGCCAGCATCCAGCGCATTCCCGTACTCATTCGTTTTAGATCCATGATGTTGCACCCATAAGTTCGATCGCTTGCGCGATACTCAACTGTTCCATTTCACCGCCTGGCTTCCTGGGCGGTCTCGATATGGATTGCGAGAAACAGCATTCGCAATACCAATGCAAAATGCGCGGAGCTCTGCCCATTTCGCTGATGGCCAGTATTTGTGAATGGCGTCACGAACACAGGTAGTGCGAGACCCCATTTCGCAGGTAGGGTGCGCACCGAATGGTAGGGTTTTGCTGGAGGGAACGGTGGGACGGTGCCGACGCCGGGAGGCGTCGACCCTTGTCACCGACGAGTTGGATCAGAGAGTTGTCGGATCAGCCGCCAAGGCCGTCGACATAGGCATCGCGGGCAGTCTTGGCACGTTCGAAGATCTCGAGCAGGCGGTCACCGTCACCCGCCTCGATCGAGGCGGCCAGCGCCTCCATCTCGCGCACGAAATTCCCCATGACGCGGGACAATGCCTCGCGGTTGGCGATACAGATGTCCCGCCACATCACCGGGTTGCTGGAGGCAATGCGGGTGAAGTCGCGGAAACCACCGGCGGCAAAACGGAATATGTCGTCGTGCTCATCCATGCGTGCCAGGGCATCGACCAGCCCGAAGGCCAGCATGTGCGGCAGATGGGAGGTGGCTGCCAGCACCTCGTCATGCCGCGCGATGTCCATCTCGACCACCTCGGCGCCGCAGGCGACCCACATGGCGCGTACCCGCGCCAGTGCCAGGGGATCGGTGTCGGCAGTCGGAGTGAGGATGACCCGGCGGCCACGGTAGAGTTCGGCGAAAGACGCCTCGACGCCAGCCTGTTCCGTGCCGGCGATGGGATGTCCCGGCACGAACTGCGCCAGGTGATCGGAGCAGGTGGCGGCGAAGTCGGCCACCACGCTGGCCTTGGCACTGCCGCCGTCGGTGACCACCGCCCCCGGCTTCAGGTGCCCGCAGATCGCCTCGAACACAGGGCGCATGGCCCCCAGCGGCACCGCCACGAACACCATGTCGGCCTTGCGCACCGCTTCGGCCGGGTCGTGAGTCCAGGCGTCGATCACGCCCAGCTCGACCGCGCGTTCCAGGTTGGCCTTGCCGCGCCCGCAGCCGATGATGCGCCCGACCTGCCCGGCCGCGCGCAGGGCGCGCGCCAGGGAGCCGCCGATCAGGCCGACGCCGATCACCGCCAGCGTCTCGATGGATGCCTCGCTCACAGCACCTGCTCCAGCGCCTCGAGGCAACGCGCGTTCTCTTCGGGCAGGCCGACGCTGATGCGCAGCCCGCCCTTGAGTCCGTAGTTCTCCACCGGCCGGGTAATCACCCCCAGGCGCAGCAGGGCCAGATCCACCTCGCTGGCGGGCCGGTCGAGCAACACGGTGATGAAATTGCCCACCGAGGGGATCCAGCGCAGGCCCAGCGTGCGAAAGCCTGCTTCGAGCTGCGCCATGCCCTGGCGATTGAGGTCCACCCCGCGCTGCACGTGGGCCGGGTCGTCCAGCGCCGCGAGCGCCGCAGCCTGCGCCAGACTGTTGGCATTGAAGGGCTGGCGTACCCGGTTGAGCAGGTCGGCCATGTCGGGATGCGACAGACCATAGCCGATGCGCAGCGCCGCGAGTCCGTAGGCCTTGGAGAAGGTACGGGTGACCACCAGGTTGGGGAAGGCCTCCAGCCACTGGCTGGCTTCGGGATAATCGGGCTCGAGCGGAGCGACGTACTCGAAGTAGGCCTCGTCCACCACCACGATCACCTCAGCGGGCACCTGCTCCAGGAAGGCACGCAGGGTGTCGCGATCCAGCCAGGTGCCGGTCGGGTTGTTGGGATTGGCGATCCACACCACGCCGGTCGCCGGGGTGATCCGCTCGACCATCGCCCCGAGGTCGTGCCCGTAATCCCGCGCCGGCACCACCCGCAACTCCGCACCCACCGCCATGCTCGAGAGCGGATAGACCGCGAAGGCGTGTTCGGAGAACAGGCTTTCGCGTCCCGGCCACAGGAACACCCGGGCGATCATGTCCAGCACATCATTGGAACCGTTGCCGATGGTGATGCATTCGGGTGCGACGCCATGCCGCTTCGCCAGGGTCTCGCGCAAGGCCCAGGCACCGCCGTCGGGATAGCGTGCCAGTTTATCGAACTCGCCGGCCAGCACTTCGCGCACCCGCGGACTGGGACCCAGCGGATTCTCGTTGGAGGCCAGCTTGATCGAGTCGCTGATGCCCAGCTCGCGCTCCAGTTCGGAGACCGGCTTGCCCGGCACATAGGGTTGCAGGTGGGCGATACCGGGCGCGGCGCGCGAAACGAAACGGTTGTCGTTCATGAAGCCCTCCGGCAGATCACAGCACGGCGCGAGGATAGGAACCCAACTCCTTGTACAAGGCGGCCAGGGAGCGCAATTCGGCCAGCGCCTTGCCAACGCCAGGGTCCTCGCGGTGCCCCAGCAGGTCGATGAAGAACACGTAGTCCCAGTTGCCGCGCCGGGAAGGCCGCGATTCGATACGGGTCATGCTGATGCCGTTCTCGGCCAGCGGTCGCAGCAGGTGATAGAGGGCACCCGACTCGTTGCGCGTGCTGACCATGATGCTGGTCTTGTCGTCACCCGAGGGGCTGGTGCCATGCCGGCCGATCACCAGGAAGCGCGTGGTATTGTCCGGCTCGTCCTCGATGTTGGCCGCCAGCACGTCCAGGTCGTACAGCTCGGCCGCGGCCCGACCGGCGATCGCTGCCGCCCCCTCGGTCTCGGCCGCCAGCCGTGCGGCCTCGGCATTGCTGCCGACCGCTATCCGCTCGACAAAGGGCAAGTGCCGGTCCAGCCAGTTGCGGCACTGGGCCAGCGACTGCTGATGCGAGAACACCGTGCGAATGGACTCCAGTGGCTGTGCCTTGCCCAGCAGATTGTGATGGATGCGCAGCGACACCTCGCCGCAGATCTGCAAGGGTGAGGCCAGGAACATGTCGAGCGTGTGATTGATGACCCCTTCGCTGGAGTTTTCCACCGGCACCACGCCATAGTCGGCCTTCTCGCTCTCGACCTCCTGGAACACGTCGGAGATGCTACCCAGCGGCAGGGTGCGCACCGAATGCCCGAAGTGCTTCTGCGCAGCCGCCTGGGTGAAGGTGCCTTCCGGCCCCAGGTAGGCAACCTCGAGCGGGCGCTCCAGGGCCAGGCAGGCGGACATGATCTCGCGGAACAGGCGCGCGACCTCCTCGTCGGGCATTGGCCCCTGGTTGCGCGCCTTGACCTTGCGCAACACCTCGGCCTCGCGCTCCGGGCGATAGAACACGGCATTGGGATCGGCTTCCAGCTTGATCCGCGCGACCTCCATCGCCGCCTCGGCACGCTGGTTGAGCAGGGCGTGGATCTTCTCGTCGAGCGCGTCGATACGCTTGCGGATGCGGGCAAGCTGTTGGGCTTCGCTTTCGCTCATTGCATGGTTCCGTGACCTGTTCGGGACAACCTGGCGACCCTCAGCACCCCAGGCAACGTACCGAGAGCACACCTTCGATGCTGGCGATGGCCTCGGCAGTCTCGGCTGCTGGCGGCTGATTCACATCGATCAGCGTCACCGCGATATCACCGCGCGACTTGTTGAGCATATCCAGGATGTTCAGCCCGGCATCGGCCAGCAGGGTCGAGACCTGGCCCAGCATGTTGGGCACATTGCTGTTGACCACCGCGATGCGGTAGCCCTCGCCACGCGGCAGCTCGATCTCGGGGAAATTCACCGAGTTGCGCACATTGCCGTTCTCCAGCCAGTCGCGCGCCTCGTCAACCACCATGACCGCACAGTTCTCCTCGGCCTCTCGGGTCGAGGCCCCAAGGTGCGGCAGGGTGATCACCCGCGGGTGGTCCTTGAGCAGGTTGCTGGGGAAGTCGCACACATAGGCATACAGCCGCCCGTCATCGAGCGCCCGGACCGCCGCCTCGTCGTCAATGATACCGTTGCGTGCAAAGTTGAGGAGCACCACGCCGGGCTTCATCAGCCTCAGGCGCTCGGCATTGATCATGTTGGCCGTGGCGTCATTGAGCGGCACGTGGAAGGTGATGAAATCGGAACGCGTCACCAGATCGTCCACCGACAGCGCCTGCTCCACCCCGGCATCCAGCTGCCAGGCGGCCTTCACGGTGATGGTCGGGTCATAGCCGATCACCTTCATGCCCAGGGCACGTGCGGCATTGGCCACCCTGACCCCGATCGCACCCAGACCGACCACGCCCAGGGTGCGCCCCGGCAGCTCGAAGCCGACGAAGTTCTTCTTTCCGGCTTCCACCGCCTTGCTGATCTCGGCGTCCGAACCCTCCAGGCCCACCGCGAAGCGCCAGGCCGGACCGATATTGCGCGCGGCCATCAGCATGCCCGCGATCACCAGCTCCTTCACCGCGTTGGCGTTCGCCCCCGGGGCGTTGAACACCGGCACACCCGCCTTGGTCATGCGCTCAACCGGGATATTGTTCACCCCGGCTCCGGCGCGGCCAATGGCCTTCACCGTACCGGGGATCTCCATGTCGTGCATCTTCGCCGAACGCACCAGGATGGCGTCGGGATGCGTGATCTCCGAGGCGACCTCATATTGATCACGCGGCAGGCGATCCAGCCCCTTCACCGAGATATTGTTGAGCGTGAGAATCTTGAACATTGCCTTTTCCCTATTTTTTTCCAGACAAACCGCCGAGGTCGCCAGGGTCGCAAAGTTGTTTTTTGTGTCCCCGGTAATGAATCCCTATAAACCACAAGGGACACAAAGATCACAAAGCCATACCTTGTGTCCGTTCCTCATGGGCCTGGCACAACAGATGGGCAGGATGGGCAAAGCCCCGAAGGCCGTTCCCATCGTCCATGCCAATCACCTTCGTGCCCTTTGTGGTGACCCCTCACCCGTGCCGGCGTTCGAAGTCGGTCATGAAGTCCACCAGCGCACGCACACCTTCCTCGGGCATGGCGTTGTAGATGCTGGCGCGCATGCCGCCGATGGAACGGTGGCCCTTGAGGGTCTTGAGCCCGGCCGCGGCAGCCTCTTCGAGGAAGGTGGCATCCAGCGCGGGATCAGCCAGGGTGAAGGGCACGTTCATCCACGAACGATACGCCTTCTCCACCGGGTTTGCGTAGAAGTCGCTGTTGTCGATGGTGTCATAGAGCAACGCTGCCTTGCGCTGGTTGATCTCGGCCATCTTCGCCAGCCCGCCCTGCGCCTTGAGCCACTGGAACACCAGCCCGGCCAGGTACCAGCCGTAGGTCGGCGGGGTGTTGTACATGGAGCCGTTCTCGGCATGGGTGGCATAGTTCAGCATCACCGGCACCTGCTCGCCCGCCTGACCGATCAGGTCCTCGCGCACGATCACCAGGGTGAGGCCTGCCGGGCCAATGTTCTTCTGCGCACCGGCATAGATCAGGCCGAACTTCGAGACATCGATGGGGCGCGACAGGATGGTGGAGGACATGTCCGCCACCAGCGGGGTGTCGCCGGTATCCGGCACATAGGGGAACTCCACGCCCTGGATGGTCTCGTTGGGCGTGTAGTGCACATAGGCCGCATCGGCACTGAACTCGACGCTGCCCTCGGCCGGCAGGGTGGTGAACTTGCTGTCACTGGTATCGGCAACGATGTTCACCTCGCCAAAGCGCTTCGCCTCGGCGATCGCCTTCTTCGACCAGGCGCCGGTCAGGTAGTAGTCGGCACGCGCGCCTCGTCCCATCAGGTTCAGCGGGATCATGGCAAACTGCAAGGAGGCCCCTCCCTGCAGGAAAAGCACCTTGTAGTTGTCAGGGATCTGCAGCAGCTCGCGCAGGTCGGCCTCGGCCTGCTCCGCGATGGACATGAAGTCCTTGCCGCGGTGGCTCATCTCCATCACCGACATGCCGTTGCCGTGCCAATCCAGCAGTTCCTCCTGCGCTTGCCGCAATACCGCCTCGGGCAAAGCCGCCGGACCCGCACTGAAATTGAAAACTCGTGCCATGTTCACTTCCTGCCAAAACAACCAAGTTCAATAACCACCAAGGACGCGAAGGGCGCCAAGGCATGAAGAATGCTTCTCGATCAGACCGCCGCTCCCGGCACCCGGGACATTTCCGCTGCTACGCACAAGCAACGACGGTTCTCATCCCTTGCGTACTCTGCGCCTTTTGCGGTTCGTTCATTCACCGTCGTTCTCGTCGGAATCCTCGTCCAGCGCCTCGATGCGCGCGATGCCGATGAGCTTCTCGCCCTTGCTCAGGGTGATGAGCTTGACGCCCTGGGTGTCGCGGCTCATGCGCGAGACATCGTCCACCCGGGTGCGCACCAGGGTGCCGCCGTCGGTGATGAGCATGATCTCGTCACCATCGAACACACGCACCGCGCCGACCTGTTCGCCATTGCGTTCGCTGGTCTTGATGGCAATCACGCCCATGCCGGCACGCCCCTTCACCGGGAACTGCTCGACCGGGGTGCGTTTGCCGTAGCCGTTCTCGGAGGCGTTGAGCACGTCGCCCTCGTCGCCGACGATCAGCGAAATCACGCGCTGTCCCTCGCCCAGCTTGATCCCCCGCACGCCGCAGGCCGTGCGGCCCATGGGACGCACCGTGGACTCGGAGAAACGCAGCGCCTTGCCGGCGGAAGTGAGCAGCATCACCGTCTGCTCGCCATCGGTAAGCTCCACGTCGATCAGCTGGTCACCCTCGCGCAGGTCCACGGCGATGATGCCGGACGAGCGCGGACGCGAGAAATCCTGCAACGGCGTCTTCTTGACCGTACCCAGGGCGGTGGCCATGAAGATGAACTTGTCGTCTTCGTATTCGCGGATCGGCAGGATGGCGTTGATGCGCTCGCCTTCTTCGAGCGGGAGCAGGTTGACCATCGGCCGCCCGCGCGCATTGCGCCCGGCCTGAGGCAACTCGTAGACCTTGAGCCAGTAGCACTTGCCGAGACTGGAGAAGCACAGGATGGTGTCGTGGGTGTTGGCCACGAACAGCTTCTCGACGAAGTCCTCGTCCTTGGTGGTGGTCGCCGCCTTGCCCTTGCCGCCCCGCCGTTGCGCGCGATAGACGTCCAGCGGCTGCGCCTTGGCGTAGCCCTGGTGCGAGAGCGTGACCACCACGTCTTCCTCTGTGATCAGGTCCTCGAGGGTGAGGTCCAGCCGGGTGTGGATGATCTCGGAACGTCGCTCGTCGCCGAACTGTTCGCGGATCTCCAGCAACTCCTCGCGGATCACCGCCATCAGGCGATCGGGGTTGGAGAGGATCTCCAGCAGCTCGGCGATGCGCTCGAGGATCTCTTCGAACTCGTTGATGATCCTGTCCTGCTCGAGCCCGGTGAGCTTCTGCAGACGCAGATCGAGGATGGCCTGGGCCTGGGTCTCGGTCAGGCGGTAGCCCTCCTCGGTGAGCCCGAATTCGGGCGGCAGGTCCTCGGGACGCGAGGCATGGGCACCGGCGCGCGCCAGCATGGCCTCCACCGCACCCGACTGCCAGGCACGTGCCACCAGCTGACGCTTGGCCTCGGCCGGGCTGGGTGCCGCCTTGATCAGTGCGATCACCTCGTCGATGTTGGCCAGCGCCACCGCCAGACCCTCGAGGATATGCGCACGTTCGCGCGCCTTGCGCAGATCGAACAGGGTGCGCCGGGTCACCACGTCGCGGCGGTGACGAATGAAGTACTCGAGCAGCTGCTTGAGATTCAGGGTGCGCGGCTGCCCGTCCACCAGGGCCACCATGTTGATGCCGAACACGCTCTGCATCTGCGTCTGCTTGTAGAGGTTGTTCAGCACCACCTCGGCCACCTCACCGCGGCGCAGTTCGATCACCATGCGCATGCCGTCCTTGTCGGACTCGTCGCGCAGCTCGGAGATACCCTCGAGCTTCTTTTCCTTGACCAGCTCGGCGATCTTCTCCAGCAGGCGGGCCTTGTTGACCTGGTACGGCAGCTCGGTGACCACGATGCGCTGGCGGCCGCTGTCCATCTCCTCGATCTCGGCACGCGCACGGATGTAGCACTTGCCGCGCCCGGTACGGTAGGCCTCGCGGATGCCGGCCACGCCGTTGATGATGCCGGCGGTGGGGAAGTCCGGGGCCGGGATGCGCTCGATGAGCGCCTCGAGCGGGGTCTGCGGATCGTCGATCAGGGCCACGCAGCCGTCGATCACCTCGCGCAGATTGTGCGGGGGGATGTTGGTCGCCATGCCCACCGCGATGCCCGAGGAACCGTTGACCAGCAGGTTGGGGAAACGCGCCGGCAGCACCACCGGCTCATGCTCGGACTCATCGTAATTGGGGGCAAAATCGACCGTCTCCTTGTCGATGTCGGCCAGCAGTTCGTGAGCGATGCGGCTCATGCGCACCTCGGTGTAACGCATCGCCGCCGGGGCATCGCCATCTACCGAGCCGAAGTTGCCCTGGCCGTCGATCAGCGGATAGCGCAGCGAGAAGGGCTGGGCCATACGCACGATGGTGTCGTAGACCGCGGTGTCGCCGTGCGGGTGGTATTTACCAATCACGTCGCCGACCACGCGCGCCGACTTCTTGTAGGGCTTGTTCCAGTCGTTGTTCAGCTCGCCCATGGCGTAGAGCACGCGCCGGTGTACCGGCTTGAGACCGTCGCGCACGTCCGGCAGGGCGCGGCCGACGATGACCGACATGGCATAGTCCAGGTAGGACTGCTGCATCTCGTCTTCGAGACTGACGGGGAGGATTTCCTTGGCGAATTCGGTCATGACGCTATCCTGTGGTCACCCTGCCTGCGACCCGCCACACGGGCCTTGTGGTGATTAACCCGGCCCCTATCCGTGTCACCCTCAGCCACCACGAGCGTGTCCGTGGCAAGGCGCCGCGCCGAAGGCAGGGTCACTCCCTGTCGAGGTGCGGCAACGACGTCCATGGGCACGCTCGTGGTGGCCGAACCGGTTGAATGTCTGAAGATCGGGACGTCAGACAGAAGCCAACAGGTTGTTGCGCTTCTTGCCAATGGAATCACCATTGCCTGATGAGCGCGCCGCGTTCCGACTTCTGTCTGACGTCCTGAGGATGGCATGGATAGGGACCGGGTTAATCTTCTCGCAGGGCGGAAATCTGAGGAGCCGGATTCTACCATATCCCGAGCCGCGGAGCCGGCAGAAAACGGCTCAGAGGGGCTTACACAGCGTCTGAGGCACTTTCCGCAGCCAATCCGCGGCAAGATAGGCTGACGACAGATCGCCATCGTCCGCCCCCTCACCCCCTGCCCCACCTTCGTTCGACGTGACCAAAACCTCGCTGCTCACAGGGGTTTGTTAGACTGGTGAGACAACCACAAGCCGCCCGTCGAGGCGGCATCCTGCCCCATCGGAGAGAGAGAATGAGCACAACCGACCGCGAAGGTCCGCTGCATGAAACGACATTCCACATACGCCAGGTCGCCTTCGAGCACCTCGGCCGATGGATCTACCGGGACTGGCACGAGATGGTGCGTACCGGCTGGCCCAGCTACCTGCATGGCCTGGTAGTGTTCGCGCTGAGCCTGCTCACCCTGCGCATCGCCCTGACCGACATCTTCCTGCTGCCGGGTGTCGCCACTACCTTCGTGCTGGTCGGCCCCATCCTGGCGACCGGCCTCTACGGCATCAGTCGTCGCCTCGAAGCCGGCCACGCAGGGACACTCCACGACGCCCTCTGTGCCTGGCGTACCGCCTCGCGTTGCCTGTGGCGCTTCAACCTGCTGCTGGTGCTGATCGGCGCGCTCTGGGTGGGGATCACGCCCTGCTCTTTCAGCTTTTCGTGAACGTCGAGATACACGACCTGAACGATTTTGTCCGCTACGTGCTCACCCAGGAGACTGAAAATTTCATCCTGTGGACCCTGGCCGGCGGGCTGCTCGCGGCACTGATCTTCGCCATGACGGTAATCGCCGTGCCCTTGCTGCTCGATCATGACGTGACCACCCGCACCGCGGTACTGGCCAGCATTCGCGCAGTCGGCGAAAATCCCGCGCTCATGACCTTCTGGGCCGGGTTCATCGGTCTGGCCACGGCGGTTTCCATGGCCACCGCCATGGCCGGCTTCATCATTCTCTACCCCCTGATAGGCCACGCCTCCTGGCACCTCTACCGGGACATCGTCGAGGTGGACGGCGACAACGTGGCACAACGCACCTGAAAGAACGACATGCAGATCAGCGAAGAACAACTCACCGAAATCGGCATGACCTGGGGCGTCGGCGCCCTCATCCTCTACATGCTGTTCATCATCTGGAACCTGGCAAAGAAGTCCAATGCCGGCCGCTTCGGCACCTTCGTACTGTTCTTCGTGCTCGCTTTCGGCATGCTCGGCTTTATCGCCAAGAACATCATCAAGTGGTTCTTCGACATGGAGTGAAACGGGAAATGATGGGCACGGCGCGATGCGCCTTTGCCCATCAAACCCCTAGCAACACCCCCCACCACCGACATCGTCGGTCGCTTCAGTATCGAAGGGCAGGTGGTCGCCACAGCCGGTGAACAGCCCGTAATGGGTTTCCCAGTCACCGAAGAAGTCGAAATACGGCGCGAAACGGGTCTCGTGCAGCATGCGCCAGGTGTTGCCACAGACCGGAAACAGGCGTCCCCGTTCGATCCGGTGGTGCTTGTCGAGTACAAAGGTTTCTTCCTGACCAGAGATGCCGCCGCGATAGCGCACCGCCTGCCCATAGTCCTCGCAAGCGCTCTCCAACGCCGGCAGCTTGAACAGCCGCCAGGTGGCCGACCAGAAGCGCAGGTTGCCCAGACGCGCGCGGATCTGCGGGTCGTTCACCGCCAGCGGGCGGTCTTCGACCAGGCGCGGATCGGCAAAGCCCGCCTCACGCGCCAGGCGCAGGAAATCATTCCAGTACAGGGCGCCAGCCAGGCACTCGCCGTGCAGCACCGGGTCCGAACGCAGCGCGCCCGGCACCCGGCGATCGGCATAGACATCGGAAAAGTACAGCTCGCCGCCCCCTTTCAGCAGATCCCAGGTAGCACGCAATACCGCGCCCTTGTCCTCGACCAGGTTGATCACACAGTTGGAAACGATCAGATCGAAGCTGCCGGGTGCCAACCCCAGGGCATCCAGGTGCTCGATGTCGCCCTCGACGAAACGCACGTTCGATTCGGCATAACCGAAACGCTCGCGGTGCCAGTCCAGATGCTCGCGGGCCACGGCCAGCTGTTCGGGCGTCATGTCCACGCCGACCACCGAGCCGTGCTCACCCACCAGTTGCGACAACACGTAGCAGTCCTGCCCGGAGCCCGAGCCCAGATCCAGCACCGCCAGACCCTCGAGCTGCGCCGGGACGACCAGGCCGCAGCCGTAGTAACGTGCCGTGACCTCGGGGTGCACCCGCGACAGCGCCTCGCGCAGGTGCAGCGGCAGCTCGCCGCTGGTACAACAGGCATCGGTCTTGAGGTCTGCGTTGCCCTGCAACACCTTGCCGTAGTAATGCTGGACTTGTTCCTTCATCGATCGGACTCTCGAGTGTGGAGAAAAAGGCGCATTGTACGGCGTCTCCGGCCTCGCTTCGCAGCAGACAGCTGCCAGGCGCCGTGCGCCAGGGCGCTGCCATAGCGCGGGCGCCAGCGATAGGCCCAGGCCGCTCGGCACTGCCCGTCGGAAAGACGCACCCACACCCGCACGCGCTGGTAGGGTGCGCCCTCGTAGGCATCCAGACGACGCCACATCGCCGGGGTGATGCCCCGGTACAACAGGCCGGCAACACGTCCCCCCGGGGTCTCGACCAGTCCCGGCCAGGGGCGTCCGGACACCGGGCGCGCCTGCCAGCCGTCGAGCCAGGCCGGCTCGCCGTAGTCATGGCGACCGCTGATCCGCCGCCAGGTCGCCGGATCCACCAGGGTGCCATAGACGAACAGGGCGTCGTTCATCCGTTCCCGCCCTCCACCGGCAGGCCGGCCAGACGCCACTCGGGGAGCCCGCCTTCGAGCCGGTGCGCGACAAGACCGGCCTCGCGCAGACGCGCCACCGCCTCGAAGGCGAGTACGCAATGGGGTCCCCGGCAATAGGCCACGATCTCTTCGGAACCGGCCAGCTCGTGCAGGCGCGAAGCCAGCTCCTCGAGCGGGATGTTGATCGCGCCGGGCAGGTGCCCGGCGGCGTATTCCTCGGGTGGGCGCACGTCCAGCACGGTGACCAGCCCCTCGCGGGCGCGTGCCAGGAGCTCGTCGGCCGGCACCGGCTCGAGCCTGTCCTTGACCCCCAGGTAATCGTCGACCAGGCGCTGCACCTCGGCACGATGCCGCTCCGCCACCTCGCGCAGCGCGCCGAACAGACGCATCACATCGTCGCCACTGAGTCGATACCAGACCCGCTGCCCCACCTTGCGGCTGACCACCAGCCCGGCTTGTCGCAGTTGTTGCAGGTGCTGCGAGGCATTGGCCACCGACAACCCCGCCGCCCGCGCCAGCGACTCCACGCTGCGCTCACCCTGGGCGAGAAACTCCAGCAGCTCGAGCCGGTTGGCGTGGCCCAGCGCGCGCCACCTGCGCAAACTGGGTAAAGAGGTCCTTCTTGAACGATCCGCTTGACATGTCCTGGCATCCAATCAATTATTCAAGTGAACAATTGAATACTAACCGTCGGCAACCGCACCGGCAAATATCGAGGACACGAGATGGACTGGAACCAGTGGCTGCTGTCCCACGAGATCCCCCTGCGCCTGGGTTTCTTCTTCGGTACGTTCGCCCTGATCGCTCTCTGGGAAGGACTGGCGCCGCGGCGTATGCTCAGTATTGGTCGCGGCCTGCGCTGGGCCAGCAACATCGGCATCGTGATACTCAACAGCCTGCTGCTGCGCCTGCTGTTCCCGGCCGCCGCGGTGGGCGTGGCCGCCGCGGTGGGCGTGGCCGCAGCGGCCCAGGCTGGTGGCTGGGGGCTGTTCAACATCTACCCCCTCGGCGGCTGGCCCGAGGTGGCGCTCTCGGTGATCGCCATGGACCTCGCGATCTACCTGCAACACGTCCTGGTGCACGCCGTGCCGGCGTTGTGGCGGCTGCACCGGGTTCACCATGCCGACCTGGACTACGACGTGACCACTGGCGCACGCTTTCACCCGCTGGAGATCGTGCTGTCGATGCTCATCAAGTTCGCCACCATCCTGGTGCTGGGGCCACCGGTGGTGGCGGTGCTGATCTTCGAGGTGCTGCTCAACGCCAGCTCCATGTTCAACCACGGCAACATCCGCCTGCCGGCTGGCGTGGACCGCCTGTTGCGCCGGGTGCTGGTCACTCCGGACATGCACCGGGTGCATCACTCGGTGGAGGACGACGAGGCGAACAGCAACTTCGGCTTCGCCCTGTCATGGTGGGACCGCCTGTTCGGCACCTACCGCGAGCAGCCGCGTGCCGGACACCGGGACATGGCCCTGGGCATTCGCGGCTGGCGCAACCCGCAGGATGTCGATCGCCTGCCCGGCATGCTGAGCCTGCCCTTCCGCGGCAAGGTGGACGACTATGTCATCAACCGCCGCCGCTGGGACAAGCCCGATGCGTCCTGAGGTGCGCCGCGGGCTGATCGCCCTGCTGCTGGCCGCTGCCGTGATCGCCGCCTGGAGCGGACGCGACGCGCTCACCCCGGCGGCCCTGGCCGGCGCCCTGGAACGGCTCGGCACCTTCGCGCCCCTGCTGTTCATCCTGCTCTATGCCCTGGGCACGGTGCTGTTTCTGCCCGGCATCGCCCTGACGCTCGCCGGCGGCATCCTGTTCGGGCCGGTCTGGGGCACGCTGTACAACCTGACCGGTGCCACCCTGGGCGCCACCCTGGCCTTTCTGCTGGCCCGCCACCTGGCCGGCGACTGGGTACGCCGGCGCAGCGGTCCGCGCCTGCGGCGGCTGATCGAGGGCGTGGAGGCCGAGGGCTGGCGTTTTGTTGCCTTCACCCGGCTGGTGCCGTTGTTTCCCTTCAACCTGCTCAACTATGCCCTGGGGCTCACCCGTATTCCGCTGGGTCAGTACGTCCTCGCCAGCGCCCTGTGCATGTTCCCGGGCGCCATCGCCTACACCTGGCTGGGATACGCGGGCAGCGAGGCCGCCGCCGGCAGCGAGGGCTGGGTGCAAAAGCTGCTGCTGGCCCTCGCCCTGCTCGCCGCCGCGGGATTTCTGCCTCGCCTGGTGCGGCGGCTGCGTGGCGCCAGGAACGACAGCGACTGACCTCAGTCCGCGATGACCCCGCGCTCGATCTCGCCAGCGCGCCGCAGTTCGCGCTTGAGGATCTTGCCGGTGGCGTTCTTCGGCAGGCTGTCGCGGATCACCACCTTGCGCGGAACCTGGTGAGCACCGAGGTGTTCGCGGCACCAGGCGCGCACGGCGGCGGCATCCAGCGCCCCGCCCTCGTGCGGCACCACGTGGGCGACCACGATCTCGCCGTGGCTGAGGTGCGGCTCGCCGACCACCGCCGCCTCGAGGATACCCGGGTGTCGGTAGAGCACCTCCTCGACCATGCGCGGATAGACATTCATACCGTTGACGATGATCAGGTCCTTGATCCGGTCCACCATGAAGAAATAGCCATCGGCGTCGCGGTAACCCAGATCGCCGGTACGGAACCAGTCGCCGAAGAAGCTCTCGGCGGTGTCCTCGGGTCGGTTCCAGTAACCCTTCATCACGTTCGGACCACACACACAGATCTCACCGATCTCGCCGTCCGGCAAGAGGTGGCCCTCGCCATCGAGAATGGCCATCTCCACCCCCGGCACCGGCGGCCCAACCGAGCCGGGCTTGCGTGGGCCAGCCGGCGGATTGACGCAGGTCACCGGCCCGCACTCGGTGGGACCGTCACCCTCGACAACGGGAAAACCGAAGCGCGTCTCGAAGCGCTCGAGCAGTTCCACCGGCATGGCCGCGCCACCGGCCACGCCAAGGCGGATCGAGGCCCATCGCGCCGCCTGCTCGTCGGGCAGGCGCAGCACCAGGTTGTACATCGAGGGCACACCCAGGAACACCGTGGCGCCGCAGGCGGCGATGTGCTCGCCGACCAGCGCCGGGTCGAAGCGAGGCACCGGCACCAGGGCCAGGCCATGCAGGGCCGGAGTGAGCATGCCCACGGTGGCGGCAAAGGCATGGAACATGGGCAGCACCACCAGCTGCCGGTCCTCGCCGGGCCGCAATCCCAGCGCCCGCACCACGCTGGCGGTGTTGGCGACCAGGTTGCGATGGGTGAGCATGGCGCCCTTGGGCTGGCCCGTGGTGCCCGAGGTGTAGAGGATGGCGGCCAGGTCCTCGGCTGGATCACAGGCCACAGGCTCCGGCTCGTCGGCCACTGCCAGCCAGTCGGCCAGGCGGTAATGGCCCTCGCGCACCGGCTGCTCGCCAATGCAGCAGGCACAGCGCAGGGTGGCGGCCCGATCGACGAAGGCATCGACCCGCTCGGCCAGCGCCTGGTGATAGACCAGCGCGCCCACCCCCGCGTCCTCGAGGATATAGCAGATTTCCTCGTCACCAATCAGGAGATTCAGTGGCACCACCACCCCACCGGCAAGCACGATGCCCAGGTAGCTCTCGACGAACTCGGGCCCGTTGATGGCATACAGCGCCACCCGGTCACCGGGGCGCAAACCCGAGCGTTGCAGGGCGGCGGCGATGCGTTGGGCGGCCTGCGCGATGGCGGCGAAAGAATGGCTCCCCTGCGGCGTCAGCACCAGGGGCTGTTCGGCATGGCGCTCGACGGCCGCGCGGAAGGCCTGGGGAATGGTCGGGTGGCTCATCGCATCCTCCTTGCTCAAGAGGACCGAGTATAGCGCTCAGATCACCCGCGAGAAGCGCGCCGGAGTCTGTCCGAGGTAGGCGTCGAACACCATGCAGATGTTGCGGATCAGCAGGCGCCCGGCGTCGGTGACGCGGATGCCGGTCTCGCCCATGACGAGCAGACCGTCGGCCTGCATGGGCACGAGACGTTCCAGCTCGGTGGCGAAGTAGTCGCGCACCGCGATCTCCCAACGCCGACCGAAGTCCGCGAAGTCGAGCCGGAACTGGCAGATCAGCTCGCCGATGAGGTCGCGGCGGATACGGTCGTCGCGGTTCAGGCGCAGGCCGCGCTCGATGGGCAGCTCGCCGCGCTCGATGGCGGCGTAGTAGCTGTCCAGGTCCTTGACGTTCTGCGCATAGGTGTCACCCACGCTGCCGATGGCGCTCACCCCGAAGGCCAGCAGGTCGCAGTGCGCGTGCGTGGAATAGCCCTGGAAGTTGCGATACAGCTCGCCGCGCTCCTGTGCCAGCGCCAGCTCGTCGTCGGGCAGCGCGAAGTGATCCATGCCGATATACACGTAACCGGCATCCTGCAGCTTCTCGCCCGCCATCTGCAGGATATCCAGCTTGACCTGCGGGGGCGGCAGCTCGGCCGCGTCGATGCGCCGCTGCGGCTTGAAGCGCTCGGGCATGTGCGCATAGTTGAAGATGGAGAGGCGATCGGGCCGCTCGGCAATCACCGCGTCCAGAGTGTGCGAAAAGGATTCCAGCGTCTGCCGCGGGAGACCGTAGATCAGGTCGATGCTCACCGAACGGAAGCCCAGTTCGCGCGCGCGGCGCATGGAACCGAAGGTCTGTTCCGCGCTCTGGACACGGTTGACCGCGCGCTGCACCTCGGGGTCGAGATCCTGCAGACCCAGGCTCATGCGGTTGAAACCGATCTCGCGCAACACCTCCAGGGTATCCTCGCGCACCTCGCGGGGGTCGATCTCGATGGAGTACTCCCCGCTGTCATCGTCGAGCAGGCGGAAGTGCTCGCGGGTGCGCGCCATCAGCCAGCGCATCTGCTCGTTGTTCAGGAAGGTCGGGGTGCCGCCGCCCCAGTGCAGCTGCTCCACCGGCTGGCCCTGCTCGAAGATCGCCGCCTGCAGGGCCATCTCGCGATCCAGGGCGCGCAGATAGGGCTCGCTCTTGGCGCGGTCCTTGGTAGCGATCTTGTTGCAGGCGCAATAGAAGCAGATGGTGTCGCAGAAGGGGATATGGAAGTACAGCGACAGGGCGCGCGAACGGCCTGCAGCGACGCGGTAGTCCGACTCGGTGAAGTCGTCGCGGAACTGCACCGCCGTGGGATAGGAGGTGTAACGGGGACCCGGGCGATCGTAGCGATCGATCAGGTCCTGATCGAAGGAGAAATGCGATTTCATGCGACAGAGTTTATGGCGTGTAGGCGGACCCCGGGCTGACCCAGATCAAGTTACAGGTCTTCCTCGTCCACCTCGAGCCCCTTGCGGTGGGTCTCGTTGATCTGCTTGAGCAGGGTGTGGAAAGGGATCTCATGTTCGAACCGGCGCAACACGTCCATGAACAGCAGGTCCTCGCGACCGAAGCGGTAGCTACCGTTGCACATGGCGTCATAAACCTGCCGGATGCCTTCTTCCAGCGGCTCGATGTAGGCCGGGAAGCGCGCCAGTTCGTCCTCGGCATCGTACATCAGGCAGTTCTTGAGATCCTCGAACTCGAACAGGGCGTTCTTCACCCAATCGGCATATTCCTCGGCGGTACGTGCGCGACGCAGACTCATGATTCAGCCCTCCACAAACACATCGTGAAACTCGGCCAGTTGTCCGGCGGTGAGCAGGAACACGCCATCGCCGCCGCGTTCGAAATCCAGCCACAGGAAAGGCACGTCGGGATAACGTGCCATCAGGAGATCGGCGCTCGCGCCGACTTCGCATACCAGTATACCACCCTCGTTCAGATGCTCCGGGGCCTCGGCCAGGATGCGCGCGACCACCTTCATGCCGTCCTCGCCGGCGGCCAGGCCCAGGCGCGGCTCGCGGTGGTATTCGGGCGGCAGGGTCGCCATCTCGGCCTCGCTCACATAGGGCGGATTGCTCACGATCAGGTCGTAGCGCTTGCCGTCCAGCCCCGCATAGACATCGGACTGCACGACGCGCACCCGGTCTGCCACGCCATGTCGCTCGGTGTTGCGCTGCGCCACTTCCAGGGCCTCGGGCGAGATGTCGGCCAGGTCCACCAGCGCCTCGGGAAAGGCATGCGCGCAGGCGATACCGATGCAGCCCGAGCCGGTGCAAAGATCCAGTACGCTGCGTACGTGCTCGGCATCGAGCCAGGGCTCGAACCGGGCCTCGATCAACTCGGCAATGGGCGAACGTGGCACCAGCACGTGTTCGTTCACCTCGAAGACCAGCCCGGCGAAGAAGGCGCGACCGGTGATGTGCGCCAGCGGCACCCGGTCCTCCACCCGGCGGCGCAGGCGGCGTGCCAGCTCGGCGGCCTCGGCACGGGTGACCCGGGCATCCAGGAAGGATTCCGGCAGGGAATGATCCAGGTGCAGGGTCGCGAGCACCAGCTCCAGGGCCTCGTCGAGGGCATTGTCGGTGCCGTGACCGAAGAACAGGCCGTGGGCCTCGAAGGTGCTGGCGCTCCAGCGCACCCAGTCGCGCAGACTGTGCAGTTCGTCGAGAGGGATCTCCAGTGTCGTCACATCGTGCCTCAAGATTGTCGGAAAACGGTCGCCACAGGGGCATGAACGTCATGGCCCTTGGACCAGACCGTGATTCTACGCGCTTCGAAGAAAATCGCCGAAAACGACGGGCATCATCCCAGCCCTGGACGGCTCAGGCGCCTCTATCCCTATGCCGAGCAGCACGAGACAATGCTGCGCACCATTGCTGCTCACAGCGAGGTGATCGAACTGCCGGCCGGTCCCTGGCAGCCCCGGCCCGAACCCGAACACTGCCTGTTCCTGGACAAAGGTCGGCTGCAACTCGCTCGCCCCGGGCAGCCCCCCTTCTACCTGGACGCCGATCAGCCCGCCGCTGCTTTCCCTCTGCCGCTGGACGATACCGGCTGGAAGGCGCTGATCCCCTGTCGCCTGCTGCGGGTGCCGACGCGCTACCTGGAATTGTCCCGTGGTGCTTCGAGCCGGACGGAAACGGGGATCGAACTGACCGAGGACGACGCCGAAGCCGATCTCTATCTCGAATGCCGCGATGAGCTCAAGCAGGGCCGCTTCGAACTGCCGGCCATGCCCGAACTGGCGGTACGCATCGGCAAGGCGCTGGACGATCCGAACACCGTCAACGCGGATATCGCGCGCCTCATCCAGCTCGACCCTGCCTTGAACGCTCGGGTGATGCGGGTGGTCAACAGCGCCGCCTGTGCGGGACGCGGACGCATCGGCTCGCTGCAACAGGCCGTGGCACGACTCGGCCGCCAGCAGGTGCGCAACCTGGTGTTCAGCTGCATCATCAAGGACCTGTTTCGCACCGACTCACCCGTCAATCTCAAGAGCCGCATCCAGGCACTCTGGCGACACAGTTGCCGCGTCGCCGCCATCAGCACCATACTGGCCCGGCTCACCCCCGGGCTCGACCCGGAACGTGCCCTGCTCGCGGGCCTGGTCCACGACATCGGCGCCATCCCCCTGTTGCACGCAGCGCGCAACCTGCCGGCGCTGCAGAAGGCACCGGGCCTACTCGACCACCTGATCGACGACCTCAAGGGCGAGGTCGGGCAGCTCACCCTCGAACACTGGCATTTCGACCATGAGCTGGCTCGAGTGGCGCGTCACGCCGAAGACTGGCAGCGGCTGGGCACCGCAATACCCGACTACCTGGACGTGGTGCTGCTGGCGCAACTGCATGCCGCTGTCGGCCAGGGAACCGGCAGCCGCCTGCCACGCATCGACCAGATTCCGGCGTTCCGTCGCCTGGCACTGGGTCGCCTGACCCCGCGCCACTCCATCGCCGTGCTCGACGAGGCAAAACGCGAGATCGCCGAAATCGAGGACCTGCTGCACCACTGAGCGACTGCGTAGAGCAGAGCCGCGCATTGCGGAAACATCCGCGGCCGCCGACCGGCTATAGTGGGGACTGGCGGATTTCCGGAAGCGGCATGCACTCACTCAGAACCCAGATCACCCTGACGCTGGCGCTGCTCAGCGCTCTGTTCGCCATCGCCATCCTCTATGCCATGCACATCGTCGATCAGCAGCGGCGCGACGATCTGCTGCTGCGTCTGGGTGGCGAGATCCAGATCCTGCAACAGCACATGGGTATGCAGGCGATGAACTACCAGGAGAACGCGCCGCGCGACTACCCCACCTATTTTCGCGACGTGCGACTCTACTACCAGGACCTGCTGCACGTGCGCGAGCGTGTCGGACAGATCCTGGAGGCCTTTGCCAGCGGACGCATCACCCCGACACTGCATGCCTCGCAACAGGCGATCACCCACTTCGAACTGCCACCGCGCACCGCGGGGCTGGCCCGCGCCCTCCACCAGCGCTGGCAGGCCTTCGATCAGGAACTCGAGACCAAGCTGGGCGACCCCAAGGAACCGCGCCTGGAATGGGCGGCCGAATGGATACTGGCACAGCACCAGGACCTGACCGAGCAGGCCGGGCGCTTTCTGGAGGCACTGGAACAGGATCTCGAGCGCCGTGCCGAACGCGCTCTGCTGTTCGGCAAGCTGATGCTGATCACCGGTATCGCCCTGGTGATCGGCATCCTCACCTGGTTCTACCTGCGGGTACTGCGGCCACTGCGCGTCGCGGTTCGCGGTTTTCACACCGTGGCCACCGGCGACTTCGCCTACCGCGTGCCAGTGCCGGGCAACAACGAGATCGGCTGGCTGGTGACCGCGTTCAATCAGCTCACCGAACGTCTGGACTCCCTGCTCCAGCTGCTCACCCGGCTGCAACGCGCCGACGAGCTGGACGATGCCCTGCGAATCCTGTCCGAGACCCTGCCGCACCTCGTACCGCTGGACTGGGTCGGCCTGCTGGTACTGGCGCCCGACGGCCGCATGCAGCTGCAACAGGCCTACAGCGACGGCCGTCGTGACACCCTGGGCATCCTGGACTTCACGCTTCAGGGCACCCTCTTGCAGGAATGCCTGCACAGTGGCACCCCTTTGCACATCGCCAATGTGGGTGACACCGCGCGCATGGACCGGCACTACCGTTTTCTCGAAGTGCTGCGCGCCCACGGGCGTCACGAGGCGGTATTCATGCCCATCCTGGGCAACGAGCCGCGCGTAGGGGTGCTGGTAATGGCCTCACGGCACCCCAACACCTATACCTCCGAGCACCTGAGCCTGCTGAACAACCTCTCGGCACTGTTCGGTGCGACCTTCGCACGTACCCTGGTACTCACCGAAAACGCCCGCCTGGCCGCGATTGGCCAGTTCACCTCGGGTATCGTGCACGAGATCCGCACGCCACTGGCCACTATCGGCATGGCGCTGGAACACCTGGCCGGGCTGGGTGAGCTGAACGCGGGCGGCCGCCGGCGCGCATGCCTGGCCTTGAACGAGTCACGGCGCCTGGGCCGCCTGCTGGAGAACATCCTGCTCTATGCCAAGCCACTGACCCTGCAACGCCAACCTCTGCGCCTGGAGGAGGTCGTGGACGGTCTGGCCACCCAGGCACCCTTCGACACGCCCCGGCTGCACATCGACCGGGCCTCGCTCGAGGCCCTGCCGCCGGTGCCGACAGACCGCGACCGGATCACCCAGGTACTGTTGAACCTGTTGCAGAATGCGCTGGAAGCCAATGGCGAAGATGAACGCGGCGTACACCTGCGCGGCGAACTCGCCACGGACGGCCACGCGGTGGTATTGATCGTGGAAAACGGCGGACCGACCATCCGCGAAGAGCAGATGGCGCACCTGTTCGAGCCCTTCTACACCACCAGGGTCTCGGGTACCGGGTTGGGGCTGCCCATCGTGCATCGCATCGTGCAAGCGCACGGCGGCAGCATCCGCATCATCTCGAACGACGAGGAAGGCACCCGGGTCGAGGTAACGCTGCCCCTCGAGCCCGACATCGGGGAAGACTGAAAACCAGCCCGCACCTTCTTCCCGGCACGATTATCGCGCTCCCGGATGCCACATCGGGGCTCAGGCGGCGCTCTCGGCCTCGCCCTGCCGCTTCTTCTGCAGGTCCTCGATGGCCGCCTTGATGGCGTCCTCGGCCAGCACCGAGCAATGCACCTTCACCGGCGGCAGCGCCAGCTCCTTGACAATATCGGTGTTCTTGATCTGGCGCGCCTCTTCCAGCGTCTTGCCCTTCACCCACTCGGTGAGCAGCGAGCTCGAAGCGATCGCCGAGCCACAGCCATAGGTCTTGAACCTGGCGTCCTCGATCACCCCATCCTCGTTCACCTGGATCTGCAGACGCATCACGTCACCGCACGCTGGCGCACCCACCATGCCGGTCCCCACGTTCGGCGCATCCTTGTCCAGACTGCCCACGTTGCGCGGGTTCTCATAGTGGTCGATCACCTTGTCGCTATATGCCATGGTCGATTACCTCTTCGCCCCTCGATGCAGTGAAGCCATGTCGGGCACTGTTGCGCGCACTCAGGCCGCGCGGTGATTGAGATCGAGCAGGTCGTCAGCCGACTTGCTCTGCTTGCGGTCTGCCTCGCGTTCCAGGCCCCGCTTGACCGGATCAGCCAGAGTGATCCCGGTCAGGAAATCGTAGATCTGCTGACTCAGGTCGTCCCACAGGCTGTGCGTCATCCCACGCTGGGTATCGGCACTGCTCGGACGGGGATTGCAGCGGGTGAACTCCACCCACTCGTCCACCGCGCAGATCACGTCGGCGATCGAGATCTCGTCAGCCGGCCGCCCCAGATAATAGCCACCACCGGGGCCTCGCACGCCGCGTACCAGTCCCTTGCCACGCAGTGCGGCAAACAGCTGTTCGAGATAGGAGAGCGAAATACCCTGATTCTCGGAAATATCGGCCAGCGTCACCGGACCCTCGGTCCCGTTGAGCGCCAGATCGAGCATGGCGGTGACCGCATAACGGCCTTTGGTTGAAAGTCTCATTTTGGGCAAACCTCCCTCTGACTGACCCTGGGGATCTGAATTCCCCAGTAATTTACTTGGTTAATACTAGCAGTACCCGAGTGTTTTAGTCAAGCTTTATTCCCTATCCCGATTAGGGGTAGCGATACGAAAATGCGGGACAAGACAGATTTTTCAAGCTCGACGCGCGAAGGCCCTCAGGAAGGATCAGTCAGGGGTTCGCAAACAGACGGCGAAAAACGGGATGCGGCGGCCTCCACCGCGGGGAAGCGATAGCCCAGCAATACGCAGAATCCCAGCCACTTGGCGACGAACCAGTTGGCCTGCCACTTGTTGAGCAGGCCCGGGGCCTCGTAGAGCCGGGTGGTCGGCAGGATCGACTGGCGCAGTTCGATGACCTCGAGCTGACAGGCATCGTGATAGACGCGCAACAGGACATCAGGTTCGGGCAGATGCCCCTTTTCGGCCTCGAACCAGTAGGTCAGGCGGATCAGGCTGGTGTAGCGGCTGTGTTCGAGGATCTCGAGGTGCAGATCGGCATATCCCGGGCAACGTGCCACATGACAGCCCTGCATCTGCCGCAAGACCGGCAGCAGGCGATGCAACTGGCGGTAGTTTTCTTCACACAGTTCCACCAACCGGCCGATGTTGGGCTGCCGGTCGAGCAGACGTTGCAGAAAATGGTGCCAGGGTCGCTGCATGGGCATCGGGATATTGCGAAACAGGTCGCTCCAGTATAGCCAAACACAAAGAGGCCGGTCGGTGACCGGCCTCTCGCATGCATCGACGAGCACAGAAGAAGGGCTCAGCCCTCGCTCTGCCCCTGCTGTTGCTGCTGCTCGGCGATCTGGCGATGCACCTCGGCCATGTCCAGCTCCCCGGCCTTGGTCACCAGCTCGCGGAAGGAAGATTCGGGCAGCGCGCCGACCTCGCTGTAGATGATGACCTTCTCGCGGAAGATCATCAGCGTGGGGATGGAACGGATCTGGAAGTGGGCCGCGATGGCCTGTTCATCCTCGGTATTGACCTTGGCGAATACGACGTCCGGAAACTCTTCCGAGACCTTCTCGTAAGTGGGAGCGAAGGAACGGCAGGGACCACACCACGGCGCCCAGAAATCGACGATCACGAAATCGTTCTCGGTGATGGTCGATTCGAAATTCTCTTCGTTCAGTTCAATGACCGCCATGGGGCCTCCAGCAATAACACGATAGAAACGGGCGGTCAGCATACCGCAAGGTCGTACCGGGCGGTCCTACGACGCCAACCTCGTCCCGGCCACACCGGTGCAGGCATCGTCGGCACCAGCAGACCACGGCGCCACTCTCCGCCCCCCCCCGCTGACCCAGATCAAGTCGCCGACAAACATTCGGTCGTACCCTTCGGCCCTCCGTTTCACTGCAAGGGATTGCCCGTACGAGCAATACCGGAGCTTCGCATGGCAATCGAACTCTACAACGACGGCGAACATATCTGTGTTGCCTTCCGCGATCTCGTTGCGAACGAGGCTGTTCAGGCCAATCAGTTCATGATCTTCGATTCGGATCACGCGGCATTGATCGACCCAGGCGGCGAACTCACCTATACCGACCTGTACCTGGGCATCGCCAAGTACTTGAACGTGAAGAACCTCGATTACGTGGTGGCCTCGCACCAGGATCCGGACATCGTGGCCTCGTTGAACAAGTGGCTGGTCGGCACCAATGCCAAGATGGTGGTCCCCGAACTGTGGGAACGATTCATCCCGCATTTCACGCGGCCAGGCAAGCTCAAGGGACGGCTGATCGTCATTCCCGATCAGGGGACCAACCTGCAACTCGGCAGTATCCAGCTCAAGGCACTGCCAGCGCATTTCCTTCACGCCGAGGGCAACTTCCAGTTCTATGATCCCAGGTCACGCATCCTGTTCTCGGGCGACATGGGTGCCAACCTCTGTCCGACAGAGGAGCTGGACAAGCCTGCCAAGCGGATCAAGGAGATACTCCCCTACATGGAGGGTTTCCACCGTCGTTACATGAACAGCAACAAGGTCTGCCGACTCTGGGCCAACATGGTGTCGCAACTCGATATCCGCATGATCGTGCCCCAGCACGGCCGAGCCTTCATCGGTAAGGCAATCCCCGAATTCATCTCCTGGATCAGCCAGCTGCAATGCGGTATCGACCTGATGACCCAGGACGACTACCGGATCCCCTGAGGTGCCCCTGAACCAGTGCGCCCCGCCCGGCCTCCCCGCTAGCGGGGGAGCGACTTCCGGCGGCCAACCGTCTATCGACTATCGACAAGCTGACCAACCTCAGTTGCAGCCGGAGGAGGGACTGGACCGGGGGGCGCTGACGGCCTTGCCAAATCCTGGCGCATGCGTCGATCATGCACCCATGAACATCTTCGTCCTCAACAGCGGGCGCTGCGGCTCGACCACCTGGATCCGCGCCTGCGAGCACATGCACAACTACACCGCTGGACACGAGAGCCGAGCCCACCTGGTGGGACCCGCGCGTCTGACCTACCCGGAAAACCACATCGAGGCCGACAACCGTCTGAGCTGGCTGCTGGGCCGGCTGGATGCCACCTACGGCAAACAGGCCCTCTACGTGCATCTGCGGCGCGATCCTGAAACCACGGCCCAGAGCTTTGCCCGGCGACACGACTTCGGCATCATGAAGGCCTACCGCGAGGGTATCCTGATCGGCGCCGATCCACAGGTGAGCAGCCTGACCCTGGCGCGCGACTACCTGGAGACGGTCGAGCACAACATCGCCCTGTTCCTGCGTGACAAGCCGCACGTGGTGGAGGCGCGCCTGGAATACCTGGAAGAAGACTTCCTGCACTTCTGGTCGGTCATCGGCGCCGAAGGCGACCTGGATGCCGCACTCGCCGAGCTGCGCATCCTCCACAACAGTTCCTGAGATTCAACCCGGCCAGCGCAACGAGGCACAGCCCCGCGAGGTCTCCGGCCAGGCGACCGACACCCCCGGACATTCCCGCTGCCAGCGCGCCACCAGTGCGCGCTCGTCGGGCCGATCGGCATCGTCCAGCAATATCCGGCACCCCGGCGCCAGTCGCTCCCCCAGCATCGGCAACGCCGGATAGCGCGAGAGCGGTTGCAGAAAGCCCGGCGGCCCGTCGATCACCAGCATCTGCGCAACCACCCCGGGCAGACGGGACAGGTCATACCACTGCCAGCATTCGTCACCGATCCGCGTCTCGCGCAAGGGGGCATGCAAGACCTCGGCGACATCGAGCAGATCGTAGGCCGCCAGCGCTTCGCGCGTGGCCTGGGCGAATTCCACCCCGTTCTCCAGGCTGTACACACGCCCCTGCCCGGCCAGCCGACAGGCACGGGCCAGCACCAGGGCGCTCAGGCCACTGCTGCACTCGACGATCACCTCGGGGGCCTCGTCGTTCAGCACATCGACCGCCAGCTCGAGAAAATCGGCCTCGGCCGACCATTTCGGCGTATAGGGAATGCCGCGATCCAGCCCCAGCCGCTGACACAGGGGCACATAGCTGTCCGGATAATCGAAGGTCATGCCCCCCCCGCCAGGTCGCGCAACACGAGTGCCGCAGCCGCCAGACCAAAGGCCGCAGTGACCGGCATGCAGGCACCAAAACCGGAACAGTTGAGCGAGCCATCGTTCGCACAGTTTTCGAACGTGCGCACCGGCTCGTCGGACCACACCGCAGGCACGCCGAAACTGCGGCGCGGGTTGGTAGGAAAACCGGCCTGCTGACGCAGGATACGGCGGGTGCGCGCCAGCAGGGCGTCCTGCTCGGTGCGCCGCAAGTCGGAGACGCGCACGCGCGTCGGATCGATCTGCCCACCCGCCGCCCCCACGGTGACGATGCGCCGGCCACGCGCACGGCACCAGGCAATCATTGCGGCCTTGACGCGGGCATTGTCGATGCAATCGAGCACCCAGTCGTGCTCTTGCTCGAGCAGGACCTCCAGATTGTCGGGCGAGACAAAATCGTCGACCAGGGTGATCTCACAGGCCGGGTTGATCTGCGCCACGCGCTCGGCCAGCACCACGATCTTGGCCCGTCCCAGGGTGGATTCCAGCGCCGGCAACTGGCGATTTATGTTGGACTCGGCCACGTGATCCATGTCGATCAGGGTGATACGCCCCACCCCGCTGCGCGCCAGCGCCTCCACCGCCCAGGAGCCGACACCGCCCACGCCGACCACGCACAGGCGCGCGCGGGCAATGGCCCCGGCGCCGGCCTCGCCATACAGCCTTGCGATGCCCGAAAACCGTCGATCCACCACCAGGGCCCTCCACACCAGCCAAACGACGCCCAATGATACACTCGCGCCCTGTACGACCTACCCCATGATCCAAACGATATCCGAACGATGTCCCGACTCCAGCTCGACCCCGACCTGCCCGAAACCGACGACCTGCTGAGCCTGCTCCTCGAGGACGTCCCCCTGCTGGACGTGCGCGCGCCGGTCGAGTTTGCCGACGGTGCCTTTCCGCACGCGGTCAACGCACCGCTGATCGACGACGCCGAACGCCACGAGATCGGCAAGACCTACAAGGACCTGGGCCAGGACGCGGCCATCGAGCTGGGCCTGGAGCTGGTTTCCGGCGACAGGAAGGCCGAACGTATAGCCGCCTGGCGCGCCTTTGCACAACGCCACCCGGACGGGGTGCTGTATTGCTTTCGCGGCGGCCTGCGCTCGAAGACCGCTCAGCAATGGCTGGCCGAGACCGGCACCACCCTGCCGCGCGTGAAGGGCGGCTACAAGGCCCTGCGCCGCTTCCTCATCGACCAACTCGCCGAGAACGCCCGCATCATGCGCCCAGTGGTGATCGGCGGGCGCACCGGCGTGGGCAAGACCCGTTTCATCCAGACCCTCAGACCGCACATCGACCTCGAGGGCCTGGCCTGGCACCGCGGATCGGCCTTCGGCCGCCATGCCACACCGCAGCCGCCGCAGATCACCTTCGAGAATGCACTCTCCATCGCACTGCTCAAGCTGGTGCACCGTGGCAACCCCTGGTTTGCAGCCGAAGACGAAAGTCGCAACATCGGAGCCCGGCACATTCCGATCACATTCTTCGAACACTTCGCCCGTGCTCCGGTGGTGGTGCTGGAGGCCGATCTCGAGGAACGCATCGACATTACCCTCCAGGAATACGTACACGATGCGCTCGCGGAATATATCGAATTTTCGGGAGCCTACGACGGATTCCAACAATGGGCGGATTATCTGCGTGACAGCCTGGACCGCATACGGCGCCGGCTCGGCGGCGCCAATCACCAGCGCATCACAAAACTGTTGAATTCGGCCCTGGATCGACACGAAAGGACAGGTGACACCTCACAACATCGCACCTGGATCGCGGCCTTGCTCAACGACTATTACGATGCCATGTACAACTACCAGCTCGAAAAGAAGGCCGACCGTATTCGCTTTCAGGGGCGTCGCGACGAGGTAAAGGAGTATCTTCTCCAGCACCACGACATCTGCTAAATGCCGTGTGCGACTTATTCCCACACAGCAAGTGGCAGTTTCCGGCTGTTGCTACACCGCCCCGACTTACATTACCGTCACGTCCCCGCCACCCCTTCGTCATGCTCGCAACGGCATATCCATTCACAAATCATCTTCATTGTTGTTATACTTGCTCCTGCCGACAGGTTGGCAACAACAAGAATATTCAGTTGGCGACTTAACTACTGAAAATTTCAACGAGGTATGAAATGGCGAAGAAGAAATCCGTGGACGAAATGACCGCCCAGGAACTCTATGAACTGGCCAAGGCGAAGGAAGCCGAGGAACAGGAGCGTCAACGCGAAGCCATGCGCGCCGAGCTGGAAAAGGCCAAGGCCGAACGTAAGGCTCTGCTGGCACGTCATCGCAAGGAACTGGCAGCTATCGACGCCAGGATCCGAGAACTCGGCGGGCGTGTCCGCTCCACGGGTGGAAAAAGTGGTGGGCGGGGCCGTGTCAGCAACACCGTGCTTGAGATCCTGTCCGATAGGAAAGAGCATTCCACGACTGATCTCAAGGCCGAACTGGCCAAGCATGGCGTGGTCGCCAACAATCTGAACCAGACGCTGGCCTACCTGAAGCGCCAGGGCAAGATCAAATCGCCCAAGCGCTCCACCTACGTCATTGCCTGATCGCATACCCGATGCGGTCACACAAGGCCTTCCCGCAAATCGGGAAGGCCTTTTTCATGTGAGATCGGAAGCGGTTCCCTGGCCCGGATGTTTCATCAGCATCCCGAGAGCCGGTAAAGTTCGCAGCCGTTGTGACGCCAATCAGTAGAGAAAACGATAGCCCGGGTATCGCTTGAGCGAAAATCAAGCCACAACAAGCGAGAAACCGCCGACAGGAATAGAACGGCGCCGGATAAAAAACCGCAACCGGCGTCTGCCCCGCCCTCTTGAACGATTCTCCAAGCAGAACAGGGGGGTACGATGCCAGCGCTGTTCGACGGGTGAAATATTCGCGTTAGCTGTCCGGCACCGCCAGCTTCATCACCAGGCTCACCACGCCCCATATGGCGAGTATGAAAAGCCCGGTGAGCACTACTCCCACGATAATGAAATCGCGAGGCCGACCGTGCCTGAAGTCACGGCGCCGTCTTTCATCGCTCTGCACCCCGGCGAAGGAGGCCAGCACGCTGGAAAACACCTGCCAGAAGGTCAGCCGATCTTTTTCTCTGTCATCAGCCATCTCAGTGGATTCTCCGGCAGTATCATTTCGAGCAAAACACAATGGCTTCGTTTCGGGGGCCCCTGAAACACCGCCATGTCCCCACGTGCAGAAGCAGGAAGCCACTTCGGCGCGTCCCGCAATCACATCATACAAGAAATACAAAAAGTGACGACCAGCGGCGGCTCACTCGCGGCGCAGCACCCGGTCATCCAGTTGCCGCTGCTCCTGGCGGGCCTCACGAGCACGTTCGTCGTTACGCTTCTGTTCAACCGCGTTACCGATAGCCCGCGTTCGCGTATGACGTTCCTGCCAGGCTTGCCGGGCCTGCTGATGCCTCGCCTCACTCTCCTCCACCAGTCGGCGCTGGGTGTCGATCGCCTGTTCCAGCTTGTCGATGAAGGCCTGGAACTCGCGTAACCGCGCCGGCGAGCCACTGGCAGAAACCCGTCCGTGTCCTTCCAGGTACTCGCGGCGAAAGGCCTCGAGTTCCTGCAAGCGATGACGGGCCTGATCCCGCTCCCGGCGGACCCGCGCCAGCAAGGCAGCCGCATCGTGCTCCTTTTTCTCGGCCAGGCGACGGATGGTCTCGAAACGCTTCGAATCACGAGACATCGGAGGCCTCCTGCGGGAACAGGGCCATCAGCTCGTCCAGGCTCTGTCGCAGATCCACTCGAGTGTCCATGTCCTGAGCCAGGAAGGCCTGCAAGGCCGGCATGGCCTGGATGGCCTGGTCGATCTGCGCATTCGAGCCCGGCTCGTAGGCGCCGACGCTGATCAAGTCACGGTTCTGCTGGTACAGGCTGTAGAGCTGCTTGAAGGCGCGCGCGGCCAACCGGTGCTCGCGTGTAACAATGTCGTTCATGGCACGACTGACCGATGCCTCGATGTCGATCGCTGGATACTGCCCGGTCTCGGCGATACGCCACGACAGCACGATGTGGCCATCGAGGATGGCACGCGCCGCATCCGCGATGGGATCGTTCTGGTCATCCCCCTCGGCCAGTACCGTGTAGAAGGCGGTGATCGAACCACTGTCACGCTCGCCGTTGCCCGCACGCTCCACCAGTTGTGGCAACTTGGCGAACACCGAGGGTGGATAGCCCTTGGTGGCCGGCGGCTCGTTGATCGCCAGTCCGATCTCGCGCTGTGCCTGGGCGAAACGGGTCAGCGAGTCCATCAGCAGCAACACCTGCTTGCCGCGGCTGCGGAAATACTCGGCCACCGAGGTCGCCAGCATGGCACCGTGCATGCGCCGCAGTGGCGGCTGATCAGCGGGTACCGCCACCACCACCGAGCGCGCCATGCCCTCGCTGCCGAGGATGTTGTCGATGAATTCCTTGACCTCACGCCCCCGCTCGCCGATCAGCCCCACCACCACCACGTCGGCATTGGTGTAGCGGGTCATCATGCCCAGCAGCACCGACTTGCCCACGCCGGAGCCGGCGAACAGCCCCAGCCGCTGCCCACGACCGACACTGAGCAGGGCATTGATGGCGCGGATGCCCACGTCCAGGGGCTCACGGATGGGCGCACGGCTGAGCGGGTTGATGGACTCACCGGTGAGCGGCCAGCGTTCGCGGACCGCCAGCGGACCCTGGCCGTCCAGTGGAAGACCGCTGCCGTCGATCACCCGACCAAGCAGTGCCTCGCCCACCGCCACCTCGGACACCCGCCCGGTGGGCACCACCCGGGCATCGGCCTGCAGACCATGCAAGTCACCGGTGGGCATGAGGTACAGGCTTTCACCAGCGAAACCCACCACCTCGGCCTCGATGGTCTCGCCGCCATTGTTGATGATCTCGCAGATCTCGCCGATGGCCGCACGGCAACCGATGGCCTCCAGGGTAAGGCCGACCATGCGCGTGAGCTTGCCCTCGACCACCAGGCCGCGGGTCTCGGGCATCACCTCGGCCAGGCGCGCCACGCGCCGCGCCCAGATCTCACTGCGCTGCGGATTCGGCGGCATGCTTGCGTTCCCGATCGATACCCAGCAGTGGGGCAATCAGGGCATTGATACGCGACTCGAGGGTGGCATCGATCTGCGAGTGCTCGGTGACCACTCGGCAGCCGCCGCGCTGGATCACCGGGTCCTCGATGATCTGCCACTTCTGGTCCGACTCGCCCAGGGTATAGGCCTCGCGCACCACCGCCGCGTCGTCGGGATGCAGCAGCACGCGGATGCGCCGGGTGTTCACCGGCAGGATGTTCAGCGCCTCGCGCACCACACCCACGATGTGCGAAGGGTCGGTGCGGATCTCGCGGCGGATCAGCTGACGCACCATGGCGATCACCAGGGTCACCACTTCCTGCTCGACCTGGTCGTCCAGTTCCTCGAAGGGCGTCTCGAGTGTCTGCAAGAGGCGATCGAACACCGCCAGCTTTTCCTGGATCTCGCGCCGGCCGGCCTCCAGCCCCTCACGATGACCGAACTCGAAGCCTTCCGAGCGCCCCTGTTCATAGCCCTCCTGCTGAGCGCGTGCCGCCAGCTCCTCGAGCTCGGCCGCGGTGAGCAACGGCGCAGGCTCGTTCGCTTCCTGCACCGAACGCCCACCCATATCCGGCGGCTGCCATTGCTGCGCGTGGCCTTCTGCGGCGCGTATCACTCGGCTGCGCTTGTGACGGGGATCAGTCATGGCACTCAGATGAAGTCGTCACCGCCACCGCCCCCGAGCATGATGTCGCCAGCCTCGGCCAGCTTGCGGGCGATCGACAGGATCTCCTTCTGCGCGGCCTCGACATCCGACACCTTGACCGGCGGCGCGGCCTCGAGATCGTCCTTGAGCATCTCGGCAGCGCGGGACGACATGTTCTTGAAGATCTTCTCCTTGAGCGCATCGGGCGCACCACGCAAGGCCAGCAGCAGTTGATCGGAAGAAACTTCGCGCAACAGGGTCTGCATGCCGCGGTCGTCGAGATCGATGAGGTTCTCGAACACGAACATGTTGTCCTGGATCTCCTGCGCCAGCTCCTCGTCGGCCTTCTGGATACCCTCGATGATCTCGGCTTCGATAGAGCCATCGACGAAGTTGAGAATGTCTGCCGCCTTCTTCACGCCGCCCAGTGCCGAGGACTTGATGTTGGTGTTGCCCTCGAGCTGGCGTTCGAGGATCTTGTCGAGCTCCTGCAAGGCATTGGGCTGTATGCCCTCGAGGGTGGCGATACGCATGATCACGTCGTTGCGCACGCGTGGATCGTGGAACTCGGCGAGTACGCCGGCGGCCTGGTCCGGATCGAGAAAGGACATCACGATGGCGATGATCTGCGGATGCTCGTAGCGGATCAACTCGGCGATGGCCCTGGGATCCATCCACTTGAGCTGCTCCAGGCCCTTGCTGTTGCGTCCAAGCAGGATACGGTCGATCACCCCGCTGGCCTTGTCCGAACCCAGCGCCTTGGTGAGCATGTTGCGGATGTACTCGTCCGAGCCCATGCCCAGCGAGGTCTGCTCGCCGATGGCCTCGACGAACTCGTGCATCACCAGCTCCATCTGCGAGTTGGTGATGTTGCTCAGGGGGGGGCATCGCCAGGCCGATCTCCTGTACCTCCTTGGGCTCCATGTACTTGAGCACCTCGGCGGCATGGTTCTCGCCCAGCCCCAGCATCAGCAGGGCCGAACGCTCCAGCCCGGAAAGGCGGGCCACGACCTGCTGGTCGGTCTCTTTCTGCGCGGTATCAGCTGGCATCTTCGGCTATCCAGATCTTGACCAGTTGCGCCACGCGCTTGGGATCTTCGTCCACCAGCTTGCGCGCAGCCTCCATGATGTTTTCGTACTCGCCACCGCCGGGCAGCTTGATCGGCTCGCCGCTCTTGCCCAAGGCCAGGCCACCTTCTCCGTGGCCTTCCAGCGGCTGCCCGTCCGGCCCCAGCGGGCCGCTCACCACTGCGCCCTCGGGTCCCGCTGCGACTCCCTCGGCACCGGCACCGGCCAGCGCCAGCTCGGTGCTCTCGGGCGGGCTGGTCAGGCGCTTGAGGGTCGGGCGCAGCACGCCGAACACCAGCAACAGCACCAGCAGCAGCCCTCCCACCTGCTTGACCAGATCCAGGAACCATGCCTGTTCCCAGAGCGGCGGTTCTGGCAGGTCTTCGACCGGTTCGGGGGCCAGGAAGGGACTATTGATGACCTTCACGCTGTCGCCCCGGCGCGCATCGAAACCGATGGCCTCGCGCACCAGCTGGGTGATGCGCTCGATCTCCTCGGGCGTGCGCTCGCGACGAGTCACCTTGCCATCCGGCCCGGTGGTCACCACGTCGTCCACCACGACCGCCACCGACAGGCGACGCAGCACTGCCGGGGCCTGACGCGTATGGCTGACTATGCGGTCGAGTTCATAGTTGCGCGTGGCCTGGCGGGTGGTATCGACCAGTGAGGATGTCCCGCCGGCCCCCTGCCCCTGCGCCGTCTCGGGGGCCGTGCCGGCCGCCGGCGGCTGGTTGCTCAACGCGCCGGGGATGCCCTGCGGCGCGCCACTGCTGCGCTGCTGCTCGTTGATCTGTTCGCTGCGCAGTGCCGGCTGATCGGGGTTGTAGCGTTCCTGGGTCTGCTCGGTGACCGTGAAGTCGATGTCCGCGGTGACCTGGGCGCGCACCTGGTCCTTGCCCACGATGGGCACGAGCAGATCCTCGATGCGCCGGCGCAAATGCTCTTCGACCTTGCGGGTGTACTCGAAATGGCTGCTCGAACGCTCGATGTCGTCATCGGCCTGGTCGCCACTGAGCAACTTGCCACGATGATCGACCACCGTGACCCGTGCCGGCTCGAGCTCAGGCACGCTGGAGGCCACCAGGTGTACGATGGCGCGCACCTGTCCCGGATCGAGCGTGCGCCCGGCGAGCAGCTTGACCGTGACCGCTGCGCTGGGCTTCTTGCGGTCGCGCACGAACACCGACTGCTTGGGGATGGCCAGATGCACCCGCGCGCTCTGTATCGCACCGATGGTGGCGATGGTGCGCGCCAGCTCACCCTGCATGGCCTGCAGATAGCGTGCGCGCTCGATCACCCGGCTGGCACCAAAGCCCATGTCCTTCTGCAACAGTTCGAAGCCCATGCCGGTGCTGTTGGGCAGGCCGGCAGCGGCGAGCTGCATGCGCAGCTCCTTGACCTTGCCGGCCGGCACCAGGATGCTGCCGGTGGTCTCGTCCACACGGTACTCGACCCCGTTCTTCTGCAACACCTCGAGTACCTCGGTGGCATCCTTCTCGGCCAGATTACCGTACAACGGCGCCAGGGTGGGCGTCTACGACCAGAGTACCACGGCCACCCCCAGGGCCACGCTGGCGGCAATCCCGATCATCACCGCCAGCTAGCGGAAGATGGGATTGTCCTTGAGCGTAGCCGCCGGATCAGGCAGGGCATTGCCGGTGCTCAGGGCGGTGCTCTCGGTGGCGTCTGCCATGTGCTGCTACCTCTGTCGTCGAATGGGCCGCCTCACAGCGGCATGTTCATGACGTCCTTGTAGGCCTCGACCAGCTTGTTGCGCACCTCGGTCATGGCGGCAAAGGCCAGTCCGGCCTTCTGGCTGGCGATCATCACCTGCGCCAGGTCGACGCCGGGCTCGCCGGTCTCGAAACCGGTCTTGAGGGCCTCGGCCTGCTGCTGCATGTCATTGACCTTGTCGATGGACTTGCCCAACAACGCCTGGAAGCTGACGTCCTCGGCTGCCGGCGTGGCCTTGGCGGCAGGACTGCCTGCCTGCGCGGCCATCAGCCGCATCTGTGCCAGTACCTGGGAAATCTCCGGTGTGCTCATGTCTTCGACTCCGTTGTTCGCCGGTTTTTCGTCATCAAGCGGATCTGTTCAACAACAGGGCAAGAAGCGGGCCAGTCTCAGGGGATGGCCACGCCGGCCTCACGCAACTTCTGCAGCTTGTAGCGCAGGGTGCGCGGACTGATGCCCAGGATGTCGGCAGCGGCCTTGCGGCTGCCGCCCGTGCGCAGAGCATCGAGGATCAACTGCTCCTCGACCGAACGCAGGTCGTCGTTGAGGCGCTTGGGCGCCTCGGATTCCGTTGCCACCGCGGGCGGAGGCACGGGGGGGCGTTCCCTTCGGCCTCGAACAGAATGTCGGCGGCACGGATGCATTCGCCGTCGCAGAGGATCAGGGCACGTTGCATCAGGTTGTCCAGCTCGCGCACATTGCCTGGCCAGTTGTGCGCCAACAGGCGGGCCTCGGCCTCGGGCAGCAGTTCCGGCAGGGCCTGACCGGGCTGGCGCTGGCGCGCGAGCAGAAAACGCGCCAGCGGCAGGATATCCCGCGGACGCTCGCGCAACGGCGGCAAGGTGATGGGGAACACATTGAGCCGGTAGAACAGGTCCTCGCGGAAACGGCCGGCGGCCACTTCCTCGCGCAAATGCCGGTTGCTGGTGGCCAACACACGCACGTCGAGCTGGATCAGCTCACGTCCGCCGATGCGCTCCACCTCGCGCTCCTGCAACACGCGCAGCAATTTGGCCTGCAGGGGCAGGCTCATCTCCGAGATCTCGTCGAGCAGCAGGGTGCCACCCTGGGCCTGTTCGAACTTGCCGGCCGAGGCGCGCACCGCGCCGGTGAAGGCACCCTTCTCGTAACCGAAAAGCACTGCCTCGAGCATGTTCTCGGGAATGGCCGCACAGTTGATGGCCACGAAGGGGCCGTCGGCGCGCGCCGAATGGGCATGGATGAAGCGCGCCAGCACCTCCTTGCCAGTGCCGGACTCGCCACCGATCATTACCGTGGCATCCGAAGCCGCCACGCGGCGCGCCAGTTCGGCCAGCCCGCGGGTACGCAGGTCCTCGGCGATCATCTCACCGGGCGTGATCTCTTGTCGCGGCAGGAAACGTGCAACCTTCTCCAGCAGGTCGCCTACCTCGAAGGGTTTGGCCAGATAGTCCACGGCACCCAGTTTCATGGCCTCGACCGCCTGTTCCACCGTGCCGTAGGCGGTCATCACCAGTACCGGCAGGCCGGCATGCCGGTTGCGCAGGTGACGCAACAGGGTCTGACCGTCCATGGGGCGCATCTGCACGTCGGTCAGCACCATGTCGGCCGGCTGGCGCTCCAGCAGGGCCAGAGCCTGCTCGCCATCGGTGGCTGTCGCCACCTCGTAGCCCGACAGCGACAGGGTATCCTTCAGTGCCTGCGCCAGGGCGCTGTCGTCTTCTACCACCAGGATGCACTTGCCGTTCATGCCGTTCATGCCGTCTCTCCCGTTTCTGCTGCGTCCAGGCGCGGCAGCTCGATCCGGAAGCAGGCGCCGCCCAGCGCCGAATCGCACAGGCCAATGTCACCACCGTGCGCCAGCACCACGGCCTGCGCCACTGCCAGGCCCAGGCCGGTGCCGCGCTCGCGGGTGGTGAAGAAGGGGTCGAAGATACGCTCGCGAATGTCCGGGGGGATGCCCGGGCCGTCGTCCTCGACGCGCAGGCGCACCCGGTCGCCTTCCGACACTTCGAGCGAGACCTGGAGATGCCCGCGCTCGCCGGCGTGGTACAGGGCATTGTCGAGCAGGTTGCAGAGCACCCCGCGCAAGGCATCGCGATTGCCCAGCACCTGGCACTCGCTGGCATTGTCGAGATGCAGTTTCAGGGTGATCTCCTCGTCGGCCAGGCGCGGCCCCAGGCTGTCCACGGCCTCGACCACCACCTCGCGCAGTGATACCGAATTGGGCTGGAAGTGCCCTCCCCGACTGAAGGCGAGCATGTCCGAGACCAGGCGCTCGGTGTGTTTCAGGCCCTCGACCAGAGTGGCGGCGAACTGCCGGCGCTGTGCCGGATCCAGATCGTCACGGCCGAGTTGCCCGCCGTAGAGCAAGGCGGTGGCCAGCGGGGTGCGGATCTGGTGCGCCAGTTGCGCTGCCATCTCGCCCATGTCAGCCAGCCGGTCCTGCCGAGCCGCCCGCTCCTCGAGCTCGCGCTGCGCGGTGACATCGACCAGCAACAGGATCTCGCCACCATCATTGAGCGCTCGCGAAGAGACGCTGAGCCGGCGCCGGTTGCGCAACAGCCAATCGCTCTCACCCCACTGGCTGAGCAGGTTGTCCTCGCGCACCTCCTGCCAGCGTCTGCCCCAGCCCAATCCCTCGAACAGGGCCTCGGCGGCGGGATTGAAGCGATCGATACGCCCACGCCCGTCCACCAGAATCACAGCCGCGGGCAACACTTCGAGCAGTACCGAGAGCCGGTCGTCGGCCTGGAGACGCTGCTGTTGCTCGGCCTCGCGCGCGGCTCGCGAACGGGCCAGCTCGGCCGTCAGTTCAGCCACCTGGCCTTCGAGACGGGCATAGGCCCGGGTAAGTTTTCAGACAGGGCATTGAAATCCGCAAACGCCTGGGTGAGCGATGCCGCCCGGTCGGGCGCGGGAGTTGCACAAGTGACGCTCATGGGGACTCCGGCCTCCTGTTCGTATGACTTCGAACAGCATCAGGCAAGAGTCGTGCCTAAATCAGGTATCGCTTTCAGATCAATCAGTTGCCGGTGGAATTAAAGGCGTGCGTCAAGTTTCCGTCCACCCTTCACGCCATCTCGTTGGCACGCTGGAGACCGTACTTGCGCAGCTTTTCCACCAGTGTGGTGCGACGCATCTGCAATTTCTTGGCGGCATGAGCCACCACGCCGTCGGCTTCTTCCAGCGCCTGGCGGATCAGGCTCTGTTCCACGTCGGCCAGGTAGGCCTTGAGATCGATGCCTTTGGGCGGCAGGCGCGGCACCGTGGTCACCGTGCCCGGCTGGGTACCCGCAACCGTGACCTCAGGCAACTCCTCGCCGGTCGACGATGCTGCCGGGGCAGGCATGCCGGCGCGAAACTTCTCGGGCAGATCGCCCACGTCCACCACACCGTAGGGATAGAGAATGGCCAGACGCTCCATCAGGTTGGCCAGCTCACGCACATTGCCGGGCCAGCTGTAATAGGTAAGCGCGGTGACCGCCGCCGGAGTCAGGCGCACCGAACCGCGCTTTTCGTGCTCGATGCGGGCGATCAGATCGGCCACCAGCACCGGGATGTCTTCCACCCGCTCGCGCAGCGGCGGCACCTCGATGGGAAAGACGTTCAAGCGGTAATAGAGATCCTCGCGGAAATTACCGTCCTTGATGGCCTGCTCCAGGTCACGGTGGGTGGCGGCAATGATGCGCACATTGCAGCGTATGGTCTTGTTGCTGCCGACCCGTTCGAAGGTGCGCTCCTGCAGCACACGCAGCAGCTTGACCTGCATGTGCATGCTCATGTCGCCGATCTCGTCGAGGAACAGGGTGCCGCCCTCGGCCAGCTCGAAACGTCCCTGACGGGAACTGATGGCCCCGGTGAAGGCCCCCTTTTCGTGGCCGAACAACTCGCTCTCAAGCAGGTCGCCGGGGATGGCGCCACAGTTGACCGGCACGAAGGGCTTGCCACGACGCTTGGAGTGGTAGTGCAGCTTGCGCGCCACCACTTCCTTGCCGGTACCCGACTCGCCCAGGATCAGCACCGTGGCATCACGGTCTGCCACCTGCTCGATCATCCTGTTGATTTCGCGCGTGGCCCGCGAGTTGCCGGAAAGGCTGCGGAACAGCTCCACCGGCCGCCGCGCGCCCTCGCCCTGGCGCTGGTTGTCGGAAAACACCTGGGCACGGTGCAAAATGGAGATCACGGCATCGAGGTGCGCCGGCAAGGACAACACGGCGATCACGTCACCACTGACCAGCATCTCCTCGCCCGCCCCCTCCTTCTCGCGCACCTGCACCAGGGCCGGCCGGACCTTGCCCTGCTCGATGGCCCGCAGCCAGGCACCGCGTTCCTCGGCGGGGAGACCGGTACCCATGAACACCGACACCGAGTGCTCGGCATAGCGGTCGATCATCTGCACCATCGCCTCGGGGGAGTCCGGAAACTCGACCTTGCAATCGACGAACTCCAGGATGTGTTTCAGATAGTTCCTGGATTCTCCCTCCGACATCACCAGAAGGGCGGCTGCCGCCTTGAGGGTGTTATCCGTCGCTGTCTGCGCCATCCACGTCTCCTGCGGTTGAACTAAGACAACCATAATCAAAGCCTCACTCAGAGCCACCCGGCTGTTCCGGATCAAGGCGCGGCTCGCAGGGAATGGCGGGCCCTTGCCAAGAGCCGCAACGCAGAGCCGGGACATCCGGGTGGCTCCCTGCGGGCGGGCTTCTGGGTGCCCACCCACTGCGTTACGCCGACTTACACATAGAGTGACTATGCCTGCGTCGGCGTGCCTTGTGGTTGAACGCCCAGAAGCCCGCTGAGCGCGGCCTTGATTAATGGTTGTCTTAGTAGACCAAAACCATGATGCAATGCTGCTATTTCCGCGAGTTAAACACCTGTCTCGACGGATGTCAAAAAAACGTCATCCTGCAGGTTTCCGTTACCCCGGCTTCCCGCTTGACAGCACCCGGCCCAGACCCTAGAAATTGGCGCATCTTCCTGACCCGGGGTTCCACCTTGGACGACATACCGCTAGGCGCCCTGTTCGGCGCGCTGATCCTGTTGCTGATCCTGTCGGCCTTCTTTTCTGGCTCGGAAACCGCGCTGATGACGCTCAATCGCTACCGGTTGAAGCACCTGGCGCGCGGCGGTCACCCGGGCGCAAGACGAGCCCAGCGCCTGCTGGAACAGCCCGACCGGCTGATCGGCCTGATCCTGCTGGGCAACAACTTCGTCAACATCCTCGCCTCCTCGCTGGCCACCCTGATCGCCTTGCGCCTCGGTGGCGAGGGCGCCATCCCCATCGCCGCCGGGCTGCTCACCCTGGTGGTACTGATCTTTGCCGAGGTCGCGCCCAAGACACTTGCCGCGCTGCACCCCGAGCGCCTGGCCTTCCCCGCCGCCTGGGTCTACACCCCCGCCCAGCGTCTGCTGTTCCCGCTGGTATGGGTCGTCAACCTGCTGGCCAACTCGGTGCTGCGCCTGTTCGGGGTCGACCCGAAGCACCGCGGGCCCGATGTACTCAGCCGCGAGGAACTGCGCACCGTGGTCAACGAGGCCGCCAGCATGATCCCGCAACAGCACCAGCAGATGCTGCTGGCGCTGCTCGACCTGGAGAACGTGCGCGTCGAGGACATCATGGTGCCGCGCACCGAGATCGACGGCATCGACATCCATGATCCCATCTCGGTCATCCTCGACCAGCTGCAGCAACTGCCCTACACCCGGGTACTGGTGTACGAGGGCAGCATCGACCACGTGCTGGGCTTTCTGCATTCCCGCAAGATCCTGCAGGCCGCGCTCGACCGCGACGGTCTGACCCACGAGGAGCTGCGCGCGCTGATCCGCGAGCCCTACTTCGTTCCCAAGGGCACCTCGCTGTATGACCAGCTGCTCAACTTCCAGCGCAGCCGGCGGCGCGCCGGCCTGGTGGTGGACGAATACGGCGACATCCTGGGACTGGTGACCATGGCCGACCTGCTCGAGGAAATCGTCGGCGAATTCACCACCGACCCGGCCGACAGCCTGGCGGACGTGACGCCACAGGAGGACGGCAGCTTCCTGGTAGACGGCTCGGCCAGCCTGCGTGAACTGGTGCGCACCCTGCACTGGGACCTGCCGACCGACGGGCCGAACACCCTCAACGGCCTGATCGTCGAACACCTGCAGAGCCTGCCCGAACCCGGCACCTCGGTAATGATCAACGGCTATCCCATCGATATCCTGCAAACCCAGGACAACCGGGTAAAGACCGCGCGCATCCGCCCGGCAGAGCGGCGTGCACTCGATGCGGCCAATGACGAGGAAGACCTCAACTTCTGATCCCGCCGGCCGCTATCCCGGGAAGGCACAGGACGCGAGGCAAACCAGGTGACTGGAGAGAACAGGCGACGCTTCCGGCGGATCATTCTCAGGCGACCACTGCTGTTGGCCGCGGACGGCCGCTCATGGCCGGGTGAACTGCTGGACATTTCGCTGCGTGGCGCCTTGATGCGCACCGAACAGACACCGCTACCAGCGGTCGGCAGCCAGGGCGTGGCCGACATCGCGCTGTGCGACGATCCAGACTACCTGATCCGCATGCAGGTGGAAGTCTGCCGCACCGAGGCCCGGCACATCGCCCTGCGCGTCACCGGCATCGACATCGAAGAGGCCTGCCAGCTGCGCCGACTGGTGGAGCTCAACGCGGGGGACCCTGAACTGCTCGCCCGCGAGCTCGAAGAGCTCTCGGCGAACTGAACCGTACCGAACACGGGAAAACCACAAGGCACGACCTCAACAGGCCTCGATGGCCTCGGAGAGGCGACGGACCGGGACCACTTCCAGCCCTTCGATGGACTTTCGCGGGGCGTTGGCCGCGGGCACGATGGCGCGCCGAAAGCCGTGCTTGGCGGCCTCGCGCAGGCGTTCCTGTCCCGAGGGCACGGGCCGGATCTCGCCGGCCAGCCCCACCTCGCCGAAGGTCACCAGGTCGCCGCGCAACGGCTGGTCGCGGAAGCTCGAGAGCACCGCCAGCAGCACCGCTAGGTCCGCCGCCGGCTCGGTCACTCGCACCCCGCCGACCACGTTCAGGAACACGTCCTGGTCATACATGCCGATCCCGCCGTGCCGGTGCAGCACTGCCAGCAACATGGACAGGCGGTTCTGCTCCAGGCCCAGCGCCACCCGGCGCGGGTTGCCCAGCGGGCTCTGATCCACCAGTGCCTGCACCTCGACCAGCAGCGGCCGCGTGCCCTCGCGGGTGACCAGGATGGCACTGCCCGGCACCTGTTCCTCGTGGCGTGAGAGGAAAATCGCCGAAGGATTGCTCACCTCGCGCAGGCCCTTGTCGGTCATGGCGAACACACCCAGTTCGTTGACCGCGCCGAAACGGTTCTTGATGGCCCGTACCAGGCGGAAGGGACTGCCGCTCTCGCCCTCGAAATACAGCACTGTATCGACCATGTGCTCGAGCACCCGCGGTCCGGCCAGCGCCCCTTCCTTGGTGACGTGCCCCACCAGGAACAGGCTGGTGCCGGTCTGCTTGGCAAAACGCACCAGGCGCGCCGCCGACTCGCGCACCTGAGCCACCGAGCCAGGCGCCGACTGCAATTCCTCGGTATGGAAAGTCTGAATGGAATCGAGCACCAGCGCACGCGGTCCGTGGCGCCCGGCCAGGTCGATGATGCGCTCGACCTGGGTCTCGGTGAGCAGCTGTACCTTCTCGCCGGGCAGACCAAGGCGTTGCGCGCGCAGACTGATCTGCTCGGCCGATTCCTCGCCACTGACGTACAGCACCGGCATCTGCTCGGCGAGCAGCGCCATCGCCTGGATCAGCAGGGTGGACTTGCCGATACCCGGGTCGCCGCCGATCAGGGTCACCGAGCCGGGCACCAGCCCGCCGCCGAGCACCCGGTCCAGCTCGCCCAGGCCGGTGGCGATGCGTTGTGTCTGCTGCGGCGTGACCTCGGACAGGCGACGCACCGACTGGGCACGCGCATCACCGGCGTAGCCGGCAAAGCGCCCACCTGGCGCGGCTGCCGGCGCGGTCTCTTCCTGGAGGGTGTTCCAGGCCCCGCAATCGGCGCACTGCCCCACCCACTTGGGATGGCTGGCGCCGCACTCGCTGCACAGGTAACGGACCTTGGGTGCCCTCGCCATGTCAGCCTCCGTAGTCGCGCGCCACCCGGGCAGTGACACCGCAGAACAGGGTGTAGGGAATGGTATCCGCCCAGCGCGCCACTTCGTCGACCGGCAGGCCCTCGCCCCAGAGCGTCACCCGGTCGCCCACCCGCGCCTCGGGCAGGCCGCGCAGATCGACCATCAGCATGTCCATGGACACCCGGCCGACCACGGGCAGCCGTCGCCCACGCAACAGGGCCTGCGCTGCCTGCCCGATGTGCCGGGGATAGCCGTCGCCGTAACCGATACCGACCACACCCAGCGACAGGTCCTCGGGCGCACGCCAGGTACCGCCATAGCCGACCGGCTCGCCACGCGGCACGCGGCGTACCGCCAGCAACGGCGCGCTCAGGGTCATCACCGGGCGCAGATCGAGCGCGTCCGCATCGCGGCCGGTCAGCGGCGAGGCGCCATAGAGCATCAGACCGGGGCGCACCCAGTCGGCATGGCTGTCGGGCCAGGCGAGGATGCCTGCCGAGTTGGCGAGCGAGCGCGCCAGGCCGCACCCGGGCAGCACCGTGCGCATGCGCGCCAGCTGGGTTTCGGTGGTGGTATCGGAGAGGTCGTCGGCATTCGCCAGGTGGGTCATCAGCCCCGCCAGACGCAGCCACGGCGGGGCGCGGAGTTGCTCGAGCAGCCAGTCGGCCTGCGCCGGGTCGAAACCCAGGCGGTGCATGCCGGTGTCGAACTTGATCCAGCAGTCGAGCGCGCCGCCGCTCATATCAGCCTGCAGCAAGGCGAGCTGGTGCAGATCGTGGATCACCAGCGCCAGATCGTGCCGCCGCGCCAGCCCGAGATCGTCCGCCGTCAGCGGCCCCTCGAGCACCACCAGCGGGGCGTCGATACCGGCCTCGCGCAATGCGACCGCCTCGTCGATGCGCGCCAGTGCGAAGGCGTCCACCTGCTCCCGCAGCGCTTGCGCCACCGGCAGCATGCCGTGTCCATAGGCCTGTGACTTGATCACTGCCATCACCCGCCGCCCCGGGGCACGATCGCGCACCACCCCCAGGTTGTGTCGCAGGGCAGCCAGGTCGATGCGCGCACAGGCGCCGCCGGCCACCTCAGTGATCGAGGTCGGCATAGGCGTCGTAGGCATAGTTGTCGAAGCGTGTGTACTGCCCCTGGAGGGTGAGAGTAACGGTGCCGATGGGGCCGTTACGCTGCTTGCCGATGATGATCTCGGCCTTGCCCTTGTCTGGCGAGTCCTCGTTGTACACCTCGTCGCGATAGATGAAGACGATCAGGTCCGCATCCTGCTCGATGGCACCGGACTCGCGCAGGTCGGACATTACCGGGCGCTTGTTGGGCCGCTGCTCGAGCGAACGGTTGAGCTGCGAGAGTGCGATCACCGGCACGTTCAGTTCCTTGGCCAGGGTCTTGAGCCCGCGCGAGATGGCGGAGATCTCGTTGGTACGGTTCTCCCCGGCGTCGGGCGCCTGCATCAATTGCAGGTAGTCGATCACCACCAGGCCGAGCTGCCCGTACTCCTTCATCAACCGGCGGCAACGTGCACGCACCTCGGTGGGGCTGAGTGCCGGGGTGTCGTCGATGAACAGCTTGGCCTGCTGCAACAGGCTGACCGCCGAGGTCACACGCGGCCAGTCGTCATCCTCGAGCTTCCCGGTGCGCACCGCCTGCTGGTTGATCCGACCCAACGAGGAGATCATGCGCATGGTCAAGGCCTCGCCGGGCATTTCCATGGAAAAGATGGCCACCGGCAGACCGGCGCTGATCGCCACGTTCTCGGCGATGTTCATGGCGAAGGTGGTCTTGCCCATCGAGGGCCGGCCGGCAACGATGATGAGATCGGATTTCTGGAGGCCCGAGGTCTTGGCATCGAAATCATCGAAACCGGTGGGCACCCCGGTCATCGCCGTGCCGCTGGAGTACAGCTCCTCGATACGATTGACCGTGTCGGTGAGCAGCTCGGTAATGGGCCGGAATCCCGAGCGCCCCTTGGCCTGCTGCTCGGCGATCTGGAACACCAGGTTCTCGGCCTCGTCGAGCAACTGATCGACCTTGCGCCCCTCCGGGCGATAGCAGCTCTCGGCGATGCGGTTGCCGGCACGGATCAACTGGCGCATCACCGACTGCTCGCGCACCAGGCGCGCATAGGCACCGACATTGGAGGCCGTCGGCGTATCGTTGGCCAGCATGCCCAGGTACGGCAGACCACCCACATCGGCCAGTTCCCCGCGCCGCTCCAGCTCTTCGGCCAGGGTAACCACGTCCAGCGGCTGATCGGCCTCGCCCAGCGCCGTCATCGCGCGGAAGATCGCCTGGTGTTCGCGGCGGTAGAAGTCCTCGGCGGTAATCTGGTCGGCAACCCGCTCCCAGGCCTCGTCATCGAGCATCACGCCGCCGAGCACCGCCTGTTCGGCCTGGATGGAATGCGGTGGCAGGCGCAGGGCTTCCATGGCGGCCTCGGCCGGCAGGCTGGCCTGCGGCGTCACTTCGAGCGGCGGGGGAAACTGGTCGGAATCCATGGACATGGGCCTATTGAATCACATTGGAATCACAAAAAGAACGGGATCCCGAAACGCAAACACCCCGGCAGCTTGCGCGGCCGGGGCGTCAGGATGCGTCGCACGCGTCGCTTCAGATCACTCCTCGGCGACCACGTTGACCTTCAGCTCCGCGTCCACGTCGGTATGCAGATGCAGCACCACGGTGTATTCGCCGGTGACACGGAAGGTGCCCTCGGGCATGCGCACCTCCGAGCGGGCGATCTCGATACCCGCGTCCTGGCAGGCCGCAACGATGTCGCCGGTACCCACCGAGCCGAACAGCTTGCCTTCCTCGCCGGCCTTGTGCGCGATGGTCACGCCATTTTCCAGCGCCTGGATCTGCGCCTTGCGTGCCTCGGCGGCGGCCAGCTTCTCGGCCTCCTGTTTCTCGAGCTCGGCGCGGCGCTCCTCGAACATCTTGATGTTCTCGGGGCTGGCGAACACGGCCTTGCCCTTGGGAATCAGAAAGTTGCGGGCATAACCCGACTTGACGGTCACCTTGTCGCCCAAGGTACCCAGATTCTCGACTTTTTCCAGCAGAATGACTTCCATCGTTTCAAACCCCTTCTCGTTTCGCCCGGGTGCGAGCGGTGCTACTGCCCCTTGCCGGGGCCCGACGAGCCGCCGGTATCACCACGCACCCTGGCCCTGAAATCCAACCAACCGTCGGCGTATCCAGCGATGGCAACTGCCGTGAGGCTGTGCGGCAGACCGACGATCAACAAAAAGTACAACCCGAACAACCAGCCCCGTTTGCCGCCTGCCAGTGCGACCACCCCGTGGGCAGCGGCCAACCCCTGCAACAGGAACAGCGTCAGGATAACCACCTGCAACTGCCCGGCCAGGTTGGGCTGGTCTCCCGCCAGCCCCGCCAGCAGAAGAACCAGCACACCCCACAGCCAGGGCCGCGCGGCCCGCAGCGCGCGGAACTCGCGGCCGAAGGCGCCCTCGTGTCCGGCCAGCAGGGCCTGGCCCCAGCGCCCCCACATCAGCGCCAGAGCCGCCGACAGCGCCCACACCCCGCCGATGCCGCCCGGCATCCAGCCGGCCATGGCTTCCAGCAGCGCCCGCTGCCGGTCTTCAGGAACCACCTCGCTGTCCCAGTTGACGGCCATGTAGTCCTGCAACAGGCCGCCCCAGAAGGCCGCCGGGTCATTCAGCAACAGGTACTGCATCAGCACCAACGCCATGCCGGCGAGCACTGCGGCCTCGAGCGCGCGCATCAAAGAACCGCTGCGCCCCAGTACCAGTGCCAGCCCCCAGGCCGGCAGCCAGAGCATCAGCCCCAGCGCGCCGAGCACCAGCGGCTGGGCGAACAGCAGACCGCCCAGCAGGGCCATGGCCAGGACCGAAATCCCGGCCACCAGCACCCCCTCGCGCGGCCCGTTCCGCAGGGTGGCCAACACCACCAGGCCGTTGCTCAGGATCGACAAGGGACTGAGCAACAATGCCAGCAGCGCCGTGACCACCACGGCCATGCTGGCCTGGGTCCTGCCCCGCATCGCCGCGACGAGCAGCCCTTTCATACAGTTCCCCCGTTCAGGGGCGGACGCCGTTCACGGCGCCCGCCCCGGCAGCCGTTCCGTTCAGTGGCTGTCGGTGTACGGCAGCAACGCCAGGAAGCGCGCACGCTTGACCGCGGTGGCCAGCTGGCGCTGGTACCTGGCACTGGTCCCGGTGATGCGGCTCGGCACGATCTTGCCGGTCTCGCTGATGTTCTGCTTGAGCAGGTTGAGATCCTTGTAATCGATCTCCTTGATGCCTTCGGCAGTGAATCGGCAGTACTTGCGACGACGATAGAAACGCGACATTTCAACGACTCCTCTGGATCAGGAAGCGGCAGCTTCGGGTGCTTCGTTCTTGTCATCCTCGCGTGCCAGCGGCGAGGGCTCGGTGACGGCCTCTTCGCGGCGGATGGTCAGATGACGCAGCACGGCATCGTTGAAACGGAAGGCGCTCTCCAGCTCGGCCAGCGCGTCCTTGCTGCACTCGATGTTCATCAGCACGTAGTGCGCCTTGTGCAGCTTGTTGATGGGATAGGCCAGCTGACGGCGACCCCAGTCCTCGAGACGGTGGATCTTGCCGTTGTCGCCCTCGATGATGGACTTGTAGCGGTCCACCATGGCAGGGACCTGCTCGCTCTGGTCCGGGTGGACCAGGAACACGATTTCGTAATGACGCATTGTGGCTCCTCACGGTTTGACAGCCTCCCGCTACTGGCGGTGAGGCAAGGAGAACCCGGCACGACCGGGTCGAAGCGCGCGATTCTAGAGAAGGCCGGAGCGCAATGCAAGCCGGCGGCCTCAGGCCGCGCGATAATGCGTCCGTTTCGAGGGGCGGAGATCGCCCCGCTGGCGCGCCCTGGCCTGTGCCGGAGAGAAAGATCCGACGCATGCAACGGAAGTTCGATGCTGGCCGTTCAGGCGCGCCGCTGGCGCAGCGCCTCATACAGGCAGATGCCGGTGGCGACCGAGACATTGAGGCTCTCGACCTGACCGAGCATGGGCAGGCGCACCAGCTGGTCACAGGCCTCGCGGGTAAGTCGGCGCAGGCCGCCACCCTCGGCGCCCATGACAAGGCCGAGCGGGCCGGTGAGATCGGCCTCGAACAGGCCGGCCTCGGCCTCGCCGGCCGTGCCGACCAGGAAGATGCGGTGCTCGTCCTGCAGGCGGCGCAGGGTGCGCGCCAGGTTGGTCACCTGGAAGAAGGGCACTGTCTCGGCCGCACCACTGGCGACCTTGCAGGCAACCGGGGTGAGACCGGCCGACCGATCGGCCGGCGCGATCACCGCTTGCACGCCGGCCGCATCGGCGGTGCGCAGACAGGCACCCAGGTTGTGCGGGTCGGTGACACCGTCGAGAATCAGCAACAGGGGCGGCACCTCAAGCCCGGCGAGCAGCGCATCCAGCTCGGATTCGGGACGCGCCGACGGGGCCTCGACCCGCGCCACCGCACCCTGGTGATTGGCACCCCCGGCCAGGGCATCGAGCTCGCGCCGCTCGACCCGCCGCACGGGCACGCCCTGCTCGCGAGCTCGCTCTACCAACGTCTGCAGGCGACGATCGCGCCGACGCACATCCACGCGCAACTCATGCACCCGACCACCGTGGCCCAGCGCAGCACGTACCGCGTGCAGTCCACCCACCCAGTGTCCCGCATCCCGACTCACGAGCGTGACTTGCTCCGTCGGCGTGCCGGGTGACGCTGGCCGGCCGCCTTCTTTGCGGCCTTCTTGCCGACCTTCTTGGCCGTCTTCTTGTGGGCAGCCTTCTTGGCTGTCTTTCTGGCCGACGCCTTCCTGCTCGCCTTCTTTCCACCCTTCCTGGTCTGGCCGGCCCCATTGCCGCTGGCCTCTCCATTGCCCCCCCCCGGGCGGCCCCAGCCCGGCACCGCCGGACGCCAGACATCGCCCGCGACAGCACGCTCTTTGCTGGCGGACGGGTCTTCCTTGGCGGGCGTGGCCGCTTCCTTGCGCGAGGACGACGTATCACGTGCCGGCTCGGCCCTGCGCTTTTCCCGGTCGCGATCCCGACCGCGACGGCGACCGCCTCGCCGCGCTCCCTCATCCTCCCGCCCGCGACCATCGGCGAGCACGAAGTCGATCTTGCGCTCGTCCATGTTTACCGCAGCCACTTGCACGCGAATCCGATCGCCCAGGCGATAGACCTTGCCGCTGCGCTCGCCGGTCAGGCGGTGGCCGATGGGATCGAAGTGGAAGTAGTCGCGGTCCAGCGCGGTGATGTGCACCAGGCCGGTGACATAGATGTCGGCCAGCTCGACGAACAGCCCGAAGCTGTTGACGCTGACGATCAGCTCCTCGAACACCTGCCCGACCTTGTCGAGCATGAACTCGCATTTGAGCGCATCGGCCGAGTCGCGCGAGGCCTCGTCGGCACGGCGCTCGTTGGCGGAACAGTGCTCGGCCATGGTCTGCAAATGCGCGTGGCTGTAGCTGAACTCGGCCGGCTTGCTGCCCGTGAGCAAGTGGCGGATGGCCCGGTGCACCATGAGGTCGGGATAGCGCCGGATCGGCGAGGTGAAGTGCGTGTAGGCCTCGAGCGCCAAGCCGAAGTGGCCCTTGTTCTCGGCGGCGTAGACCGCCTGCATCATCGAGCGCAGCAGCACAGTCTGGATCAGGTGGTAGTCGGGCCGGTCCTTCGCCTGCTCGAGCAGCTCGGCATGATCCTTGGCGGAGGGATGAGGCATGCCGCCAAGACGCAGGCCAAGCTCCGCCAGGAACTGTTGCAGGTCCTCGAGCTTCTCCTCGCTGGGCGGCTCGTGGTTGCGGAACATCGCCGGCATCCTCTTGCGCAACAGGTGCCGCGCCGCCGCCACGTTGGCCGCCAGCATGTACTCCTCGATCATGCGATGGGCATCGTGACGCTCCAGCGGGATCACCTCGGCCACCTTGCCGTTGTCGCCGAAACGGAACTTGGTCTCGACCGAGTCGAAATCGATGGCGCCACGCTGCTCGCGCGCCGCATGCAGCACCTTGTAGAGGGCATGCAGGTCACGCAGATGCGGCAACACATGCGCGAAGCGTTCACACAATTCGGGATCGCCGTGTTCAAGCATGTCGCGCACCTGGTCATAGGTGAGCCGCGCATGCGAATTCATCACGCCCTCGAAGAAGCGCGAACGGTACATCTTGCCCTTGGCGTCGAAGTACATCTCGGCCACCATGCACAGGCGGTCGACATGCGGGTTGATCGAGCACAGACCGTTGGACAGCACCTCGGGCAACATGGACACCACCCGGTCGGGGAAGTACACCGAAGTGGCTCGGTTGTAGGCCTCGCGGTCGAGCGGGCTGTCGGGCTGCACATAGGCCGAAACATCGGCAATGGCCACCAGCAGGCGCCAGCCCTTGGGCGTGGGCTGACAGTACACCGCGTCGTCGAAGTCGCGCGCGTCCTCGCCGTCGATGGTCACCAGCGGCGTCTTGCGCAGGTCCACCCGGCCCTGCTTGGCCGCTTCGGGCACCTCCTCGCCGAGATCGGCGATCTGCTCGAGTACATCGGCCGGCCACTCGACCGGGATGTCGTGGGAACGGATGGCGACATCGGTCTCCATGCCCGGCGCCATGTGGTCGCCCAGCACCTCGACGATGTGGCCGATGGGTTGGCGCCACTCGGTGGGATGCTCGTCGATGGCCACGACGACCACCTGCCCGTCCGCTGCATCGCCAAGCTGATCGGGCGGCACCAGGATCTGCTGCGGGATGCGCTTGTTGTCCGGCAGCACGAAGGCCACCCCCTTCTCTACATGCAAGCGGCCGACCAGCCTGGAGAAGGCGCGCTCGAGCACCTCGATGACAACCCCTTCCTTGCGCCCGCGCCGGTCGGTACCCGAGACCTGGGCGACCACACGGTCGCCGTGCCAGACCTTGCGCATCTCCCGCGGCACCAGGAACAGGTCGTCGCCACCATCGTCGGGCTTGAGAAAGCCAAAGCCGTCGGGGTGTCCGATCACCCGCCCGGGGATCATGTCGGCATGGTTCACCTGACAATAGCCACCGCGGCGGTTCCGGATCAGCTGGCCATCGCGGATCATGGCGCGCAAACGACGGGAAAGGGCCTCGAGCTGCTCTTCCTCCAGCAGACCGAGCGCCTCGGCCAGTTCATCGAACGAGAGGGGGCAACCCAGCTCGTCGATGGTCGCCATGATGAACTCACGGCTGGGGATGGGATTTTCGTATTTCTGCGCCTCACGCGCGAAATTCGGGTCCTTGGCGCGCTGTCGGCGCGGCTTGTTTCTTCTACTCACTCATTCGTTGCCTTTCTAGAATCGTGGCGTCATTGTACGTTGACAAGGCCCGTCTGTCGCTGTAGATTACGCGCCCTCAGCTACTCATGTCATGCCTGGGTGGTGAAATTGGTAGACACGCTAGCTTCAGGTGCTAGTGGGGGTGACCCCGTGGAGGTTCAAGTCCTCTCCCAGGCACCATAAACCTGGAAGGCCCGCTCCTCGAGCGGGCCTTTTTCATTGGAGCCCCACCCGCCCTCCCCTCGAATGGCACTGCCGGCAGGGGAAATCGGTCGCGAGGGGCGGAGATGGCTGCAAGGGGCTTGGTGTTCTCTCTCCAGTCGTCGGGCCTTGGCCATGGCGCAAGCCCTCCCGAGGCGGTCAACAGGCTTTGGGCAATACACCGCATCGATTCCGGTCATTCCCTGTGCTGCGGCAGGCCTGGAGCAGCAGGCAGGCCATGAGGCCGTATCGGGCTGGCTCTTCAGGCTCTGCCTGGCACGACTTCCCCGCGCTGCCTGTACAAGGCGGCGATGAGGATGATGCTTGCCATCGACCCGGGTGACCTGAATCCTGGTCCGGGGCGTGAAAAACGGGGAGACGCCGGTCCAGCCATGGCTTGACCCGCTCTTCACGGGCAGACGAAAATGCCACGAATATCCATTCTATTTACAAGCAAATCATGTTGATGATCGACTGGCGCGAAATGAGTTGGTGGTATTGGCTGGCCACCGTCATCCTGTTGTGTCTGGGCATGGCCGGGTGGGACGGCGGTTATCCCGGCGCAATGGCCCTCACCGGCATACAGATCGTTCACTTTGCCCTGCGTGAAGGCTCCGTAACGGCATTTCCGGTACAAGTCCGCGTCGGTTACCTGCTGCTCCTGCTTGTTGCCTACCCCTTACCCATGCAATGGCTGTACTGGGTACCCATCATCGGCACCTGGGCGCAGCTCACCGTCGGTTATTGCACCATGGCACGTATCGTATCCCTGCTCCCCTGGAACCGCCGTGAGCCACTCAGTGCGCGACTGCTTCTGCGCACCTTTTTCTCGGCTCCGGTTCGTGGCAGCGTGCTGCAGCAGGACGTGGCGAAGGACCCATCGGCGAATAATTCCAATTGACGCCCCCTGCCCTCGCCTGATGAACCAACTGTTCTCGGTGGACCTGCCGATGCTCCACGACAGGGGCATCCATGGCGATCAGTGCCATCCAGCGACAGGACAGCCCTTGCTCGTTCAGGCAGGCTGAACCTGTTCCTCGGCCACCGACATGCGCCAGACCATCCCCAAGAGCAACAGCACCATAGCCATAAGCAACACCACGAATCCCGACCATCCCGTCGAATGGTAGAAGAGGCCGGGGAGAAAGGACCCGAGTGCCCCGCCGGTGTAGTAGGCACTGATGTACAAGCCGCTGATCAGCCCCTTTCTCTCGGAAAGGTGATTCATGTAACCGGACAACACGCTGTGCAGGGCGAACATGCCTGCGGCAAAAATGAACATGGCCACATAAAGCGCTTGCAGGCGGGGAATCAGGAATGACAGGGTCCCCAGCAGGTAGATAAAGGCGCCCCCCATCAGCACCCTGGATTCGCCACCATGCCGTCTGATCAGCCGGGGAGATCCCAGCGAGATCACTATGCCAATCAGATAGCCGGTATAGACCATGGCGATAGCACCTGTACCGATATCGGGATGGAGCTCCCGCATGCGGAAGGGCAGGAAATTGAGCATGGCGGCAAAGACAAAGAACAGCAGAAACGCAGTGAACAGTCCCATGCGGATGACGGGGCGTTTCAACAAGGCGAGAATTTCGTGCAGCTGAATCCGTTGCAGCTGGTTGCGCGGATCCGAATCGAGTCCGAACAGGCTGATGACCGCGATCAGCGCCAGGCCGGACCACATCCAGAATGCGCTTTGCCAATCACTCAGTTCGGTGACCAGGCCTGTCACCGTGCGTCCCATGAAGCCCCCCGCGATGGTCGAGGCGATATAGATACTCAGATTGCGGCGAGCAAGAGCCTTGTCGCCAAGGGACGATGTGTAAGTCATCAACGATGTAAAGATCGCAGGCAGCATCAGTCCCTCGATGGCCCGCAGGGAAAGGAACAGCGCGTAGTCGGGTGCGGTCGAGAGTATGGCCTGACTGATGAACAGGATGGAGAAGCCGATGACCAGCATCTTGTGAGAGGAAAAACGCTCGAGGATATAGCCATACAGCAGTGGCGCCATGGCCAAGGGAAACAGCGTCACGGTAGTCAGTAGCGCAATATCACTGATGGGGCGTCCCCAGTGATCCCCGAGCAGTGGCAGCAGGGGTTGATGTTCATACAGAATCGCAAAGGCGATGATGGTGCAGTAGACGATGATGGGCTGGGTACGGCTTTTCATTGTTGCCGCGTCACAGCACCCAGTACAGCGCGGCGGGGATCGTCACCAGGCTGGCCAGATTGCCGATCAAGACGATGGCCGCCATCTGGTGTGGATACAGGTTATAGCGTTCGGCAAGCATGTAGTTCAGAACGGCGGGCGGGAGTATCGAGAAAACCAGCAGTTGCGCGGCCTGGGCCGTATCCAGCGATATGAGTTTCAGGGCGAGAATGGCACAGATCAAGCCGCTGAAGGGGGCAACCACCGCGCCAACGACGCCGATACGCCAGTTGGTGAAATCGACGCTGGTCAGGCGCACCCCCAGGGCAAACAGCATCAGAGGGATGGCGACCTGCCCGAGAAGTTTGATGGTTTCTCCCAGCGGAACCGGGATATGGATACCGCTCAGTGCCACGGCAATGCCGACGAGGGTCGAAGCGAGCATGGGGTTGAGCAACAATCTCAACGGGTTGATATGGCCCGTCAGCATGGCCCCACCGACACTGAAGTGCAGGGTATTCTCCACCAGAAACAGGATCATCGCGGCAGGAAGTGCCTGTTCTCCAAAGGCAAAAAGCGCCAGGGGAAGCCCCATGTTCCCGGAGTTGTTGAACATCATGGGGGGCACGAAGGCCTTGTAGGGGTAACCGAGAAGCCTGCCTATTGGCCAGGCGATCACGCCGGAGCCCAGCACCACGACCGCCGCGGCAAGCGCCAGATCACCGTAGGCGGAGAGATCGAACCCCTCCTGCGTGAGCACGTGAAAAATCAGTGCCGGCGTGAATATTTCCACGTTGAGACGGTTCGCCGACGCCATGTCGGGCCCATGCCGCCGGGCATACAGATAGCCGATCAGCACGATCGCGAAGATGGGGAAAACGATGTTGATGATTTGCAGCATGTTGGTACGTGACAGTGGTTGATGAAACCGGCCGGTGTTACCCGATGGCCGTTGTGTCGTTCTTGCCCAAGCGGAACCACAGGGCATACAGGGCCGGCACGAACAGCAGCGTGATGACGGTGCCTGCGAGCACGCCGCCGATCAGCACATAGGCCAGCGGCCCCCAGAAACTGTCGTGGGTCAGCGGGATGAACGCCAACACGGCCGCCAGGGCGGTCAGCAGGACGGGGCGGGCACGTCGCACGGCCGCCTCGATCACCGCTGACCAGGCATCCATGCCCTCTTCCAGATTATCCTGAACCTGCTGGGTGAGGATCATGGTATTTCGCATGAGGATGCCGGCCAGGCCGATCAACCCGAGCAGGGCGACAAAGCCGAATGGCTGGTTGAACAGCAGCAGCGCCGCGACCGCCCCGATCAGGCCAAGCGGTGCGGTGGCCACCACCATGAAGGTGCCGGAGAAGGTGCGCATCTGCAGCATGATGAAGATCAGCATCAGCGCCACCATCAGCGGCTGCAACTTCTGGATGGAGGCATCCGCCTTGCCGGACTGTTCCACCGAGCCACCGATATCGATGCGATAGTCCTCGGGCAGTCGTTGGCGCAGCTCGGTCAGCTGCTTCCAGATCGCCATGGTGACATCGGGGGGCTGGGCTCCCTGAACATCGGCGTGGACGGCAAGGAAGCGTTCTCTGTTGTAGCGTTTGATCACCGGTTCCTCGTAGCGCACTTCCAACAGGCCCAGATGCGTGAGCGGTATCTTGCGCCCCTCCTCCGTCTTGATCTCCAGGTCCTGCGGCATGCGCCTGTCCGTTCGCTGGCCGCGGGCGATGACCTCCACGGTACGGATATCCTGACGCACCCGGGTGACGGACATGCCGTTGAGCTGAAACTGCAATTGTCGGGCGACATCCCTGGGCGTCAATCCCAGCAGACGCAGGCGTTCGTTGTCCATGGTCAGGTGCAGGACCGGGGCGCGTTCATCCCATTCCAGGTGCGGATCCACGGTATGCGGATTGGCCGCCATGACGGCACGTACCTGGTGTGCGATCTCACGCAGCTTTTCCGGGTCCGGGCCAATCACGCGGAAGCTCACCGGCCATACCACCGGTGGGCCGTAGAACAGACGGGTGAGGCGGACCCTGGCCTCGGGAAACTCGCCGGCGTCGACGTGTTTCTGCATGGCCGTCATGATGCGATCGCGTGTCAGTGCATCCTTGCCGATGGCGACGATCTTGGCAAACGCCGGATCCGGCAGCTCGGGGTTGGCCGAGATGAAGAAGCGCGGCGCACCCGCGCCGACATAGGTCGACAGGCTTCTGACCTCGGGCATTTCGGCCAGGATCTTCTCGATGCGTCTGGCGGTGGCGTCGGTCTGCTCGATGGCGCTGCCCTGCGGCAGATAGACCCCGATCAGGACCTCTGGTCGGTCGGAACTGGGAAAGAACTGTTTCTGGACCTTGGTGGCCATGCCGACGATCGCCAGCACCAGCAGGCCGACGGTCAGCAGCACGATGCTCTTGCGGTAGCGCACACAGGCGGTGATCAGGGCGCGAAGCCGGCGGTAGATCGGCCGCTGATACAGTGAATCTTCCGATTCGGCATGTCCCTTGAAGTCGGGCAGCAGCCTCACACCCAGGTACGGGGTGAACACGACCGCCACCAGCCAGGAGACGATCAGCGCATAGGCCAGCACCCAGAAGATGTTGCCGGCGTATTCGCCCACGCCCGACTGGGCAAAGCCGATGGGTACGAAGCCCGCTGCGGTCACCAGGGTGCCGAACAGCATGGGCGCGGCGGTGACGTTCCAGGCATGACTGGCGGCGCGAACCTTGTCCCAGCCGTCCTCCATTTTCACCAGCATCATTTCGATGGCGATAATGGCGTCATCCACCAGCAGGCCCAGGGCGATGATCAGTGCCCCCAGGGTGATACGGTCCAGGTTGACGCCGGTCATCTTCATCAACAGGAAGGTCAACCCCAGGGTGATGGGGACGGCAATCCCGACCACCAGGCCGGCCCGCAGGCCGATAGCGAGGATGCTCACACCCATCACCACGGCGACCGCCACCAGGAACTTGATCTGAAACAGGTTGACCGCCTGCTTGATGGCATCGGTCTGGTTGGTCAATACCGAAAGCGTCATGCCCAGCGGCAGGCGGCTTTGCTCGCGGGCGACGAAGTCCGCCAGGCGCTGACCGAACTCGAGTCCGTTTTCCCCCTTGTTCATGACCACGCCCAGCAACACGGCATCCTGTCCGCGCGAGCGCACCAGATAACTGGGCGGGTCTTCGTAGCCCCGGCGGATGGTTGCCAGGTCGGAGAGACGCAGCAGGCGATCTCCGACCCGAATGGGTACCGAGGCCAGGCGCTCGGGATCCGACAGGTCGGCGTCGATGCGCAGGTAGACCCGAGGCCCTGCGAGGTCCATGAATCCGGCCGGTACCAGTTGGTTGTTGGCATCGATCGCATCGAAGATGGCCTGCGGTGCGATGCCGAGGTTGGTGAGCTTCGCCATGTCGAATTCGACGAACAAGCGTTCGCTGCGCTCGCCCAGTAGCAGCGCCTTGTGTACCCCATCGATCCGTTGCAGGCGGTCGCGCAGGGATTCCGCCTCGCGCGTCAGTTCACGCATCGGCAGGCCAGGCGCGCTCAGCGCCATGAGCGAGAAATAGACATCGGAAAAATCGTCGTTGACGACCGGGCCGATCACGCCCCTGGGCAGACGAGCCGCCTCGTCACGCATGCGTTTGCGCACTTCGTAAAAAAGGTCGGGAATCTTTTCGCTGGGCGTGTAGTCCTCGAATTCGACCTGCAGATCGGCACGACCGGGGCGGATGGTTGTCTCGATGCGATAGAGGTATTCCACTTCCTGGATCCGCTTCTCCAGGCGGTCGGCCACCTGTTGCTGGAGTTCCTCGGGTGTGGCACCAGGCCAGATCGCCGAGACCACCATGACCCGCACCGTAAAAGCGGGGTCTTCTGCCCCTCCGAGCGACAGAAACGCATAGAGCCCGGCAAATACCGACAGCAGAACGAAGAACAGCGTCACCGAGCGCTCGCGCACCGCAAGCGCAGAGAGGTTCGGGAAACTCATCACTTGCGCTCCCGTACCGCCATGCCCGGGGTCAGCAGATGGGTGCCCAGGGCAATGATGTGGGTGGTCGGCGGCAGGTCCACGCGGATGCGGGCGGTCTCGCTGTCGAGTGATACCACTTCGATCGGTACGGGCTGCGCATGGCCATCGATCACCTGCCAGATACGGGGGCCATCGGCGCGTTCATCCAATGCCCCGAGGGGCACGCGCCAGGTTTTCTCGCCGATCGCCGGTCTTTGCAATCGCACCTGGACCACGGCGCCCAGCGGCAGATCAGCGGCAGTGCCTTCCAGACGGTAGCGTGCCCGCCAGGTCCGGCTTTGCGGATCGGCGGCGCCGGCGAGCTCGCGTAATTTGACCGGGATGCGCCGACCGTCGGGGAGGCGCACGCGGCCGGTGCGCGGCGCATGGGTGCCGTCGGTGAGAGAGACCTCGACTTCGCGCTCACCTTCACGTGCCAGCACGGCCACGGTCTGTCCGACACCGACCACCTGGCCAGGCTCGCCGCTGACTTCGATCAGCACACCGGCGTGTTTGGCATGCAGTTCGGCATAACTGCGTGCGTTGCGAGCCTGGGCCAGTTTGGCCCGCGCGGCCTTTACCTGGCTGGCGGCCTCGCGTTCCTTGAGTTCAAACTGATCCAGGGTCTGCCGGCTGACGAACTTTTTGGCGACCAGTTTGCGCTGACGTTCGAGTTCACTTCGCGCCGTGGCGAGCGCGGCTTCGGCCGCTGCCAGCTGCGCCTCGGCCGCCTGTACCGCCGCATCCAGATCGCGTGGATCGAGATCGAACAGCTTCTGCCCAGCCGTCACGCGCTGACCGGCGTCGACGTAACGGGCGAGTATGCGTCCTCCCACCTGAAAGGCCACCGGTGTTTCATGGCGTGCCCGCAGGATGCCCGAAAGTGCCAGCGTGGTTTCGCCCCCGGCCTGCAGCGTGACCGTCTTGACCCATGGCGTCGGCCTTTTTGCCTCGGAGGTGGGGGTGTCGTTTTGACAACCCGCCAGTAGCGACAGGAGGAGCAAGAGGAAAGCGATTTTCTTGGGCATGGCAGACACGATTCTGAAGATGCTTGAATAATGGTTCAGGAGTCCCCGAAAAAGTCCACATTCTCTTCCCCCATGAAATGGAGGAGGAACTTGTTCGGAGGTTCCTTTACGGGGCGTATGGTAAGTGGTGGTCATGCAACTGGCGCGGAATCTTCAATCGAGCGCCCCTCCCGGCGGCTTGCCTTGCCGGATGGACGACCAGAACAGCAGGGCCAGCAGCAGAAACGCGAGCTGTCCGAGCGCGAAGTGCAACCACTGCGCGTGCAACAGCGGAACGGCAACACCGGCGACGCCGGCGTTGATCAGCATCTGCAGGAAGCCCTGCATCGATGCCGCCGTCCCCCGGTGGCGGGGGAAGCAGTCCAAGGCCAGGATGGTGATCGCGGGCATGGCGACGGCCAGACCGAATGCATAGACGACCAGTGGCCCGATGACGGTGAGGATACCGGTCTCGAAAAACAACGCCAGCAAGAGATTGAGCAGCACCGCCAGGGTCACCACTCCAAGGCCGCCCAGGACAGTGCGTTGCACTGGCCAGCGGTGCGCCAGGCGGCTCGAGAGAAAGGCGCCCAACATCATGCCGCCCACCATAGGAATGAACTGCACACCGAAGTTGTCGCTTCCCAGGCCGAGGAAATCGTAGATGACCGTGGGCGCGCCAGCGATGTAAAGGAACAATCCGGCAAAGGCAAGGGCCAGGCTCAGAACCAGCCCGAGAAACCGCCGGTGCCGAAGGGTGTGCGCATAGATCCGCACCACCGCGGCTGGCTGAATGGACTGGCGCTGCGCCGGCGCGAGGGTCTCTTCGATGAACGCGACCAGCCCTGTGAGCAGGATACCGAAGCCCGTCAGGAACCAGAACACGCTACGCCAGCCGAACTGGTCGTGCAACCAGCCGCCCAGTACCGGCGCGATGGCCGGCGCCATGGCAAACATCAGGGTGACCTGCGACATGGCGCGGTGTGCCGCCTGCGTCTCATGGGCATCGCGAATCATGGCGCGCCCGGCGATGAAGCCACCGCTGGCTGCCAGTCCCTGCACGGTGCGAAGCCACAGGAATGACTCCATCTGGGAGGCCATGGCGCAGCCGATCGAGGCGAGAGTATAGGTCGACAGGCTGGCCAGGATGACCCGGCGACGTCCCAGGCGGTCGGCCAGCGGCCCCCAGAACAGTGTCGAGACCGCAAAGGCCGCCAGATAGACGCTCAGGCTGTGTGACAGCATCGCGCGATCGACGCCAAAGTCGGCCTCGATATCAGGAAAGGACAGCAGTGCGGTGACGACCGTCAGGTAACGCCGTACGACAGGCGGACGCCCTGCGGTGGATACGACTTCCTCGCTCAAGTCTGCTCCAGCGTCGGGTAGTCAGTGTAGCCGTGGGCATCGCCACCATAGAAGGTGTCAGGATCCGGCGTGTTGAGCGGCGCGTCTTGGCGGAAGCGGGTGACCAGGTCGGGATTGGCGATAAAGGACACGCCAAAGGCCACCGCATCGGCCTCGCCCTCGCCGATGGCCCGGTTGGCCTTTTCCTTGTCGTATCCCGCATTGGTGATGTAGACCCCGTTCCACAGGCGACGAAGCTCCCGCAGGTCGAAAGCCGGTCCGGCGGTTCCCGGTGCCTCGCCGCCCATCTCCGTCACGTGCAGATAAGCCAGTCCGAAACGGTTCAATGCCTGCACGGCGTACGTGAAGGTGGCCTGAGGATTGCTGTCGCGCATGTCGTTGAACGGCTGCAGCGGCGACAGCCGCACGCCCACCCGGTCGGCGCCCAGCGTATCGCACACGGCTTCGGTGACTTCCAGCAGGAAGCGGGCCCGGTTCTCGATGGCGCCGCCATAGTCATCGGTGCGCTGGTTGGTGCCATCGCGCAGGAACTGGTCGATGAGGTAGCCATTGGCGGCATGGATCTCCACGCCGTCAAAACCGGCGCGGCGGGCGCAATCGGCCGCATGGGCATAGTCGGCAACGATGCCGGGGATCTCGTCGATTTCGAGTGCGCGTGGGGTGACGAAGTCCTTCATCCCCTCGTAGGTGACAGCCTGGCCCTCCGGGCGGACGGCCGAGGGCGCGACCGGCAACTCGCCGCCATGAAAATCCGGATGCGATATCCGGCCACAATGCCAGAGCTGGCAGAATATGTGGCCGCCACGTTCGTGCACGGCATCAATGACGGTCTTCCACCCTGCCACCTGTTCATCGGTGTGGATGCCGGGCGTGACCGGATAGCCGACGCCCTGGGGCGAGATCTGGGATCCCTCGCTGATGATCAGGCCAGCCTCGGCCCGCTGGGTGTAATAGGTCACCATGAGCGGGGTGGGAATGGTATCGGTAGCCCGGTTGCGGGTCAGGGGAGCCATGAAGATGCGGTTCGGCAGAGTATGCGGTCCGATGGTGATGGGTGAGAACAGGTCGGTCATTTTCTCAGTCTCCGGATGTGGGTGGCTTGAGTGAATCGGGTGGATGCGTGCTCCATCGGACGGCCAGATCTCGATCTGGTGGAGAAGAGGGGCAGGCCCTGTTGATCCGAGGAGGTGCCAGGCTGCCTGAGGCGACGCCATTCCCGCTTGATTCACTCATTCGAACAACGAAGCGCATGGTAAAAAGGGAAGGCCTCGAGATATAGTGAAAAAACACGTGCTGTTTTTTCGAAAAAATCGAACATGAGGCCCGAAATCAACCTGGATGCCCTGCTGGTTCTGGCTGCCATCGCCCGCCGTGGCAGCTTTGCCGGCGCGGCCGAGGAACTCCACCGCGTCCCCTCGTCGGTAACCTACGCCATTCAGAAGCTCGAGGACAGCCTGGACGTGGCCCTGTTCAACCGGCGAGGGCATCGCGTGCGCCAGCGCGGCACTGCTGCGCGAAGGGCGGGATCTGCTCAGGATGGCGGACGGCCTGGTGCGCAACGTCCGGCGCATCGCCACCGGCTGGGAGGCGGAATTGCGCATTGCGGTGGAAGATCTCGTTCCCGTGGACAAGGTGCTGACGCTCTGCGAGACCTTCTATGCCGCAACCAGGGCAAGGCATTGGATTGGTTCAGGCAACGGTTCCGTGAAGGTGCCGCTCCCGACTGGTTTTCTGTCTGAGGGCGAATGCATCTGGCCATCCCTCCAGGGGCGGCTCCCCGTTTCATGGACTGCTTCGAGATGGTCTGATGAACGTCGCGCCAGTAAGCCGGGAGCATCGTGCCCTCGTCCGAATCAGACGATGCATGCTCAGGAAACTTCGACCTGATCTGCGAGCGGCTGTGGTAACGCGTTCAGAGGAACCCGGCGCGAGCCAACAGCGACCTTGATGTCCCAGTTCCCTTCGGCATTGGGGCGGTGGAAACGCGGCGTGTACATGGCCACCCACGCACCCTCCCCCGCCAGCGAGTGGCTGGGAGGGAGCAATTCAGGCCAGGCAGGGACCCTGCTCGCCAGGCCGCAGCAGCAGTACCGAGCAGGGCGCGCGTTCGGCTACCTTCTGTGCACAGGAACCGACCAGCACACTCTCGGCCCAGCCCTTGTCGCAGTGCGGCATGATCACCAGGTCCACCGCGTCCTCCTTGGCCACGCTCAGGATGCGCTTCCAGTGCGTGCCCTGCTCCACCCGGATCTTTACCGGACGGGAAAAGGCACTACTGGCAAACTCACCGAGTTGGCGCTCGACCTCGCGCCGCGCCCTCTGCTCGGCATCCGGGGGAAAATAGCTGGCCACGATCGCCATGCCGAAGCCGGGCATCACGGTCATGACCTCGATCTCGGCACCGAAAGTTTCGGCGACGCGCTCGACCTCGGAGGCAAAACCGGCAGCGAACTCGACATGGGCCAGGTCGACAGGATAGAGAATCTTCTTGAACATGGCGCGATACTCCCTCAAACGGTGGCCGTCGCCGGTCCCTGCCGGCGCGCGCGTGCTTTCTGCAGGAAGACGATCAGTCCCAGCAGCAGGGCGGGCACGAACACCCATTGCTTGGCTGGTCGGCCCGTCGGCATCTGCACCTTGACGATCTCCTGGTCGAAGTCCAACCCGGTCTTTTCAGCGGGGCTGCCGAAGACCACGTTGTCGATCAGCGCCTTGCCATTTTCCTCGCGCAGCTCGATACCGGCCGCCAGCAGGCGCGCCTTACCGTCCTGCCCCTCGCCCAGTGGCAGGATCACCGTCTTGCGGAAGGCCTTGCCGCTGTCCTTCTCACCCGCTACCGTCAGGCGCAGGCGGCTGCCGGGCGGTTGCGCGGCGGCCAGCTGCACGACCTCGCTGCCCGGATGCTCGTCGAATGGCGGATAGATCTGGTCCCACCAGAAACCCGGGCGGAACAGGGTGAAGGTGATCAGCAACAGCGCCAGGGTCTCCCACAGACGGTTGCGGGTGAAGAACCATCCTTGGGTGGCCGCCGCAAACGTCAGCATGCCGATCACCGCTCCCAGGATCACCACCACCACGTGTATCGGGTCTTCCACGCCGATCATCAGCAACTCGGTATTGAAGATGAACATGAACGGCAGGATGGCGGTGCGGATGTCGTAGGCGAAACCCTGGATGCCGGTGCGGATGGGATCACCCTGCGAAATGGCCGCCGCGGCAAAGGCCGCCAGTCCTACCGGCGGGGTATCGTCGGCGAGGATGCCGAAATAGAACACGAAAAGGTGCACCGCCACCAGCGGCACGATCAATCCCTGCTCCGCACCCAGGGTGACGATCACCGGGGCCATCAGGGTAGAGACCACGATGTAGTTGGCGGTGGTCGGCAGACCCATGCCCAGGATCAGACTGATCATTGCGGTGAACAGCAGGATCAGCGGCAGGTTGCCACCGGAGATGAACTCCACGAACTCGGTCATCACCAGGCCGATGCCAGTGAGTGTCACCGTGCCCACCACGATGCCGGCCGCCGCAGTCGCCACGCCGATACCGATCATGTTGCGCGCGCCTTCCGACAGGCCGTGCAGCAGATCATCGAAGCCGTCACGCAGGGTATGGCCCTGCCCGGTCTGGCCACGGAAGAAGGCCTTGATCGGGCGCTGGGTGAGCAGCACAAACATCATGAACACCGTGGCCCAGAAGGCCGACAGACCGGGCGACAGCCGCTCCACGGTGAGCGACCAGATCAGTACCACCACCGGCAGCAGGAAGTAGTAGCCGGCGGTGGCCGTCTCCTTCAGATCGGGCAGTTCGGTGATCTCGTGGCTGGTGTCCAGTTCGGGCACGGTACAGGCCAGCTTGACCAGGCTGATGTAGGCGGCCACCAGCAGCGCCGAAGCCACCCAGAGCGTGGCCTCGCCAGCCACGGTCTTGATCCAGCCCAGACCGTAGTAGACCACGGCGGTGAGCACCATGAGCACCAGGACCGTGAACAGGAAGCTGGTCAGTGCACGCAGCAGATTGCTGGGCTTGCGACGCGGCAGACCCTTGAGGTTCAGCTTGCAGGCCTCGAGGTGCACGATGTAGACCAGGGCGATGTAGGAGATCAGCGCCGGCAGGAAGGCGTGCTTGATGACCTCAATGTAGGAAATGCCTACATATTCCACCATCAGGAAGGCCGCCGCGCCCATGATGGGTGGCGTGAGCTGACCGTTGGTGGACGAGGCCACCTCGACCGCACCTGCCTTCTCGGCGCTGAAGCCCACGCGGCGCATCAAGGGAATAGTGAAGGTGCCGGTAGTGACCACGTTGGCGATCGACGAGCCCGACACCATGCCGGTCAGCGCCGAAGACACCACCGCCGCCTTGGCCGGCCCGCCGCGCATGTGCCCCATGGCGGCGAAGGCGACGCGAATGAAATAGTTGCCTGCACCGGCACGCTCGAGCAGCGAGCCGAACAGCACGAACATGAACACCATGCTGGTCGAGACGCCCAGCGCGATGCCGAACACGCCCTCGGTGGACAGCCAGTAGTGCCCCATGCCCTTGGTCAGGCTGGCCCCCTTGTGCGCGATCACGTCCGGCATCCAGGGACCGGCAAAGGCATAGAGCATGAACACGCCGGCGACCACCATCAGCGGTGGCCCCAGGGCACGGCGCGTGGCTTCGAGCAGTATCGCCATACCGGTCACCGCCACCACCAGGTCGACGTTGGTCGGGTTGCCGGGACGGTCGGCCAGCTCCGCGTAGAAGATGTACAGGTAGGCGGCACAGAAGGCGCCGACCAGGCCCACGATCCAGTCCTGCACGGGAATATAGTCACGCGGGGAGGAGCGGAAGGTGGGATAGGCAATGAACGCCAGGAGGATGGAAAACGCCAGGTGGATGGCGCGGGCCTCGGTGTCGTTCAGAATGAAGAAATTGAAGGTAAACGGCAGTGGCGACGAATACCACAGCTGGAACAGTGACCAGACCAGCGGTATGCCGAACAGCAGTGCCTTGGGCAGTTTTCCCTTGGGCGCCCGGGCCCCGGTATCGGCCTCGGCAATGATCGCCTCGGCGGTCTGAAGATCGGGCACAGCTTGCTTGTCGTCCTGGGCCATGGACGGTCCCCCCTCGTTGAGAACAGCCTCGTGTGCGAGGTCTTTCTTGTCGTCAGGCGGTCACATCAGACCGACTTCCTTGTAGTACTTGACCGCACCCGGGTGCAGCGGAGCGGACAGGCCATCCTTGATCACCTCTTCCTTCTTCAGGTTGTTGAAGGCAGGATGCAGCTTACGGAAGGTGTCGAAGTTCTCGAACACCGCCTTCACCAGGTTGTAGATGACTTCGTCAGGCGCCTTGGCCGAGGTCACCAGGGTGGCGCCCACGCCGAAGGTCTGTACGTCGTTGGGGTTGCCGCGATACATGCCACCCGGAATGGTGGCCTTGCGGTAGTAGTCGTGGTCGGCAACCAGCTTGTCGATCGCCGGACCGGTGACGTTCACCAGCACTGCATCACAGGAAGTGGTGGCCTCCTTGATCGAGCCGGAGGGGTGACCGACGGTGAACACCATGGCGTCGATCTTGTTGTCGCACAGCGCCTTGGACTGCTCGGAAGACTTCAGCTCGGAAGCCAGCTTGAAGTCCTTCATGGTCCAGCCCTTGGCCTTCATCACAACTTCCATCGTGCCGCGCTGACCGGAACCCGGGTTACCCACGTTGACACGCTTGCCCTTCAGGTCGTCGAAGTTCTTGATGCCGGCATCGGCGCGCGCCACCACAGTGAACGGCTCGGGGTGAATGGTGAACCGCCCCGGATATTCCGGAGACTGTTTTGTTTGAGTCAGGCCGCCTTGGCAGACTCTTTCTGTTGGCGATAATACGCCGCTTCCAACTCCGCCGGTGGCACGTTGCCAATAGGCTCCAGCAGCCGCCGGTGGTTGAACCAGTCCACCCACTCCAAAGTGGCATATTCGACCGCCTCCCTATGCTTCCAGGGGCCTCGCCGGTAGATAACCTCGGCCTTGTACAGACCGTTGATCGTCTCTGCCAGAGCGTTGTCATAGGAGTCCCCTCGGCTACCGACCGAGGCATCAATGCCGGCCCCGGCCAGGCGCTCCGTGTAGCGCACCGACAGGTACTGACAGCCTCGGTCACTGTGGTGCACCAGGCCCTCTGTGTCCTGGCGCGACCATAGCGCCTGCTCCAGCGCATCCAGCACCAGGTCGGTCTTCAGCGACCGGGAGACACGCCAGCCCACGATCCGTCGGGCATAGACGTCCACGACAAACGCCACATAGACAAACCCTGTCCAAGTCGCCACGTAGGTAATGTCCGCCACCCACAACTGATTCGGGCGGGTGGCAGTAAACTGCCGCTTCACCCGGTCCAGTGGTCGTTCCGCCGTCGTGTCGCCGATCGTTGTCCGGCAACGGCGGCCTCGCACCACACCCCGCAACCCCATGACACGCATCAGGCGTTCCACCGTGCAGCGGGCTACCTCGATGCTTTCCCGGTTGAGCTGCCGCCATACCTTCCTGGCACCGTACACCTGGAAGTTCTCTTCCCAGATCCGTCGAATCTCGTCTGACAGGGCGCGATCCCGCTGCAATCGCCGCGGCAGTCGCTGTGGATCGGCCTCACGGGCCTTGTGCTCATAGTAGGTGGACGGGGCGATCGGCAGCACCGCGCAGATCGGCTCGACCCCGTAACGATCCCTGTGATCGTCGATGTACGCGATCATCTCTTCAGTTTGCGGTCGAGCTCCGCCTGGGCAAAAAAAGCCGACGCCGTCTTCAGAATCTCGTTGGCCCGCCTCAGCTCCCGGTTCTCCCGTTCCAAGGCCTTGAGCCGCTCGCGCTCCGACGTCGTCAGACCCTCACGCAGTCCTTGATCACGCTCGGCCTGTCTCACCCATTTGCGCAGCGTCTCCGGCGTACAGCCGATCTTGGCCGCGATGGAGGTCATCGCCGCCCATTGGGAATCATGCTCGCCCTGATGATCAAACACCATGCGAACCGCCCGTTCCCGGACCTCAGGGGAATATCTCTTGCTCGTATCCATAGACTCTATCCTCTCAAGAAATGGAGTCTCCGGGAAACCCGGGACGGTTCACATGAACGATCGGAACATTTTCATGCGCATCTTTCCCCTTTTGCTGATCACACTTTCAGCGCTTCAGTTTTCTGTTGCGCAGGCCGGTGAGCCGCAGCAGGTGATCCGGTTGGCAACCACCACCAGTACCGACAACTCGGGGCTGTTGCAGGCACTGCTGCCACACTTCGAAAAGAGCAGCGGATACAAGGTGCATGTGATTGCTGTGGGCACCGGCAAGGCACTGCGCATGGGCCGCGACGGCGATGTGGACGTGGTACTGGTGCACGCACGCAAGGCCGAAGACAAATTCGTCAAGGAAGGATACGGCGAGCGGCGTTTCAGCGTCATGTACAATGATTTCGTTCTGGTTGGGCCGGCCGACGATCCTGCCGGCGTTCGCGACTCCCGCGATGCCGAAGACGCTTTTCGCAAGATCGCTCGGCATGAGGCGCTCTTCATCTCCCGCGGAGACGATTCGGGCACCCACAAAAAGGAACTGGGTCTGTGGAAGAAGGCCGGGGTGAAGCCTGAAGGAAAATGGTACCGTGAAGCCGGCCAGGGCATGGGCAAGGTGCTGCAAATTGCCGGAGAGCTGGGCACCTATACCCTCACCGACCGCGGCACCTGGCTCGCCTACCAGGAGAAACTGCCGCTGCGCATCGCCTTCGAGGGCGACCCGCTGCTGTTCAACCCTTACGGCATCATTGCGGTCAATCCCAAGGTTCACCCGCACGTCAACCACGAGGGGGCCATGGCGCTGATCCGCTGGATGACCGGCAAGGAAGGGCAGACCCGCATCGCCACCTTCACCCTCCACGGCCAGCAGCTTTTCAAGCCCGACGCCAAGGCCGACGAAGTCGCTCTGCTGAAGCCGTAACATGAGCGCGCTGCTTGAAGCCACTGAAAAGGCCCTGGAGCTGCTGATCAGCGGCGACGAGGCGCTATGGCAGATCATCGCCATCTCCTTCAAGGTTTCTGGCACCGCCATGTTCATCGCCACGCCGCCGGCAATGCTTATCGCCTTTGTTCTGGCCTATCTGCGTTTTCCAGGGCGGCGGGTGCTGGTGTCACTCTTCAGCACGCTGCTGTCGGTGCCGGCCGTGGTGGTGGGATTGACGCTCTATCTGCTGCTCTCCAACAGAGGGCCGCTGGGTGACTGGCGCCTGCTGTTCACCCAGTCGGCCATGGTGCTGGGGCAGATCGCACTGGCCTTTCCGATCCTGGTGGCGATGGGCCATGCCGCCCTGCAGTCGGCCGACAAACGCGCATGGGAGACCGCGCGCACTCTGGGCGCCTCTCCCCTGCGCGCCTTTTTCGTGGTGATCAGGGAGACCCGCTTCGGCCTGCTCGCCGCGCTGCTGGCCGCCTATGGACGGATCATCGCCGAGGTGGGCGCCTCGATGATGCTGGGTGGAAACATTCTCAACTACACCCGCAACATCCCCACTGCCATCGCGCTGGAAACCAGCAAAGGGGAGTTTGCCCAAGGCATCGCACTGGGCGCCATTCTGCTGCTGCTTGCGTTCACGCTGAACGGACTCCTCCATTACGTGCAAGGAAAAGGGGTGCAAACGTCATGAAACCCGAATATCACCTTCAGGTGAGTCAGTTGTGCAAAAGCCACGGGCGCCGCCTCATACTGAATGAGGTGGAGTTCAGCCTGCCGAAGGGCTCCTGCACCCTGCTCACCGGAGAAAACGGCGCCGGCAAGACCACGCTGCTGCGCATTCTTGCGAACCTCGAGAAACCGGAACGGGGCAGGCTGCGCCTGACGGAGCAGCCGTGGCAACCCTGGCGCAAGATGCGGCGGACGCTGCAACAGCGGGTGATGTATCTCCATCAGCACCCCTACATGTTCGACGGCACCGTTGAGTACAACCTCCGTTTCGCCCTGGGCTCCCGGGTGCCGCAACGGGATGCCGAACAGCTGACCGAAAAGGCGCTCCAGCTGATCGGTATGGAGTCGTTCCGTAAAACAGCGGCCCGCACTCTCTCGGGAGGTGAACGACAGCGGGTGGCGCTGGCCCGCGCCTGGCTGCGCTCGCCGCAGGTGATGCTGCTTGACGAACCCACGGCGAACCTCGACTACGAATCCCGCCAACGCACCTTGGAATTGCTGCAGCGACTACGGAACGACGGAATGACCCTGGTGATCGCCAGCCACGATCCACTCCATTTCGAGGGACTGACGGAACAGCGGCTGCATCTGCAGGCAGGCAAGGTCGAGGCGGTGGAACTGAATATGAACCCGGCTGCACAGCCGGCCAATGTGGTATCGATGCGGCGGGACTATGCATAAGCAACAGCCTCAGATGACTGCTGTGATACTGGCCGGCGGCATGGGACGCCGCATGGGCGGCAAGGACAAGGGCCTGGTGGAACTCAAGGGCCGGCCTCTCGTCGCCCATGTGATCGAAGCGATCGAGCCTCAGGTCTCCCACCTTCTCATCAATGCGAACCGCAATCAGCCGGCGTATGCCCGCTTCGGCCATCCTGTGCTTTCCGACGAGCTGGAGGGCTTTCAGGGACCGCTGGCCGGCATCCTGGCCGCCATGAAAAAGGCCCCCACCCCGCTGCTGCTGGTGGTTCCCTGCGACGTCCCGCGCCCGCCTGCGGATCTTGGTGCGCGACTCTGGCGCGCCATGGCCGATGCGGACGCCGAGATCGCCGTGGCCCACGACGGTGACCGTCTGCAACCGGTGCATGCCCTGATCACCACAGCGCTGTCGGGTGACCTGGCGTCCTACCTCGGCAGCGGCAAGAGAAAGATCGACCACTGGTACGCACAGCACCGCATGGCGGTGGTGAACTTCTCCGATCGGCCGGAGGCCTTCGTCAACATCAATACGCTGGACGAGCGCAACGAACTGGAAGGAGGTGGGCAGGACCGATGATCCAATACCCCGTTCCCCTGCTGGGCTTCAGCGCCTACAGCGGCACCGGCAAGACCCATCTGCTGCAGAAGCTGTTGCCCATCCTGAAAAACAAGGGCCTGACCATAGCCGTCATCAAGCATGCCCACCACAGTTTCGAGGTCGATCAGCCGGGCAAGGACAGCTACCAACTCCGCTCGGCAGGTGCCGACCAGGTGCTGGTCGCCTCGCGCAAACGCATCGCCATGATCAGAGAGATGCGGGAAGAAGCAGGAGAACCCGCACTGGAGGAAGTTCTTCACTGCCTGGACCCGGCCCAGCTTGACCTGGTGCTGGTGGAGGGCTATAAACGGGCGGCTTTTCCCAAAATCGAGCTGCACCGCCGCGCCCTGGGCAAGCCGCTTCTCCACCCCCACGACCGCCACATCATCGCCGTGGCGGCCGACACTCCGCTGGAGACCTCTCTGCCCCAGCTCGACATCAATCAACCAGAGAAGATCGCTCAGTTCATCTTCTGGTTCATTGACCAACACAGGAGCTCAGAACATGCAGAGCCATATCATCCGCACTGCTCCCAGCTGCGCTGACGACCGGGAGCCCCAGGTTCTCACCGTCCATCAGGCCAGGGAGAAGATTCTCTCATCGCTGCCCGCTCTGCAGGGTGAAGAGCGGGTGGCCCTGCGCTCTGCCCTGGGCCGGGTGCTCGCCCGCGACGTGATCTCGCCCATCAATGTGCCGGGCCATGACAACTCCGCCATGGACGGCTACGCCCTCGACGGCAGTCAGCTGCCGGAAGATGCCTATGTCGACCTGGAAGTGATCGTCACCCTGCCGGCGGGCGGCCGTTTCAATGGCACCTGTGGCCCCGGCCAGTGCGTGCACATCATGACCGGCGCCCCCATGCCGGCGGGCACCGACACCGTGGTGATGCAGGAGCATGTCATGGCGCTCGAAGACGGCCGGATACGTATTGGCAGCGGGCACCGCCGTGGCCAGAACGTGCGCAGCGCGGGCGAGGACATCGCCGCAGGCAGCGCCGTGCTGCATGCGGGCAAACGCCTCACCCCGGCCGATCTCGGCATTCTCGCCTCCATCGGCATCGGCGAAGTCTTTGTGTGCCGACGCGTGAGAGTGGCCTTCTTCTCCACCGGCGACGAGCTGCGGGGCATTGGCGAAACGCTGGGCGAAGGCGAGGTGTACGACAGCAACCGATACAGCCTGCACGGCATGCTCCGCCGTCTCGACGCCGACATTCTCGACCTGGGGGTGGTACGCGATGAACCGGAAGCGCTGCGCGAGGCGTTTCAGACCGCCGGGCAGCTGGCCGACGTGGTGATCACCTCGGGCGGCGTCTCGGTAGGCGAGGCCGACTACACCAAGCCCATACTGGAAGAGCTGGGCGAGATGCGCTTCTGGAAGATCGCCATGAAGCCCGGACGCCCCCTCGCCTATGGGAAGCTGGGTAATGCCCTCTTCTTCGGGCTGCCGGGCAACCCCGTGGCGGTCATGGTCACCTTCTACCAGTTCGTGTTGCCGGCGCTGCAACAGCTGGCCAGCGGAACGCGCTGGAAGCCCTTCATACTCGATGCCGTCTGCACCTCAGCGCTGCGCAAGCGGCCGGGACGTTTCGAGTTTCTGCGTGGCATACTCTCGCAGCAGGACGACGGCTCCTTTGTCGTGGAGAGCGTGGGCCAGCAGGGCTCCGGCATCCTCACCTCGATGAGCCGCGGCAACTGCTTCATCCTGCTCGACGAAGAGCAGGCCGATGTCAAGCCAGGCGACAAGGTGCGAGTGCAACCGTTCGCCACGCTGTTCTGACACGTTGGTCACTTCAAGGCAGCGCTGGACCAGTCTCCAGCTTCTGCCTTGCAAGTGAGTGAACCTGTTTTGAGTCTTTTAGCGCGGTCACTGGATCGCGCGTTCACGACTGAACCGAGGTCGATAGGGAGCAGCGTACAGGGACGCTGGTAGACACTTGAGATCGCCCGCGAGGCGCGACAAAGGGTGACGATTCGTTCCCTTTCTGCTGAAAGAACAGCGATCCGATCTTCCGGACTGCAAGAAGCCCTCTGCAACGGCAGCACCTCGCGCACAATCTCGTTCTGCTTGTGCCGTGCCGCATTCAACTCATAAACCGCCTGAAGGTTCATCCAGTACATCGGCGTGCCGTTGAAACAGCGGGCCACCGCAGCGCAGTGGCCAGCGCATTGGTGCCCATACCCCACGACGCCAGGCGCTCCAATCGGTGCTCTCCACATCGCACGGCGCGTCCGTCCAGGAAAAACGCTGACCGAACGAGCGGAGGGGATGCAGCGCAAGGCGTACAGAACGCAGGATCGGAGACATATCGCACAGACAACGCACCGGCATACCCAACCAGAGAACGGTGCTGCTACTATCGCAGGCCACGCCGCGATGACGAGACAAGCTGGCAGCATGTCCACGCCAGGCAAGCCGAGCAGATACCATGACCTCGCCGACGACGAGATCGGCGGCACGCCCCGCACGAGAGCCACGGCTCGCGCAACCGGGCATCGGCACGGCCGGTCCAACGTACAAGCCCCGACGGCAGCCCCCAGGAGGCGCTATGTTCATCAGCACCCTCGATCTGTTCAAAATCGGTATCGGGCCATCAAGTTCCCATACCATGGGGCCGATGCATGCCGCATACCGCTTTCGTACGACCCTGACCAATGCCCAGCGAACCGGAGGCATCCCCCACGCCACACGCATACGCTGCACCCTGAAGGGCTCGCTCTCGGCCACTGGACGCGGCCACGCCACTGACCGCGCCGTCCTGCTTGGCCTGCACGGTCACTTGCCCGAAGACGTGGCCCGCGAAGGGCTCGACGCCATCGTCGCACGCACCGTCGGCCAACCCGCTGTCACTCTCGACGACGGCCGGCGCGTCACCTTCGACTACTCGCAAGACATCGTCTTCGACGATGGCCCCCCGCTGCCGCAACACCCCAACGCCCTGATCCTCGAACTGCTCGACGAAAGCGGCAACCCGATCGTCACCGAAACCTACTTCTCCATCGGCGGCGGCTTCATTGCCCGCGCCGACGAGTTGGCCGAGGACGGAGAAAATCACAGTCCCGAGTCTGCGCCGCGGCCCGACGTACCCTACCCCTTCGATTCCGCGCGCCGCATGCTTGAAATGGCCACGGCCTCGGGCCTCGGCATCGCCGAGATGAAACGCGCCAACGAACTCACCCGCCATGCCCCCGCCACGCTCGACGCCGGGCTCGACCGTATCTGGCAATACATGCGGCGCTGCGTCATGAATGGCCTCGAGGCCGAGGGCGTGCTGCCAGGCGGCCTGAACATTCCCCGGCGGGCCGCCAGCCTGCTACGGCAGGTGGAGAACACACCCGAATGCGCCGACACGCTGAACATCCGCCTCTGCGCCTACGCCATGGCCGTCAACGAAGAGAACGCCGCCGGCCAGATGGTCGTCACCGCCCCCACCAACGGTGCCGCTGGCGTCATTCCCGCCATCCTGTACGCCTACATGCGCCACGAAGACAGCCGCCCCGAACAGGCCCGCGAGTTTCTGCTCACCGCCGCCGCCATCGGCGGCCTCATCAAACACCGGAGTTCCATCTCCGGTGCCGAAGTCGGCTGCCAGGGAGAGGTCGGCTCCGCGTCGGCAATGGCTGCGGCCGGACTCTGCGCGGTGCGCGGCGGCACCCCCGCGCAGATCGAGCACGCCGCCGAAATGGCCCTCGAACATCACCTCGGCATGACCTGCGACCCCGTCAAGGGACTCGTCCAGGTCCCCTGCATCGAGCGCAACGGCTTCGGGGGCATCAAGGCTCACGTCGCTGCCACCCTCGCCCTGCACGGCGACGGGCAACACTTCATGCCCCTCGACCACTGCATCGCCGCCATGAAACAGACCGGGGAAGAGATGTCCACCAAGTTCAAGGAGACCTCCCGGGGAGGACTGGCCGTGAGCATCATCGAATGCTGAGGACACCCGCAACGACACACCTCATGGCCGGGTGACGCCGAGCCGCGTTTTCCAATGGGGACATTGAGCCGACTGATCGACCGCGAACACCCCGGTGCTGACGGTGCTGTCGCGAAAAATTGTCGGATTAATGTCGGATGAAAGAAAAAGCCGGAAACCCCTGCAACACTAACCGGCCGATTCTGAAGGCAATATGGCGCGCCCGGCACGATGTCTCGCCTCCGGCGTGGGCTGCGCGGCTTCGCCGCTTGTCGAACGCAACCATTTTGGTTGCGTCGCGCGTGCGAATCGTACATCTGCCCACAGCACAACAAAAAAGGCCCCTGCGTTTGCAGAGGCCTCGGAATATGGCGCGCCCGGCACGATTCGAACGTGCGACCGCCTGGTTCGTAGCCAGGTACTCTATCCAGCTGAGCTACGGGCGCTTCGCTTTGGAGGCGTGAATTCTAGCGGCATGGACGAGCTTGTCAACCGTCAATCGCACCGTCTTCCACATGCGCGCCTGGGCGAGAGGCGATCAACCCCCAAAGGCCCGCCCCCGACTGAATATCGACGCGATGGCTGCGGTTCCAGGATGAATCTTCCCCCCTTGTCGGATAGATAAGAATGCCCTAATATTAGTGGGTCTTATTGATCCGGCATCGACTCCCCGATTCGTCCGTGATCTGCGTCCAGGCGCCAGATTGAGGCTTCCCGTTGCCGGAAAAACGACACTTCTCCAAACCCGAACCACATCCCCCCAATCGGAGGCCAGACCCGCGATGACCAGCAAGCTCGCCCTGTTCTTCCCCTTCCTGCGCTGGATGCGCCTTGTCAACAAGGATACGCTGCGAGCGGATTTCTTCGCGGGACTGACCGGCGCGGTGATCGTGCTGCCGCAGGGCGTGGCCTTCGCCACCATCGCCGGCCTGCCCCCGGAATACGGCCTGTACACCGCCATGGTGACGCCGATCATCGCGGCCCTGTTCGGATCGTCGTATCACTTGATCTCCGGCCCCACCACGGCCATCTCCATCGTGGTGTTCTCCACCCTGAGCCAGCATGCCGAACCGGGCTCGCCCGAGTTCATCAACCTGGCACTGACACTCACCTTCCTGGCCGGGGTCTACCAGTTTGCCTTCGGGGTGGCGCGCCTGGGATCGCTGGTCAACTTCGTCTCGCACACCGTAGTCATCGGCTTCACCGCCGGCGCGGCCATCCTGATCGCCACCAGTCAGGTCAAGCACATCACCGGCATCCACGTGCCCAAGGGTGAATCCTTTCTGCACACCTGGGGAGACATCTTCAGCAATATCGGTCACCTGAACTTCAGCCTGCTGGCCATTGCCCTGGTGACCCTGGTTTCGGCGCTGCTGGCCAAGAAATACCTGCCCAAACTACCCAACCTGCTGATCGGCATGGTCATCGGCAGCCTCCTGGCAATGTACCTGAGCCAGTTCGATCCCAACATTCCGCTGGTCGGCGAGATCCCGGCCCATCTGCCGCCGCTGTCCTCGCCCGACTTCAGTTTCGACACCATGCGCCAGCTCGCACCCCAGGCCTTCGCCGTGGCCCTGCTGGGCCTGATCGAAGCAGTCTCGATCAGCCGCGCGGTGGCCACCCGCTCGGGCCAGCGCATCGACTCCAACCAGGAATTCATCGGCCAGGGCCTGTCCAACATGTTCGGCAGTTTCTTCTCCGCCTACGCCGGTTCCGGTTCGTTCACTCGTTCGGGCATCAACTACGCCGCCGGGGCGCGCACACCCATGTCGGCATTGTTCGCGGCGGTCATCCTGATGGGCATCGTGCTGTTGATCGCACCGCTGACCGCCTACCTGCCGATTGCGGCCATGGGCGGGGTCATCCTGCTGGTGGCCTACAACCTGATCGACTTTCATCACATCCGCGAGGCGCTGACCTTCAGCGGGTCCGAAGCGGCGGTGCTGCTGACCACATTCTTCGCCACCCTGTTCCTGGAACTGGAGTTCGCCATCTACATGGGCGTGCTGCTGTCGCTGGTGTTCTTCCTGGCCAAGACCTCCACACCGGCCATTCCCACCCTGTCGCTGGATGGTGAACCGGGCACCCCCCATCGCAAGCTGGTGCCGCTGGACGAGAAGCCGGTCAAACAGTGCCCGCAGCTCAAGATCATCCGTATCGACATGTCGATCTATTTCGGCTCGGTCAACCACGTGGTCAACCGGCTCTCGACTATTGTTGAAAACGAACGGATCTATCACATCCTGATCGTGGGCACCGGCATCAACTTCATCGACCTCGCAGGCTTCGAGGCCCTGATCGCCGAGAACGAGAAACTGCGCAAGCTGGGAGGCGGACTGTATTTCGTGGGGCTCAAGCCCAATGTGTACGAGGCCGCCGCGCGCGCGCACTTCGTCCGTTGCATCGGCAACGATCACTTCTTCGACAACAAGGGACAGGCCTTCCACACCCTGTACCACCACCACTTCGATCACGAGATCTGCAAGACCTGCAACGCGCAGATCTTCGAGGAGTGCCGCTGAGACGCTTCAGCCCATCACCACCAGACGGGCGGCGTCCAGGCGCAGCCGGGCGTCGCCCAGGTGGACCGCCAGGCGCTCGCGCCGCGCGCGCAGTTGTTCGAGTTCGTCCTCCCGCACATTGGCATTGACCTCCGCCAGCGCAGACAGGCGTTCCAACTCGGCGTCCAGCTCGCGGCGCATGCGCGAGAGCGCCTCGCCCACCCGTTCGCGTGATCGCAGGCCGGCCAGTTCCTCTCCAAGCTGAAACAGAGCACGCAGGCGCTTACCCTGGGAGCGCAGAACCGTTTCCACCAGTTTGCGGTTCTGCGCCAGGTCCTGTCCCCTCAGCTGCTCCGGCGGCAACTCGGCAGCGCGGTCTTCGCCCTGCGCATCGAGCAACAAACGCAGCGGCCCAAGCGGCAGGTAACGGTCGGCTTCCAGGTCTCGCGGTGCCAGGCACTCGATCACGTACAGCAGCTCGAGAAATACCGTACCGGTGCGGTAATCCGGGTGCCGGCACAAAAGGAGCGCCGCGCTGCCCAGCTCGCTGGTGGTCAGCATTTCCATGGCCCCGCGCACCATGGGGTGTTCCCAGGTGAGAAAGGCACGATCCTCGTGCGCCAGCGCATCGTCACGCGCATAGGTGACCGTCATCCCCGATGACGGCAACCCGGGAAAGTGCTCCTGGCGCATGTGGGCGCCCGGTCGCACCACCTCGGACAGGCCGCGCCCCGGGGTATGCTCGACGCCCCAGGCATCCCAGAAGTCGTGCAACCAGGCTGGCAGATCCGGATCACCGTCCTGTGCGCGCACGGCCTCGACCAACGCCGCCGAGACCTCGGGACGATGCGAATGCAGCTCCAGCAGGCGGTCACGCCCGGCCTCGAGTTCGCGGCTGAGGCGCTCGACCAGGACCTGCGCCTCACGCACCAGGGCATCGGTCCTCGACGGCTCGCACAATGCCTCGCGCAAGGGCGCCGCCAGCGCCTCCTGCACCGCGCCAGCGGCCGGACAGGTCGCCTCGAGCGCTCCCAGCCCCAGGTGATACCAGCGGTACAGCACCTCGCCCGCCGAACCTTCCATGTAAGGCACGTGAATACGGATGGTCTCGGCCTGACCGATGCGGTCCAGCCGGCCGATACGCTGCTCCAGCAGCTCGGCCTCCAGTGGCAGGTCGAACAACACCAGGTGATGCGCGAACTGGAAGTTGCGTCCTTCCGAGCCGATCTCCGAGCAGATCAGCGCCTGGCATCCCTCCTCCGGGTCGGCGAACCACGCCGCTGCGCGGTCACGCTCGACGATCTCCATGCCCTCGTGAAACACCGCCACGTGCAGGCCCTCGGTCTCGAACAGCCAGTCGCGCAGCCGCACCACGGTGGCGGCCTGCGCGCAGATCACCAGCACCTTTTCGGGCCTGAGTTCGCGTAACAGCGCCACCAGCCAATCGACGCGCGGGTCGATGCGCGGCCACTTGCGCGGGAAATGCACCTCGGGCGCCGGCTCGTGCGCCACCTTGCGGTAGTCCGCCGGCAGCGGCAAAGGATAGCCCCGGGGCTGCCGTCCCGGAAAACCGCGGATCGCCTGCCGGGTATTGCGGAACAACACCCGGCCGGTGCCGTGCCGGTCGAGCAGACGGCGCACCAGCACCTCGGGCGCCAGGTCATCGACCTCACCCAACGTCTCGGCCAGCAGCGCCCGGTCCGCCGCATCCAGCGCCTCGCCATCGAGCAGGCGCGCGAAATGCCCGGCGCGGCCCAACTGCTCGGGCGTAGCGGTGAGCAGCAGCACGCCCGGCGTGTGACCAGCCAGCGCCTCGACCAGTTCGTACTCCAGACTGCTCTCCTCGGGCGACCAGTGCAGGTGATGGGCCTCGTCCACCACCAGCAGGTCCCATTCGCCGGCCAGGGCGGCACGCGCCACCTCGGGCGCGCTCACCAGGAACTCCAGGCTGCACAGCACCCGCTGCTCGTCGAGAAAGGGATTGGCGCTGTCGCCGGCAGCAAAGCGCTCACCATCGAACAAGGCGAAACGCAGGTTGAAGCGCCGCAGCATCTCCACCAGCCACTGATGCAACAGGGCCTCGGGCACCACCACCAGCACCCGCTGCGCGCGCCCGCCCAGCAGCAGGCGATGCAAGATCAAGCCGGCCTCGATGGTCTTGCCCAGTCCGACCTCGTCGGCCAGCAACACGCGCGGTGCGGGACGGCCGGCGACCTCGTGCGCGATGTACAACTGGTGTGGAATCGGCACCACCCGGGGACCGACCAGTCCGAACACCGGCGAGCGCCAGGCCGCCTCCATCCGTTCCCAGGTGCGCCGGCGCAGGTCGAACCAGGTATCCGCATCCAGACGCCCGGACAACAGGCGGTCCTGAGGCCGGTTCAGGCGCATGCGCGCATCGATCTGCTGTTCCGGAACCTCCAGAACCTGCCCGGCATCGTCCTCGCAGCGGTACACCAGCAAGCCCCCACGCTCACTCACCGCCACAATGCCCAGCCGGTTGCCCTCGCCGGTCACCAGGGTCTCGCCCTCGGACAGGCGCACCCGCGCCAGCGGCGCGCTTTCACGCGCATAGACCCGCTCCTCGCCCGTGGCCGGGAACAACACCCGCACCCGGCGGGCGTCCGCCTCGATTACCATCCCCAGCCCCAGGTCGGGCTCGGCCTCGCTCATCCAGCGTTGTCCGGGCAGCACTTGCAACTCCTCGGTCAAAGGGCGCGCATTGTAGCCGTTTCCAGCCTCAAATCGTCTACCAGCGACATTTCACAGAATACCGGCCGAAGGGCAGAGAGGCTTTCGAGACCCCGCACACACCGTTGCGTGACAGGCCTTCGAACTCGCCGCCCGGACATTGTCTGCCCCGCCAGGCATGGCATAATCGCCGCCCTTTCCCTCGGCAGGTGCAACGCATGTGGTTCCGCAACCTTTCGCTCTACCGCCTCGGCGGTGAATTCGAATCCGACCCTGTCCGCCTGCACGAACAGCTACAGGCACAAGGCTTCCAGCCCTGCGGTGGGCTGGACACCTATCGCGAGGGCTGGACAGCCCCCCTCGGGAAACATGGCGAGCAGCTGGTGCATGCGGCCAACGGGCGGCTGATGCTGTGTCTTCGGCGCGAGGAGCGCATCCTGCCGGCGGCCGTGGTCCGCGAGGCGCTCGACGAGAAGGTGGAACAGATCGAAACTGCCGAGGCACGCCCGGTGGGACGCAAGGAGCGCACCAAGCTGCGTGACGAGATCGTGATCGATCTGCTCCCGCGCGCCTTCACCCGTTCGCAACTCACCTTTGGTTACATCGACCCCGCGGCCAGCTGGATCGTCATCGACACCGCCACGCCGAAGCGTGCCGAGGCCTTTCTGAACCTGTTGCGTGAAAGTCTTGGTTCACTGAAGGTACGCCCGCTGACGGTCAACCACTCCCCTGCCCTGTCGATGACCCGCTGGCTGGAAGGTGGGCTGCCCGAACAGTTCACACCGGGCGACGAGTGCGAACTGCGCGAACCGGTAGAAAACGGAGCAGTGATCCGCGTGCGCCGGCTGGACCTTGCGGGCGAAGAGGTGCGTACGCATCTCGATGCCGGCATGCAGGTCACCCGCCTGGCCATGGAATGGGCGGAACGGGTGCGTTGCGTGATCGGCGACGACTTGACCATCCGGCGCCTGCGCTTCACCGATCTCGTCATGGACGAGGCTGCCGACATTGCCGCCGACGACGCCGTAGCCCGCTTCGACGCGGATTTCGCCTTGATGGCCGGCGAACTGTCGCAGTTCATTCCCGCATTGACCCGGGTGTTTGGCGGTATCGAAGAAGGATGACCCCCCTATCACAGTCCGCGAGGAGCAGCCTCCACCACCGCCCCGCAGGGCAATCCGGGCTCCCTTCATGGAATGCACAGAAAGCATCGGCGCAGGGAATATTTCGGCTGCCCCTGCGTCTTGTCTGAGTCACGGGCCGGAGCCCGGACGTCCACCAAAGCGACAATAACCCCGACTCGAGGAGAACCCCAAGATCATGAAGACGCGTTCCCTGATGCTCGCCATGGCCCTGCTGCCTGCCATCGCCCTCACCGGTTGCCAGACGGCCGAAACGAAAGAGGCGGCCGCCGCGCTGAAGAACGAATGGCGCGATACCGCCAAGATCATCAAGGCCGCCGAGAAGGCCGCAGCCAAGGGCGACTATGCCACCGCCATCAAGCTGGCGAACAAGGCCGAGGAACAGGGACGGCTGGCGGTCCAGCAGGCCCGGGACAATGCCAACGCCGGCAATCCCTCCTATCTGTACTGAGTGACACAGGCCGGGGCCGGATCCGATAGCCCGGATATTGCACCAAGGCGCCGGATGCTTGCGGACTTTGCAGCCGCGCTCGCGCCGCTCTGGAGCGAAAGGCGTAGCCATCGCTACGGCTTTCGTGAAGAGCCAGCGAGCGCGAGCGAAAAGCCGCAAGGCCCGGCGCAGAGGATGGGCGGAAACGAAGTGTCTCTGCGTAAAAGCGGCTCTGAACTTCAAATAAACCCTTGCACACAATGACTTGCTGGACCGCCCATCCTCGACTTGGTGCGATATCCGGGCTAGTGGTCCGGCCCCCATCTTCTGCGATAATCGGGCCATGCCAGGTCCCGATCCTTCCCAACGCGACATCTATACCATCGGCCGTCTCAACAGCGAGCTGCGACATGTACTCGAGGGCAGCTTTCCACTGATCTGGGTACAGGGCGAGATCTCCAACCTCAGCACCCCGCGCTCGGGACACCTGTATTTCAGCCTCAAGGACGGCCGGGCACAGATCCGTTGCGCCCTGTTCCGCAACCGGCGCAACCTGTTGCGTTTCGTGCCACGCGACGGAGAACAGGTACTGGCGCGCGCCCGCGTCACCCTGTACGAGCCGCGCGGTGACTGCCAGCTCGTCATCGAGCACATGGAACCCGCCGGAGCCGGCTCCCTGCGCGCGGCTTTCGAGGCACTGAAGGCAAGACTCCGGGCCGAAGGCCTGTTCGATACCGCGCGCAAGCGCCCCCTGCCCGCCTGGGCGCAGCGCATCGGCGTGATCACTTCGCCCTCGGGGGCGGCGCTGCGCGATATCCTGTACGTGCTGAAGCGGCGTTACCCGGTAGCCGAGGTAATCCTCTACCCCAGCGCGGTACAAGGTGCCGATGCAGTGACGGAACTGCGCCAGGCACTGGGGCCATTGCGCTGACCCGCGCCGAGGTGGATGTACTGATCCTGGCGCGCGGTGGCGGCGCCGAGGAAGACCTGGCCGCTTTCAACGACGAGGGGCTGGCACGGGACATCGCGGCAGCCGGGATTCCCATCGTCTCCGCCGTGGGTCACGAAACCGATTTCACCATCACCGACTTCGTGGCCGACCGGCGCGCGCCCACGCCCTCGGCGGCGGCCGAACTGGTGACGCCCGACGGCCAGGTCCTGCGCGCACAATGCCAACGCCTGGCGCAACGCCTGAAACAGGCGATGCACCGCAACCTGCGCGAGACGCAAAAGCGGCTGCGTCTCCTCCAGGAACGCCTGTCACGCAATCACCCCGGAACACGCCTGCAACAACAGCAGCAACGCCTGGACGAACTGCAATGGCGCCTGCAAGGCACCATGCAACGCCATCTGCAACGGCAGCACGAACGCCTGCAACAACGCGCCGGCCGCCTGCGCGCCCTGAACCCGAAACGCGCCCTGTCCCGGCTGCGCGAACGCCTGGTCCCTCTGCAACGCCGCCTGCATGCCGGCATGCGACATCACCTCGACGCTCGCAGCCAGCGCCTGGCCGCCCTGGCGCGCCAGTTGCAGGCGGTCATCAGCCCGTTGGCCACCCTGGAACGCGGTTACAGTATCGTGCTGCGTGCAGCCGACGGTCGCCTGGTCACCGATGCGAACCAGGTTGCCAAAGGCGAGGAGCTGGAGATCCGCCTCGCCCGCGGGCGCCTGCGAGCACGCGTCACGGGACGAACGGAAGCGGAGTGAGGTTCGGCCCGCTGGGCTTCCGTCGAGGTGAAGTCCTGTACCCACCTCGCCCCGCCGACGGCACCACTCTCGGGCCGACTCCCGATCCGCGGAGGAACCGGGCGGCCCCCGCTCAGCGGCGCTTGACGTGCTTCATCAACCGCCGGCGCTTGCTCACCTGGCGCGCAGTGAGCTTGTTGCGCTTGCCCTCGTAGGGGTTCTTGCCGGCCTTGAACTCGATGCGCAAGGGCGTGCCATGCAGGTCGAAGGCCTCGCGAAAGCGGTTGACCAGGTAGCGCCGGTAGGCCGCCGGCACCTTGTCCACCTGGTTGCCATGCACCACGATGACGGGCGGGTTCTTGCCGCCCTGGTGGGCGTAGCGCAGCTTGATGCGCCGACCGCGCACCAGCGGTGGCTGGTGTTCGCTCACAGCCGCTTCCAGAACCCGGGTCAGCTCCGGGGTCGGGAGGTCGCGGGTGGCCGCGCGATAAGCGGCATCGACCGCCTCGATCAGGTGACCCACACCGCTGCCGTGCAATGCCGAGACGAAGCGCCAGTCGGCAAAGCCGAGAAACGGCAGCCGACGCTGCATCTCGGCCTTGATGCGTTCGCGCTGATCCGGGTCGAGACCGTCCCACTTGTTGATCACCACCACCAGGGCGCGTCCGGAATCGAGCACGTGGCCGGCGAGCGTGGCGTCCTGTTCGGCGATGCCCTGGTGGGCATCGAGCACCAGCAGCACCACGTTGGCCTGCTCGATAGCCTGGAGCGTCTTGATGACGCTGAACTTCTCGATAGCCTCGTCGATGCGTGCACGGCGCCGCACACCGGCGGTGTCGATCAGGGTGTAGGGTCGGCCGTCATGCTCGAAGGGGATGAAGATGGAGTCGCGCGTGGTACCCGGCCGGTCGAAGGCGACGACCCGCTCCTCGCCGAGCAGGCGGTTGATCAGCGTGGACTTGCCGACGTTCGGCCGGCCCACCACGGCGATCTGCACGCCGGCTCGCTGCCCTGGCAGGAGTTCGTCGTCCGCCGCGTGTTCCGCAACTTCCGGCAGGGTGCGCAAGACGCCATTGATCAGCGAACGCACGCCACGACCGTGCGCCGCGGCGACAGGGTGCGGGTCACCCAGCCCCAGGGCGTGAAACTCGCTGGCCACCGTATCCTGGTCCAGGCCATCGATCTTGTTCACGGCGAGCGTCACCGGCTTGCCGATGCGGCGCAGGCGCTCGACGATGATTTCATCACCCGCGGTGAGACCGTCACGCGCATCGACCAGGAAGATCAGGTGATCGGCCTCGCCGATGGCCGCCTGCACCTGTTGCTCCATGAGCCCGTCGATACCGTCGCGGTCACCGCTGATGCCGCCGGTGTCGACCACCAGGTAGGGGCGATCCCCCAGCTTGCCGACGCCATACTGGCGGTCGCGGGTCAGCCCAGGCTGGTCGGCCACCAGCGCGTCCCGGCTACGGGTGAGCCGATTGAACAGGGTAGACTTGCCGACATTGGGCCGCCCCACCAGGGCGATGACGGGCAACATGGCTCAGGGCACCGGCACCAGTTGCAGGGCGGCCAGCTCGCCACCGTCGCCCATCACGAAGAGCCTGCCGTCGGCCACCAGTACGCCGCGCGTGATGGGGTCACTGCCGACGCGGCCACGTCCCACCAGGGCGCCGTCTTCGGTGGACAGCAGGTGTACGTAGCCCTCGAAGTCGCCGACGATGACCACATCACCCAGCACGGCCACGTCGGACAGCTGGCGGTTCTTCAGCGCCTCCTGGCGCCAACGCGCCGCGCCGTTGTCGGCGTCCAGCGCCCAGACGAAGCCACTGGCGTCACTGGCATAGACGTTGTAACGGTCGGCCGCCATACCACTGTACGAAGAGAACTTGCGCCGCCAGAGTACGCTGCCCGAGGACTCCTCGATAGCCGCCACCTCGCCCTGGTAGGTCGCCACATAGATCAGGCCGTCGATCACCAGCGGGTTACCGTCGATGTCCGCCAGGCGTTCAAGCTCGGAACGGCCGCGCGGCACGGTGACGGTCGCCTCCCAGCGCACATCGCCGGTGCGGATATCCAGGTTCACCAGCTTGCCGCCGGCCATACCACAGAGCACGTGGTCGCCACTGACCACCGGGTCAGCCGTACCGCGCAAGGTCAGCACCGGGATCTCGCGCTCGTAGCGCCAGCGTTCCTCGCCGGTGGCCGCATCCAGCCCCTGCACCTTGCCGTCGATGGTGCGCACTACCACCCGGTCCAGGGCCACGACTGGCGTGGACAGCACCTCGCTGCTGACGCCCGTCCGCCATTTCAGGCTGCCGTCGGCAGCCGACAGGGCAATGACCTCCGCATCCAGGGTGCCGACCACCACCAGCCCCTCGGCAGCACCGGGCCCACCAGACAAGGGCGCCTCCAGGTCTACCGACCAGAGCGTGCGCCCGGTATCGGCATCCAGCGCCATCACCCGCCCGTCGGCATCGGCCACATAGAGGCGCCCGTTCGCATAATGCGGCACCAGGTGCAGGCGAAGATCGCCGGCACCGCTGCCGATGTCGGTCTGCCAGCGCGCCTTGAGCTGCACCTTCTCGGTGATATCCTGCAACGACGCGGGCGGATCGATCTCGGCAGGCGCGAGCCAGTCGCCGATCGAGGAACAGCCCCCCAGGAACACCCAGACCCCCAGCAGCAAGGCCCGACGCATCACGTGGGTCACGGTCACGACGCCTCACCTCCCTTGCCCAGTGCCTGGTGCTTCATGCGTACCAGTTCGTTGGTAGCGCCGGCCCGCATGGCCGCCTCGTAGGCCTCGCGCGCCGCGGCGGTATCGCCCTTCGCCCGGGCAATGTCACCGCGCAGCTCGGCCACGACCGCCGGCATGAAGTCCTTCTGTATCTCGGAGAGCACGCGCTCCGCGCGCTCCTGCTTGCCGGCATCGACCAGCAGTCGCACCAGCCGAACCCGGGCCAGATCGCCGATCACCGAATCGGGGGCGTGCGCGGCGACCCATTGCAGATTCTCCACCGCGGTATCACTCTCGCCTTTCTCGTAGGCGGTCCGGGCGAGTTTCATCGCAGCGAAACTGGCATAGATCGAATCGGTGAACTCACCGAGCAGCCGCTTGCCGGCGCTCTGCGCCGCGTCCACGTCACCAGCCCGCAAACGACCGAGCATCTGCTCGTAGAGCATCGAGGCCGCCTCGGCCTGCCCGCGTTGCCAGCCCTGCCAGCCCTGCCAGCCGAAGATGGCCGCCAGACCCAGCACCGCCCCGGCGATGACCGAGCGGCCGTTCTCCTTCCACCAGTTCTTGAGAGCCTCGACCTGTTCTTCTTCGTCCAGATACGCACTCATGTGCCGCTCCTCGATGTCATGACTTGTCGAAAATCTCGGCCAGGCGCCCGGCCAGGCGATCCACGGCCACCGCCTCCTGCGGCAGCTCGTCGCGCAGGTGCTTGATACCGATCTCGCCGCGCGCCAGTTCGCCCTCGCCAAGCACCAGGGCGATGCGCGCGCCGCTGCGGTCGGCCCGCTTGAACTGTGCCTTGAAGCCGCCCTCGCCGCAATGCGCCAGCAGGCGCAGCTGTGGCAGGGCGTCGCGCAAGCGCTCGGCGAGTACCAGTGCCTCGCGCCGTGCCGCCTCGCCCATCTGCACCAGGTAGACATCGGCGCGCGCCGCCTCGGGCAGGCGCCCGTCCTCCTCGAGCAGCGCGATCAGGCGTTCCACGCCCATGGCGAAACCGACTGCGGGCGTGGAACGCCCCCCGAGCTGAGCGACCAGGCCGTCGTAACGCCCGCCGGCGCAGACCGTGCCCTGGGCACCGAGCCGGTCGGTCACCCATTCGAAAACGGTCAGCGAATAGTAATCCAGGCCGCGCACCAGGCGGGGGTTGAGCACGAAGTTCACGCCAGCCGCCGTCAGCAGCGCCTGCAGCTGCCCGAAATGCTGCCGCGAGTCCTCACCGAGATGATCGGCCAACACCGGCGCCCCGGCAACCAGCTCCGCCATGTCGGGGTTCTTGGTGTCGAGGATACGCAGGGGGTTGCTGTGCAGGCGCCGGCGGCTGTCCTCGTCGAGCGCGTCGTGGTGGCGCTCGAAATAGGCTACCAGCTCCTGGCGATAGGCAGCCCGCTCCTCGGCGGTACCCAGCGAGTTGAGTTGCAGCTCCAGGCCGTCGATACCCAGCTCCTTCCACAGGCGCGCGGTGATCAGGATCAGCTCGGCGTCGATGTCGGGGCCGGCCATGCCGAAGGCCTCCACACCGATCTGGTGGAACTGCCGATAACGCCCCTTCTGCGGACGCTCGTGGCGGAACATGGGCCCCTGATACCAGAGCCGTTGGGTCTGGTTGTGCAGCAGGCCGTGTTCCAGCGCGGCGCGCACGCAACCGGCCGTGCCCTCCGGGCGCAGGGTCAGGCTGTCGCCGTTGCGATCCTCGAAGGTGTACATCTCCTTCTCGACGATGTCGGTGACCTCGCCGATGGAACGCTTGAACAGCTCGGTGGATTCCACGATGGGCATGCGGATCTCCTGGTAGCCGTAACGGCCCAGGACGTCACGCACACACGCTTCGAGATACTGCCAGTGTGGCGTCTGGCTGGGCAGCACATCGTGCATGCCCCGGATTGCCTGGATGTTCTTCGCCATGTCGTCGATGGGTCCTGCCCGCGGCGGACGCGGGCGACTGCAGGATGGTTCATATTAACCCGGCACCAATCTATGTCACCCTCAGCCACCACGAGCGCGGCCGTGGCGAGGCGCCGCGCCGAAGGCAGGGTCATTCCCTGTCGAGGTGCGGCAACGACGTCCACGGGCACGCTCGTGGTGGCTGAGGGTGACATAGATTGGTGCCGGGTTAATATAGCTCAGGGTTCGAAGGTAAAACGCGCCACGTTGCGCTGGGTATGTCGCGCCAGGTCGTAGGGCTCGCCGTTCACTCGCAGCTCCACGGCGCGGGCGTTGCCCAGCACCACGGTATAGGGTGGCGTGCCACCGAAACGGCGTTCGGTGCCGCGCTTCATGATGCCGATGAGCTTGTACTCGCGGCGGCTGTCACGGATGTCCACCCAGCTGTCATCGAGAAAACGCACCACCACCTGCGGCGGCGCGCCCGTCGGCTCCGGGACCGCTTCCTTTGCCACCGGGGTGGCGGCGAGCGCCGGTGGAGGTGCCGGCTCGGTCGCCGAGACCTTCACTGGCGGCAGCGGCAACGCCAGGGAACGGGTATCGTCGGACGCCGGCGCACCATTCAGTGGCAGGGAATCCGCTGATCCGGCCGGGTCGCCCGCGATAGCGCCCGACGGCTGTTCGGAGGGCGCTGTCACCTGCGTCGTCGCGGTCCCTTCCTGCCACTGGGTGAGGTAACGGTCCAGGTAGCCCTGCCACCACATCAGCGTCAATCCCACGACCGCCAGCACCACCAGCCAGGTGACCAGCCCGGGCCAGCGCCGACGGGGATGCGGATCAGCCGCCAGTCTCGGGCTCTCGTCGAGGCGGACCTGGTAATCCTCCTCCGGCCACTGGCGATCGAACTGAGCCAGCACCGATTCGGCCGGCAGGTTCACCGCCCGGGCGTAGTTGCGAACGTAGCCGCGCACGAAGACGCGCGCCGGCATTTCCGAGTAGTCGTCGCGCTCAAGGGCGTCGACCAGGTCGGAGGTGAGGTGGATACGTGCCGCCAACTTGGCCATGTCGAGATTGCAGGCCATGCGGGCCGATCTGAGACGCTCGCCCAGCCCTGGAACCGCCAGCTGGATCTCCCCCTTGTTCTCTTGCTTTGCCATAACAGCGTTCATTGTAACGTCTCCAGGAAGCGGGCCTGCTCGGAATCGGGGAAACGCGCCCGCAACTTCATGGCATAGCTGGCCATCTGCTCCTTGTCTCCGAGCCGTTTCTCGGTACGCACGCCGAGCCACAGCGAATCGGCAGTGTGGGGTGCCACTGCAGCATAGCGTTGCAGGTAGGCGCGCGAGGACAGGAATCGTTCCTGTTCGAAGGTGATGAACGCCATGCGCAACAACGCTGGCGCAAAACGCGGATTGGCGCTCAGGGAAGCACGATAGTCCTTCTCGGCCTGCACCACGTCACCCCTTTTCTCGGCACAGGATCCGGCGTTGTACGAGGCAACCCAGGGCGTAGGGTAGAGCGGATTCTTCAGCGCCCGTCGAAAATAGGGATCGGCCTCGTCGTAGCGTTTCTGTGCGCATAGCCACGAACCCAGGGCGTTCAGTGCAAAGGGATCGTGGGGTGCCAGTGTCACGGCCTTTTTGAAGGCCTTGCCTGCCGGTTCCATCTGGCCCAGACGCTGATGCACCACCCCCAGCAGGGTGTAGGCGCCGGCATGCCTGGGGTCGGCCAGCACCGCCTTGCGAGCATTCTTGAGGGCCTCGCTGATCTTGCCTTCGGCCAAGTAGGCGCCGCCCAGCTCCACGTAGACATCAGCCGGGCTCGGACGCATGAGCGGGGTCCCCAGGTCACCCGTGTTGTCTCCGCCGGAACCACCATCGGGACGCATCCCCTGGGTCTGGCATCCCGCCAACAGGAACAGCAGGGTCAGCGCCGCCGCACCGCGAATCGCCGCAACCCGCCTCATGCGCGCCCTCCCGCCACAGTACCACCCTCGCGCAACTGCCGGCGACTGCGGTCACGCACCCTTCCTACCAGTTGCCCGCAGGCAGCGTCGATGTCGTCGCCCCGGGTCTTGCGGGTGATGGTGATGATGCCGGCACGGATCAAGCGCTGGCGGAAGGCATCGATACGCTCCAGCGGCGAAGTGCGGTAATCGGTACCGGGAAAGGGATTGAACGGGATCAGGTTGACCTTGGACGGAATGCCCTGCAACAGGCGGATCAACGCCTTTGCGTGGGCAATGCTGTCGTTGACCCCGTCGAGCATGACATATTCCCAGGTGATCTTGCGCCGCTTCTCGCCGGCGATGTAGTCACGACAGGCAGGGATCAGTTCTTCCAGGGGATACTTGCGGTTGATTGGCACCAGCTCGTCACGCAGTGCATTGTCGGGCGCGTGCAGCGAGACCGCCAGGCTGACGTTGCTCGCCTCGCGCAGCCGGCGCAATGCCGGCACGATACCGGAGGTGCTCAGCGTCACCCGTGTCCTGGCGATCATGTAGGCCAGATCCTCGGTCATGAGCTGCATGGCCCGCACCACGTTGTCGAAATTGGCCAGCGGCTCGCCCATGCCCATCAACACCACGTTGCTCGGTGGCCGTCCCAACTCGCGAGTTGCCGCCCACACCTGGCCGATGATCTCGGCGGTGGTGAGGTTGCGGTTGAAGCCCTGGCGGGCGGTGGAACAGAAGGAGCAGTCGAGCGCACAGCCCACCTGCGAGGACACGCAGATGGTGCTGCGGTCACCGTCCGGGATGTAGACCGTCTCGATACGCTGGCCGTCATCCAACTCCAGCACCCACTTGGTGGTGCCGTCCAGCGAGGGTTGCTCGAAGACGATCTCGGGCAGGCCGATCCGGGTCTCTGCGGCTAGCCGCTCGCGCAACACCTTGGGCAGGTCGGTCATCTGCGCGAAATCGGTAACCCCGTGCTTGTGTATCCATTTCAACAGGTTGCGGCCGTGGAAGGGTTTGAAACCCATGTCCACAATCAGGGCCTCCATGCCCGGGCGGTCAAGATCCAGAAGATTGGTGCGTTCGGCCTCACCCATGACGGTTCAGCGCGTGCGCTCGCACACCCCTTCGGGGAAGAAGAAGTCGATCTCGACCGCGGCGGTCTCCGGCGCATCCGAGCCATGCACCGCATTCTCGTCCACCGTCTGGGCATGATCGGCACGGATGGTGCCGGGAGCCGCTTCCTGCGGGTTGGTCGCCCCCATCAGCTCGCGGTTCTTCGCGATGGCGTTCTCGCCTTCGAGCACCTGGACCATCACTGGCCCGGAGGTCATGAAGGCCACCAGATCCTTGAAGAAGGGACGCTCCTTGTGCACCGCATAGAAGGCACCGGCCTGCTCCTCGGTAAGGTGCATCATCTTTGCGGCAACGATGCGCAGGCCCGCGCGCTCGAAGCGGTTGTAGATGTCCCCGATCACGTTCTTGGCCACGGCGTCGGGTTTGATGATCGACAGGGTGCGTTCGATTGCCATTTGGACTTCCTGATAATTCAAAAGATTGCGTTGAGGATATTGCGTTGAGGATTAAGTATTGATGCGTTTTCGAGATAATCTCGGGAGTTCCCCCACCCCATCCGCTCACGCAGGAAACACCGCTGGCAGGCGCTGCTTCCCCGATCGCTTGCCGATATTGTTTTTCTTGTGAAATCGGCCGGTTATTGTAGCTGTTTCAAGCAGAATCCGCCAATTCAGGTCAGGAATCCGGCAGCAGCTCACAGAACCCCACCATCCGGACGAAACGAACCCCATGGAGACCGGAGCCTCGCGACGGACACGGCCTCAGACCCGTCGACGGATCAGATCTGGCGGCGCACCTCGATCACATCGGGGATCTGCGCCAACTGACCCATCACCCGGGCGAGCTGGGCCATGTCGTCTACCTCTACGGTGATGCGCATGCTGGCCGTCTCCTCGCGGCGGTCGGACTGGCTGTTGACCCCCAGCACCCGGATGTCGGCATTGGCGAACACCGAGGTGATGTCACGCAAAAGCCCCTTGCGGTCGCCGGCATAGAGATGGATATCGGCGACGAATTGCGAGCCCTGCTGTCCCTCGGACCAGACCGCAGGCAGCAACCGCCGGCGATTCTCCTCGTCCATCTTCTGTACCACCCGGCAGTCCTGGCGGTGGATGCTGATACCGCGCCCGCGCGTGACGTAGCCGACGATCGGATCCGGAGGCACCGGCTTGCAACAGCCCGCCATATGGGTCATGAGATCGCCCACGCCCTGTACCACCACGGTGCCCGTGGCCGTTCCCGCAGAGGGCCGGCGCGCGCGCACCCGCTCGATGATCGCCTCCTCGGCCGCCGCGTCGGCATCCTTCGGCCGTTCCGCGACCTGGCTGTTGGCCGCCTGGATGGCCGACAAATTTCCCCGCCCCACTGCGGCCAGCAACTCGTCCGCGCCAGCTTCTCCAGGTCGGGGCGGGGCAGCCCCAGACGCTGGAACTCGCGCTCCAGCGCCTGCCGGCCCATGCTCAGGTGCTGCTCGTGGTCCTGCTGCTTGAACCACTGGCGGATGCGCGACCGCGCCCGTGTGGTGACCACGTGCCCGCCGCGCGGGTCCAGCCAGTCGCGGCTCGGCCCGCCCTCGCGCGCGGTGAGGATCTCCACCCGGTCACCGCTCTCCAGCGGTCGGTTGAGCGGCACCATGCGACCATTGACCTTGGCGCCGCGGCAGCGGTGACCAACATCGGTATGGATGGCATAGGCGAAGTCCACCGGGGTGGCACCGCGCGGCAGCTCGATGACCTTGCCGTTGGGGGTGAGCACATAGATGCGCCGTGCCTCGTATTCCTCGTCCGTCGGCAGGCCGGCGGCCGCATTGCCGTCCTGCTGCTCCAGCCAGGCGCGCATCCAGGCGATACGCCGCTCCAGCTCGGCATCCGCACGATCGTTCTCCTTGTAGCGCCAGTGCGCAGCCACACCACGCTCGGCCAGCTCGTGCATCTGCCGGGTACGCACCTGCACTTCCAGCGGGCGACCGTCGTCGCCCACCACCGCAGTATGCAAGGACTGATAACCGTTGGGCTTGGGGTGAGCGATGTAGTCGTCGAACTCACCAGGAATGGGCCGCCATTCGCCATGCACCATACCCAGCACCTCGTAGCACTGGGACACTGTCTCGACCAGCACACGCACCGCGCGCACGTCCATCACCTGCTCGAAATTGAGGTGCTTCTGGCGCATCTTGTTCCAGATGCTGTAGATGTGCTTGGGCCGGCCCATCACCTCGGCATCGATGCCCTGCTCGCGGCACAGGCGCTCGATGCGCTCGACCACGTCACGGATGAAGACCTCGCGCTCGCTGCGCTTGCCCTCCAGCCGCGCCGCCAGGTCCTTGTATTCGGCAGGTTCCAGGTAACGCAGGCAGAGATCCTCGAGCTCCCACTTGATCTGCCACACGCCCAGACGATTGGCCAGCGGCGCGTGCACCCGCCGAGTCTCCAGGGCGATCAGGCGTTGCAGCTCGGGATCGAGTCGCTTGAGCCCGCGCATCAGGCGCAGGCGCTTGGCCAGCAACACCAGCAGGGAGCGCACGTCGCCGGCCAGATCGAGCAGCAGGCGACGCAGCTTCTCGACATTGTCGGGATCGTGATGGGCACTGGTAGCGGACAGTTCGCGGATGCGACCAACCTGCTCGACCATGCGCTGCACCGGCTCACCGAAACGCTCGCGCACCTGCGCCGGGTCGTAACCGGGCTCGCCCGGCCACTCGGAGAGGAGGCCGGCGATCAGGGTGTCCGTATCGAGCTTGAGCCGATCGAGGATATCCGCGGTGTGCAGCAGGCCGAGCAACATGTCGGTGCCATCGACGAATTGCTGGCCGACGTGCACCCAGCGTGCCGCCTCGACGGCCTCGCGCAGGCGGGCGACCTCGTCTCGCGAACGGCGTTCGGCCAGTCCGTCCGTCCAGCGCGCGATGTCGTCGTCGCCCGGAACCCCCTCGAGGGGGAGTTGGGTGTTCAGGGAGACCAAGGGGGCAGATTCAGTCTTCCCGCTCTTCGATCCAGGCCATCTGGATGGCCTCCAGGATCTTCTCGCCGCAGCGCTCCTCGGTGTCCTCGAAGTCGGGCAGCTCGAGCACCCACTGCATCAGGTCGACGAAGTTGACCTTCATGGGATCCACATCGGGGTGCGCCTCGTCCAGCTCAATGACAATGTCCAAGGTATCGGTCCACTTCAGGCCCATGGCGCTATGCTCCTCAGTTTTCCTTGGCGTAGTTGATGGTGTACTTGGGAATCTCGACGACCAGATCCTCGTCGTCCACCACCGCCTGGCAGGACAGGCGCGATTCGGGCTCCAGCCCCCAGGCCTTGTCCAGCAGGTCTTCCTCCTCCTCGCTCGGTTCGTTGAGCGAATCGTAACCCTCGCGCACGATGACGTGGCAGGTGGTGCAGGCACAGGACATCTCGCAGGCGTGCTCGATATCGATGTCGTTGGCCAGCGCCGCCTCACAGATGGTGGTGCCCGGCTCAGCCTCGATGACTGCACCCTCTGGGCAGATTTCCTCGTGCGGTAGAAAAATGATCTTCGGCATGGTGGCTTTCCTGTCGGCCGCCTCGCGGCTCATTCGAATTCGTCGACCTTGTGGCCGGCCATGGCCTTGCGGATATTGCTGTTCATCCGTCTCTCGACGTAGAACTCGCAGACCTTCTCCAGCTCCTCAATGGCCCGTTTGATCGCATCGGCCTCTGCGGCCGTCTCCACGGTACCCTGCAGCGACGCCAGGGCCTGCTCTATCCTTTGGCGCTCCTCGTCGTCGAGCAGTTCATCGCCGTCGGCAGCCAGCGCGGCCTGCAGGGCCTCGATCACGCGCGCGGCCTCGACCCGTTGCTCGGTCAGCGCGCGGGCAACCATGTCCTCGCCGGCGTGTTCGATGGACTCCTTGAGCATGCCGGCGATCTCCTCGTCGGTCAGACCATAGGAGGGCTTGACCTCGACACTGGCCTTCACGCCCTGGCTGAGTTCCTCCGCCTCGACGTGCAGCAGACCGTCGGCATCTACCGAGAAGGTAACGCGGATACGCGCCGCGCCGGCCACCATGGGCGGAATGCCGCGCAACTCGAAGCGCGCCAGGGAACGGTTGTCGGCAACCAGCTCACGCTCGCCCTGCACCACATGGATGGCCATCGCGGTCTGGCCATCCTTGAAGGTGGTGAATTCCTGGGCGCGCGCCACCGGGATGGTGGTGTTGCGCGGGATGATCTTCTCCACCAGGCCGCCCATGGTCTCGATACCCAGCGACAGCGGGATCACATCCAGCAGCAGCATCTCGTCCTCGGGCTTGTTGCCCGCCAGCACGTCAGCCTGCAGGGCCGCGCCAATGGCCACCACCTTGTCGGGGTCGATGTCCACCAGCGGCTCGGCACCGAAGAACTCACCCACCTTCTCCCGCACGCGCAACGCGCGGGTAGAGCCGCCAACCATGACGACGTCTTCGATGTCCTCGGGACGCACCCCGGCGTCGCGCAAGGCGCGGCGGCAGGCGGTGATGGTCTTGCGGATCAGCGGATCGACCAACTGGTTGAAGGTGTCGCGGTCGAGCTGGCCTGCCCAGCGGCCACCGTCGGGCAGAGTCACCTCGATTTCGGCCGACTCCTGTTCGGACAGCGCCTCCTTGGCCGCGCGCGCCTTGTCCATCAATTCGCGCAGCAGGCCAGGTGAAGCCTCGCGCCCGATGCCGGCCTGTTCGAGCACCCACTCGGCGATGGCGCGGTCGAAGTCGTCGCCGCCCAGGGCAGAGTCGCCGCCGGTGGCCAGCACCTCGAACACCCCCTTGTTGAGCCGCAGGATGGAGATATCGAAGGTGCCACCGCCCAGGTCGTAGATGGCGTGCACCCCTTCGGCGCCACGGTCCAGGCCGTAGGCCACGGCCGCGGCGGTCGGCTCGTTGAGCAGCCGGAAGACATGCAATCCGGCCAGCTTCGCCGCATCCTTGGTGGCCTGGCGCTGGGCGTCGTCGAAATAGGCCGGAACCGTGATCACCACCCCGGTCAACGGGCCGCCCAGGGTGGCCTCGGCGCGCTTTGCCAGCACATTGAGGATCTCAGCCGAGACCTCGACGGGGCTCACGTCGCCCGCCACGGTGCGGATGCGCGGCACCGCGCTGTCAGTGTCGACGAACTCGTAGGGCAAGCGGTCGGCCAGGGTCTTGACGTCCTCTACACCGCGACCGATCAGGCGCTTTACCGAGGCAATGGTGTTGTGCGGATCCTCGGTCGCCGCGGCACGCGCCACCTCGCCGACGACCACCCCTTGCGGGGTGTAGCGCACCACCGAGGGCAACAGGTGACGTCCCTGCTCGTCGGGCAGGGTCTCGGCCACGCCGCTGCGCACCGCGGCGACCAGCGAGTTGGTAGTGCCCAGGTCGATACCCGCCGCCAGCCTGTGTTCGTGCGGGGCGGCCGACTGGCCGGGTTCGGCGATTTGCAGAAATGCCATCAGTAGGATTCTTCCATTTCGGCCTCGAGCGCCTCGGCCTCGTTGTACAACTTGTTCAGAAACTGCATGCGCGATACGGTCTCGCGCGCCTCGTTCAGCGCGTCGGGCGTGGCCTCTTCGAACTGTACCGTCAGCAGGGCCACTTCCTTGTCGATCATCTGCCGGATCTCGCGCATCAGCGCGTCGAGTTCCGTCTCGGGATCCTGCGCGTCGCGCACCGCGGCCAATGCCTCGCGCAATTCCATCTGCCGCATCAGGAAGCCGGCATCGCGCGTGGTGGCCGTCTCGCCGTCGCTGTCGATACCGTGCAACTGCAACAGGTACTGCGCTCGACGCAACGGATCGCGCAGGGTCTCGTAGGCCTCGTTGACCCGGGTCGCCTGTTGCAGCGCCAGGCGCTGCTCCTGGTCGGAAGCACTGGCGAAACGGTCGGGATGCACTGCCCGTTGCAACTCCCGGTAACGCTCAGCCAGCGCCTGGCTGTCGAGCACAAAAGCTACCGGCAGGCCGAACAGTTCAAAATGGTTGCTGGACAGGTTGATCATGGGTCCTCTCTCCACCGACAACGCCCGCGGAAGCGGGCGTGCGGAGGACGGGCCGGGCCATCGTTCAGACGGTGAAACTCTCTCCGCAACCGCACTGATCCTTGACATTGGGGTTGTTGAACACGAAGCCCTCGTTGAGTCCTTCCTTGGCGTAGTCGAGCTCGGTGCCGTCCAGGTAGACCAGGCTCTTCTGGTCGATGATGACCTTGACGCCCTTGTCCTCGAAGACCACGTCGTCCTCGTGGAGCTCGTCGACGAACTCCATTACATAAGCCATACCGGAACAGCCGGAGGTCTTGACGCCCAGGCGCACCCCGATCCCGGAGCCCCGGTTGTCGAGAAAGCGCCGGACCCGTTCGGCCGCCGCATCGCTCAGAGTGATCGCCATGTCCGAACCTCCGTGAAAAAACTCAGTTGCCCTGCTTCTTCTGCAAGTCCTCGATCGCCGCCTTGATGGCATCCTCGGCCAGCACCGAGCAATGCACCTTCACCGGCGGCAGCGCCAGCTCCTCGGCAATGTCGGTGTTCTTGATCTGGCGCGCCTCTTCCAGTGTCTTGCCCTTTACCCACTCGGTGAGCAGCGAGCTCGAGGCGATCGCCGAACCACAGCCGTAGGTCTTGAACTTGGCGTCCTCGATCACGCCATCCTCGTTCACCTGGATCTGCAGACGCATCACGTCACCACACGCTGGCGCACCCACCATGCCGATCCCAACGTTTGGCGCATCCTTGTCCAGAGTGCCCACGTTGCGCGGATTCTCGTAATGATCGATGACCTTGTCACTGTACGCCATGAATGCTGCCTCCCGAATCCAGGCTGTGTCTCGAATCGTTTCGACATGCCGGACACAGGGCCCGGCATGTGCGACGGATCAGTTGCGCGGACGTGCCTCGTTGACCCGCACGTTGCGGCCGTTGATCGGCTGCTCGTTCAGACCGTCGATCGCGGCCTGGGCCTCGCTGTCGTTGGGCATCTCCACAAAACCGAAGCCCTTGGAGCGACCGGTGTCGCGGTCCATGATCACCTTGGCGCGCGCCACCTCGCCATAGGCCGCGAATGCCTCGCGGAGCTCGTCGTCGGAGACGCTGTATGCCAGGTTGCCTACATAGATATTCTTCATCGAACTTTTCTCAATTAGCCGTGCCTTGTCATTCCCGAACTCCGCGATCCGACCAAGTCACCCATCGGATCGTGGACCGCCCCGCCCTGACGGCGAGGCCAATTCTTTCGTCAGCGAAATGACAGGCCCGTTACAAGTCCGGCACCCCGGTGCCCGAAGAACGTCTGTGACCACGCTGGCAGGTCCGCGCCTGCGATTTTCCAGACCGGGGATGATACCCCAATCCCGGAGATGTCACCGGCCTTTCGGCGACAGGCTCAGTGCGCGGCCCACTGCACCGAGTCCAGATCGATGCCTTCCTTGTACATGTCCCAAAGAGGACTGAGCTCGCGCAGGCGTTCGACCTGGCGGCGCACCTGCTCGATCACGTAGTCGACCTCTTCCTCGGTGGTGAAACGGCCGAGACTGAAACGCAGCGAGCTGTGCGCCAGCTCGTCGCTGCGCCCCAGGGCACGCAGCACGTAGCTGGGCTCCAGGCTGGCCGAGGTGCAGGCACTGCCCGAGGACACGGCGATGTCCTTGAGCGCCATCATCAGGCTCTCGCCCTCGACAAAATTGAAGCTGATGTTCAGATTGCCGGCCACACGGCGCTCGAGGTCCCCGTTGACATAGACCTCTTCCATGTCCTTGAAGCCCTCGTAGAGCTTGTTGCGCAGACGCAGCAGGCGGGCATTCTCCTCGGCCATCTCCTCTTTCGCGATGCGGAAGGCTTCGCCCATGCCCACGATCTGGTGGATGGCCAGGGTACCCGAGCGCATGCCACGCTCATGGCCGCCACCGTGCATCTGCGCCTCGATGCGCACTCGCGGCTTGCGGCGGACGTACAGCGCACCGACCCCCTTGGGACCGTAGATCTTGTGCGCCGAGAAGCTCATCAGGTCGACTGGCAGCTTGGCCAGATCGATGGGCACCTTGCCGGCACTCTGCGCGGCATCGACATGGAAGATCACCTTGTGCTCGCGACAGATATTGCCGATCGCCTCGATGTCCTGGATCACGCCGATCTCGTTGTTCACGTGCATCACCGAGGCCAGGATGGTATCTTCACGAATGGCCTCGCGGAACGCACCGAGGTCGAGCAGGCCGTTCTCCTGAACATCCAGATAGGTGACCTCGAAACCCTCGCGCTCGAGCTGGCGGCAGGGATCCAGCACCGCCTTGTGCTCGGTCTTGACGGTGACGATATGTTTGCCCTTCTTCTGGTAGAAATGCGCCGCACCCTTGATCGCCAGGTTGTCCGACTCGGTGGCACCGGAGGTCCAGACGATCTCCTTGGGATTGGCGTTCACCAGCTCGGCCACCTGTTCGCGGGCCTCTTCGACCAGCTTCTCGGCCGCCCAGCCAAAGGCGTGTGAGCGCGAGGCCGGGTTGCCGAACACGCCGTCGAGCGTCAGGCAGCCGCACATTTTTTCGGCCACCCGCGGATCGCAAGGCGTGGTGGCGGAATAATCGAAATAGATCGGCAGTTTCATCTTGTAATGACCTCTAGCTGCTACTGGGCTCGCGCACTGCCCGTCTTGATGGTTTCCGGCGACACCGCAGGCGCCACGTCTTCCTGGCGACGCGCTACTTCCTGCACGCCGCGCCGCCGCATCAGGTCGTCCAGGCTGATCTGACTGAGATAGTCGTGAATACGGTCGCTCAGGTCGTGCCACAACTCATGGGTGAGGCACTTCTGATTGTCCTGGCAGTTGTGCGCGCCACCACAGCGGGTGGTATCGACGTTCTCGTCGACTGCGGTAATGACCTCAGCCACCGAGATCTCGGCCGCACCGCGCCCCAGCGTGTAGCCGCCGCCCGGCCCGCGCACGCTGCTCACGAGCTGACGCTTGCGCAGGCGCGAAAACAGCTGCTCCAGGTAGGAAAGCGAGATACCCTGGCGCTGGGCGATGTCGGCCAGCGTGATGGGCCCCTCGCCGTGGTGCAGCGCCAGATCCAGCATGGCAGTCACCGCATAACGGCCTTTTGTGGTCAGTCTCACAGCCCGGCACTCCAGAACTCAACTGCGCTGAACTATACATTGCCGACTAAATTAGTCAAGTATTCCAGGCACACGGACTGCCGGGTTTTCAGGGCCGTGAATCCCCCTCTTCCGGGGCCTGTTCCACCCCGTCCTCGTCAAGGTGCATGCGGCGTAGTTCCTCGGCGGTGGAGATGATCTCGCAGGCGGGCAGATCGGGGATGTCCTGGGCCCCTTCGGGCGGCTCGAATCCGGCGGCGCGCAGGGCCTCACACATCTGCTTCATGCGCGTCTCCATCACGTGCAGATGATCGAGCATGCAGTTGACCGCGTGTGCCACCGGGTCGGGGGCATCACGGGTAGCCCCATAGGCGTCGAAGCCCATCTTGCTGGCCAGCTTCTGGCGATGGCTGGTGTCGATGTCCTCGGGCTTGCGCTCGATCAGCCTGCCTGGCACCCCAACCACGGTGGCACCTGCCGGTACGGCCTTGACCACCACTGCGTTGGAGCCGATGCGCGCGCCGTCACCGATCTCGATCGGCCCCAGCACCTTGGCCCCGGCGCCCACCACCACGCCATTGCCCAGTGTCGGGTGACGCTTGCCCTTCTCCCAGCTCGTCCCCCCCAGGGTGACACCGTGATACAGGGTACAGTCGTCGCCGATCACCGCGGTCTCGCCGATCACCACGCCCATGCCGTGATCGATGAAGAAGCGCCGGCCGATGCGCGCCGCCGGGTGGATCTCGATGCCGGTGAGCCAGCGTGCCAGGTAAGAAACCAGGCGCGCCAGCCACTTGGCGCCCAGGTTCCAGAGCGCATGCGCCAGGCGATGGAACAACAGGGCATGCACCCCCGGGTAGGTAGTGAGGATCTCGAAGGTGTTGCGCGCCGCGGGATCGCGGTCGAACACGACGCTCAGGTCTTCTTTCAGGTTCTCGAACATCGATGAAGATTCCAGGATCGACTACCGGGAAGCATGCGGCTCGCCACCGCCGCTGGCAACCCCGGGACGATCGGAAGAATCGGCCTCCGGGGCACGCATGGACTTGGCACCCTGTGCCGCACTGAGGATGCCACGCAGGATATTGACCTCGCGCTGATCGGGCCGTGCGCGATGAAACAGCCGCCGCAGGCGCTGCATGATGCGTCCCTCGCGCCCCGTTTGCAGAAAGCCGATGTCGTGCAGGGCCTGCTCGAGGTGGGCAAACAGGCCCTCCATCTGCGCTGCGGTGGCCGGTGGGTCGGACTCGGCGACAGTCACGGACACCGGCTGCTCCGTGAGTACCGCCATGCGCAGCTCGTAGCCGAGCACCTGCACCGCCATGGCGATGTTGAGCGAGGAATAATCGGGATTGGCCGGGATGTGTACCAGGTGGCTGCAACGATCGAGCTCGGCAGAGGTCAGGCCAGTGCGCTCGCGCCCGAATACCAGCGCCACCGTGCCGTGCGCGGTCTGCTCGAGGGCCAGTGCCGCCATCTCGCGCGGGTCCATGGCGGTCCACAGGGTGGAACGCTTGCGCGCACTGGCGCCGATCACCACCGGGCAGTCGGCCACCGCGGCCTCCAGGTCATCCACCACGCGGGCCGCGGCCAGCAGGTCCTGGGCCCCGGAGGCACGCGCGTCGGCCTCGGGCGAGGGAAAGACCTTGGGGCGCACCAGCACCAGCCGCGACAGTCCCATGTTCTTCATGGCACGCGCCACCGCCCCGATGTTGCCCGGGTGCGAGGTCTCGACCAGCACGATGCGAATCTGTTCCAGCATACCGGCGATTCTAACAGCCGGATCGCCGCAGCCCCTACTTCCGGCGCAACTGCGGGGTTTGTCCCGGATCGACAGGGCAAGGCACTGCCCTGTCATCAGGGTCGGGAGATTCGCTGGTGAGCAACGAGGATCCCTCACCAACCGGGTCGAATACCCCATATTTCGCCTTGTCCCGCAACATCTCCAACACGATGCGCGTGGAAATACGTTCCGACTCCCTGGAAAAGCCGTAGACCAGCGCGGTGTCGCAGAGGATGTTGATCCGCCGCGGCACCCCACCCGAAGCCTTGAAGATGGCGAACTCGGCATTTTCCTCGAACAAGGGCTCCTCGCGCCCCGCCACCTTCAGGCGATACCGGATGTACTCGGCAACCTCGTCTCGTTCCAGCGGCGTGACGTGAAAATCGGAGGAGACCCGCTGCACGAACTGCTCGAGCTCGGGCTGGCGCAACAGGGCCTTCAGCTGGGGCTGACCCACCAGTACCAGGTTCAGCAGCTGATCCTTGCCGGAATTGATATTGGAGAGCATGCGCAGCTCTTCGAGTGTTCCGCCATCCAGGTTCTGTGCCTCGTCGATGATCAGCACCGTGCGCTGCCCCCGACCGTACTGGTCGATGAGGAAACGTTGCAGGCGATCGAACAAGGCCACCTTGTCGTCCACGTCGTAGGGCTGACCGAAGGAGAGCAGCACCCACTTGAGCAGGTCACCGATCTCCTTGCAGGTGTTGGAGATCAGGCCGACGGTGATCCCCTCGCCCAGGTTGTCCAGCAGGTGCTGGATCAGGATGGTCTTGCCGCAACCGACGCCTCCGGTGATCACCGTGAACCCGGCGCCGTGGGCAATGCCATACTCGAGCATGCTATAGGCCAGTGCATGGCGCCTGCCCAGGTGCAGAAAGGCCGGATCGGGCAGGATCGAAAAAGGCCGCTCGGTCAGCCCGTAGAATGCTTCAATACATGGTGCGTGCTGCCCCTCTCCGCGCCAGGATTGCGGGAACAACCACCACCGGCTTGCACGCTCGGCATGCGCTGTTCCCTCCTTGCACCACCCACAACGCCACTCATGCGTCCAGCCCCCTGCCCGAGGCCCCTCGGGTAGCGAGCCGTTGCCTCCCCACTCGCGGTGGATTTCCATACCTGCATGAGGCAGCAAGATCGTGTTTCACAGCTTGTTCAGGAGTCCTTTCATATCTCAGGGTATGTTAGCCCATGCGCTTCATCCTGTGTGGATCAATACGCCGCCGAGAACGAAGGCGATTCTCCGGCATTTTTGTCGTCTTTCCACACCTGCCACGCTGCCTCGTTGTAAAAGTCACCGAATACGCCTAGTCTGCCCCACATGCCGCAGACCTCGATTCACAGGGGAAACACCCTCACGACGCCAGCAGGATTTCGTCAGCCGAGGATATGTTGTGTCGCTTCGTTCATCTTCGGGCGGGAGGCTTTTCCCGGGAAAGGCTGTGCATCGTGAATCTGCTATTCGTCAACAAGTTCTTCTGGCGCAAGGGAGGCAGCGAGGCCGTCTATTTCGATGAAATGGCGTTGCTGCAATCACATGGACACCGGGTAGTTCCCTTTTCCATGCAGGATCCGCGCAACCTGCCCAGTGACTATTCCCGGTATTTCGTGAGTCACATCGACTACGACCGGCCTGACCCCATTCAAAAGCTGCGCGCGGCCGGACGGATCATCTATTCGCTGGAAGCACGCCGGCGCATGGCGCGACTGCTGCGGGAACAGGCGATCGACATCGCTCATTTCCATATCTTTCAGCACCAGATTTCACCTTCGGTGTTCGGGCCGCTGCGCCACGCCGGCGTCCCGCTGGTGCTGACACTGCACGATCTGAAACCCCTGTGTCCGAATTATCTGATGTACACCCAGGGACGGGTATGCGAAGCCTGCAAGGACCAGCGTTTCTATAATTGTGTGCGTTATCGCTGCACCAAGGGGTCGCGCGCCGGCAGCCTGGTCAACACGGTGGAGATGTATCTTCACCATGCACTCGGTTACTACCGGCAGGTGGACCGCTATATTGCGGTCAGCCGTTTCTATCGGAACAAGATGATCGAATATGGCTTCCCGGAATCGCAGATCACCTATATTCCCAATTTTGTGGACACCCAGCGCTTTGCCTTTGCCGGCAAGGACGCCGGTTACGGCGTCTACATTGGCCGCCTCTCTGCCGAAAAGGGCCTGAAGACCCTTCTCGACGCCTGTGAAAGGGCGCCGGAGATTCCTATCAAGATCGTGGGAACCGGGCCGATGGAACAGTATCTCAAAGCGGAGACCGAACGACGCCGATTGGCGAATATCACATTCTGCGGCTATAAGACAGGCAATGAACTGACCGAATTGTTGTCCGCGGCGAGTTTTTCGGTATTGCCTTCGGAATGGTACGAGAACTGCCCGATGTCGGTACTGGAATCACTGTCGGTCGGTACTCCGGTCATCGGTGCGGACTCGGGCGGCATACCGGAACTCATCGAACATGGCGAGGATGGCCTCCACTTTCCCCCTGGTGACACCGAGGCCCTGGCCGAGCGCATGCGCCACCTGTGGGCCTCACGGGAACAGCGGCTGGCAATGGGGCGAGCCGGGGCGGAAAAGATCCGCACCGACTTCACGGCGGAGAGGCACTATGAACAGCTCCGGATGCTGTATGCCTCACTGACGCCGGAACACAGAAAGCAAGGGACATGAATGGCAATGGGAGGCCCGATGACAGAGATTCATTTTCCACCGACGGAAACGGAAAACCCGGACAGGGAGGCGATCGAATTCGAGGCCGTGATGGATGGCCGCAATATCTCCTGCACCGTTCCGTATCAGATTCTTTACGACCATTTCGAGGCGGAATACAGCGACCCGCTGTTCGCCTTCATGACCTGTCGCAAGCTGGTCGAGCAGATCGTCGAACGACGCATCCGCGAGCAACGCCTGGATGCCGACGGCGGCATCCGACTGTCCGAGACCGATTTTGCACCAGGCGACACCCACCCCTAGAAGCGCTTCAACGCGCAGGCACCCAACATGGAACACCACGACCCCTCACTGATGCCGACCGATGTGTCGATCATCACCACCTACCGTTGCCAGATGCGCTGCAAGATGTGCGACATCTGGGAGAACCCGAGCGACCGCCAGCGCGAAATCACGGCACGCGACCTGGAGATCCTGCCGAAACTCAAGTTCGTGAACGTCACCGGCGGCGAACCCTTCCTGCGGCGCGATCTGCCGGAGATCGTCGAGGTCGCCTTCTCCAAGGCACCGCGCGTCGTCATCTCCACCTCTGGCTGGCATGTCGAGCGTATCGCGGAGATGGCCGAGCGCTTCCCGAACATCGGCATCCGTGTGAGCATCGAGGGGCTTTCCCAGAAGAACGACGAACTGCGTGGACGCCCCGGCGGGTTCGACCGTGGCCTCAAGAGCCTGCTCACCCTGCAGAACATGGGGATCAAGGACATCGGCTTCGGCATCACCGTGTCGAACCGTAACTCCGCCGACATGTTGCAGCTCTACGAGCTGTCCAAGCGAGTGAAGATGGAATTCGCTACCGCAGCCTTCCACAACTCCTATTACTTCCACAAGGATGACAACGAGATCACCAACAAGGACGAGCTGATCGAGCGGTTGATGAAGGAGAACAGCCCCAAGAGCTGGTTTCGTGCCTTTTTCAACCTCGGCCTGATCAACTACATCCGCGGTGGGCGACGCATGCTGCCCTGCGAGGCCGGCACGGCCAACTTCTTCATCGAGCCCTACGGGGATGTGTACCCCTGCAACGGCCTGGAGGAACAATACTGGAAGGAGAGCATGGGCAATATCCACGAGGTCTCCCGCTTCGAGGAGCCCTGGTTCAGCGAACAGGCCCGGCACGTGCGCGAAAAGGTACGGACCTGCCCCAAGAACTGCTGGATGGTCGGCACCGCCGCGCCGGTCATGAAGAAATATCTGCGGTACCCCGCCGGCTGGGTACTCAGGAACAAGCTCAAGAGCCTGCTGGGCCGCCCCATCGGCATCGATGGCATACCGCAATACGATGTCGGCCAGGATCCGCGCCAGGGCGATCTGCGCGCGCCACTCGGCGTTCCGGTGACACTCGAAGTCGATCGCGAGCCTTCCTGATGCGCGCATGAAGATCGTGGTCGTCGGGACCCGGGGTATCCCGAACGTGCAAGGAGGCGTGGAGACCCATTGCGAACAGCTCTACCCTCGCCTGGCTGCCCTGGGTCACGACATCACGCTGATGACCCGATCACCCTATATCGCACCGAAAGACCGGCGCGATCAGTACCGTGGCGTCCGACTGCAACACCTCTACACCCCTCGGCGCAAGTCGCTGGAGGCCATCGTGCATACCACGCTGGCCATCCTGCATGCTCGCCGGCAGGGCGCCGATATCGTGCACATCCATGCCATCGGCCCGGCCCTGCTCACCCCCCTCGCCCGCCTGCTGGGCATGCGTACCGTGGTCACCCATCACGGCCCGGACTACGAACGGCAGAAATGGGGGCGCCTGGCCCGCGCCATGCTGCGTCTCGGCGAGCGGGCAGCGGCACGCCATGCCGACGCACTGATCGTCATCTCTCGCCACATCGCCGAACGGGTGGCAGAGCATCATGGGAGAACGGACACCCACCTCATTCCCAACGGCGTAAACTTGCCGGTACGGCGTACCGAAACCGACCGGATCGAGGCGCTGGGACTGAGGCCCGGGCGTTACGTGATCGCCGTTGGCCGCTTTGTCGAGGAGAAGGGCTTTCATGACCTGGTCACCGCCTGGCAACGACTACCCCCCTCCGATTGCCGCCTGGTACTGGTGGGCGATGCCGATCACGAAACCCGCTACAGCCACCACCTGAAACAGTCAGCACGGGATGCGGGCGTGATACTCACCGGCTTCATCAAGGGCGAGGACCTCGCGCAGGTGTACTCGCACGCACGACTGTTCGTGATGCCGTCCTACCATGAGGGGCTGCCCATCGCCCTGCTCGAGGCAATGAGCTATGGCCCGCCGGTACTGGTCAGCGACATCCCGGCCAATCTCGAGGTACCGCTGGAAGGAGAATGCTATTTTCCCGTGGGCGACGTTCGGGTGCTGACCGATGCCCTTGACACCTGCCTTGCGCACGAAACGCATGTCGATCACACCGCCTTGTTGAAGAACCACTACGACTGGGGGCGGGTAGCGGAAGCCACCAGCCAGGTCTATGCGGCAGCGGGAAAACGACAGCCGTGAATGATGGTTGCGCCCCCGTAGCGACGGGGCTGCGCCGACCGACGCCTGCGCCGCGGCGGCATCTGGGCATTGACGGGAAAGGTCACTTTCGTACTGGCAACCCTTGTCTGGAACGCGCTGATCACCCGCCTGCTCACCGAGCCGGAAGTGGGCGCCTTCTACCTGATCTTCAGTATCGTACTGGTCGGTGAACTGATCGTCCTGGGCGGGATGAACCAGGCGGCGATGCGCCTGATCGCAGCGCGCAAGGCCACCGAAGACACCCTCGCTCCCCTGATCCGCGGCAGCGTCCTTTTGCTCGGAAGCTTCGGTCTGGCCTTTGGGGTGGGCTATACGCTGTGGATCGGTCCCTGGCTGGGCGAGCAAGTGTTTCACTCGCCGCTGATCGGCGAACTCGCCGGCCTTACCGCGCTCTGGTTCGGCCTGCGCGCCGTACAGACCTTCGTCGCCTTTTTGCTGCGTGGCTTTCACCAGGTGGGCCTGACGGCCTTCTTCGACGGCGCAACCACGGCCCTGCTGATTACGCTCGTGCTGCTTTTGCTGTACCTGCAATCGGTCCCCGTCGAGGTGCGCGAGGTATTGCTGCTGGTCTCCGGCGCCCTGGTCTGCACCATCCTGCTGTCATTCGCGATACTGCGCCGACAGGGCGGCGGCACACCCGGAACACCCGGGGTAAGGATCTCGGAACCCCTGCGCATCGGCCTGCCGCTGGCGGCCCTGGCGCTGACCAGCGTCGGCGCCAGCGAGGCACACGTCTGGATCGCCGGCATCTTCGTGGCGCATGCCGACATCGCGATCTATGGGGTCGCCAGCCGACTCGGCAAGCTCATCCAGATGCCGCAGCTCATTCTCGCCGGCGTCATCCCCTCGTCGATCGCCGAACTCTCCGCCTTGAAAAAGAAAAGACAGATCCAGGAGGTGCTGCAGGTCGCCGCCACCCTCTCTGTCATCCCCACCCTGATCGGTGCGATCGTGATCGGCCTGGCCGCCCGCAGTATCCTCGGGTTCGTTTTCGGCGAAAGCTATGCCGATGGCTGGTTCGTCCTGCTGAGCCTGGTTGGCGGCCACCTCTTTTCCAGCGCCATGGGGTTCCCCGGCGTGTTGCTGGCGATGACCGACCATCAGAACCTGTTGTTCAAGACGGGGGTGATCTCCAGCGTGACCGGCATCGCGGTGAGTCTGGCGCTGGTCCAGGCAATGGGTATCGACGGTGTTGCCCTGGGCGCCGCCGGTGGCAGGGTCTTCCAGAATGTCCTGATGTGGCACTACTGCCGGACCCGGGTCGGTATCGACACCCGGGCCTCGATCGCTTCGCTCCGCAAGTCCGTTCGCTTCCTCGGTCTACGCGCCGAGGATTGAGTCGGTGAGAAGGCCACTCCAGGTAAGGTCGCTTTCGCGATCAATCACCCTCGCCGGTGGAAACCGGCCCCACATGAAAGGGCCGCACCATCTCGCTGTCTTCATGTGAACGGATATAACACTGCCAGACATAACGGCCGGGCTTGCCGAAGGTCAACTTGATACGCGTCACCTGGCCCGGCAGGGCCATGACCATGTCGCGCCGTGACTGTTCGGTCACGCCGGGCCCACTGACCGCACCGTCAGTAACGATATTCTCCAGGCGGAACCCGAGTCCCTGTGAGCCATTGTGTTGCAGCACCGGCTGCGGAAACACGTCGGCTGCAAATCCTTCGCGCTCCATCACCTCGAAGTGCACCAGGTGAACATGCACCGGGTGGGCATGCCCCGTGGTGTTGTAGATCTCCCATACCTCGGTATCACCGACATCCGGGTTCTCGGTGATCGGCGCATGCCACGGCAAGGCCCCGTTGACCACCTCTCCGGCAACATCGGTCACCGGCTCGGCCGTACCGAGCAGCGGTTGCGGCCGAGCGTGTTCGTCGAGTCCCATGAACAACGCCAGGCGCCGAACCCTGACAGGCGGCGTGGCCGTCACATCCGGCCCGCCACCGAGCTCGTACCCCTCCACGACGACCGCATCCGTGATCGTGGTGTCGAACGGCAATTCCGCATCGAAGGCCATGATGCGGTCGGTGCGCCGGTTGGGAAACAGATCGTCCTCGGCCGGCAGGTCGCCACGGCAGGGGGCATCACCGAAGAGGTTCTCGATGATCACCCGGTAACCCACCGGCACCATCTTGAAGTCGACCACGAGATCCAGCCGCTCGCCCGGCAGGAAATCAGCCTCTTCGACCAGCGCAGCGCGAGCATTCAAACTCTGATCCGAACCGATGACGTAATACGGCAATATCGCGCCGACGGCCGGGTCGGTCTCTCCTGCTGGCACCATCTTCAAGCGAAGGCGCATGAACCGGCTGTCAGAGCCATTGAGCAGACGCACCCGGTACTGGCGGGGTTCGACGCTGTACTTTGGCCAGATGACGCCATTGACCACCATATGATCGCCAAAGAACACCGTCGGTGTGCTCGGCCCGCCAGCAGGGAAGATGTCCGGCGGCAGGGCAGATGCCTCCCCGTCGATGAAATCGGCATGGACAGCATCACCGGGACAGGAAGGAAAGAACAGCTCCCCGTCATTCCGGAACATGCGGTCCTGGATGGCAAAACCCAGCTCATAGGGTCCACCCGGCAGACCCAGGGGGTTGTCGGGACGTCCCGTGTCCAGGTCGTCCCTGAGCACGAAGAGCCCGGCCAGCCCGGCGTAGACGTTCAACCGGGTAATCCCCGGTGCATGATCGTGGTACCACATCATGCCGGCCTTGTCGTTCCAGTCCGGTCCGCCGTAGGCATGGATCTTGGTAGCCCACCGCGGGCCCCTGATCTCGTTGTTGGGAGAAAAGAAGCACCCGGAATTGCCATCTGATGACCAGTCGTTGCGCCCGCCATGCACGTGAGGCACCAGGGGCACACCATCGGTCTCCGTGCTGTACTGCTCATAACCCGGAAACGAGTAGACCCGGTGCAGACTGGCTGCGACCGGCAGCAGATGCGGCAAGGGGGCTTCGCGGACCGCGCTGTAGAGGTGATTCTTCCAGACAACCTTGAGCGGAGCATCCGCGACATGACGCTCGATGGTCATCCCCGGCCAGCTCACACAGGCATCCTTCGGGCCATAGCCCCACACGGTGGTCGCCACCGGTGTGATACCGTCCGCCCCGACCAGTCCCGTGAACTGCCGGATCTGTGCGGCAATGATCGTCAACCGGTCTCTGCGCGGGACATACTTGAAGCTGTCGGCCAGCGCATTCGGAGTGTGGTGAACGAACAGGAGCTGCATGGCCGGGTCAGAAAGACCCGCCGCCAGGGTCGCGGCCCTGGTATTGTGCGGGTACAGCAGGGAAGCGGGTATGGCACTGGTGCGACCGGCCGCCATCGCCGACCGGATGCTGAGTGTGAGAAACTCCCTTGGATCCATGGTTTCCTTGCCTGGGCGCCTGTCATTGGCGCGACTGGTTGCTGGGCATCCCCGAACACATCGTACCCACACGGTCTTCGCATCGATTCGGGCATCATCCACGCGCCATGGCCGAAAGGGACAGCAATCGCTATCCGTTCGAGTAAAACCAGGCCACAGCGAGCGAGAAGCCGCCGGAATCGAGATAGAACAACGCAGACGCGGGGTACTAGCCCTGACAGGGTGGATCATCCGGACCTGCCAAGCTCAGAGACAGCCTAGACGGATCCCGTCTCCCGTCCCATCAGGCAGGGACCCCATTTTGCTGACCATAAAGACGCAGATATGGGGTGAACACCCCAGAAGAAACGCATTATCCGTGAGGATTGCCTGCATGCCGTTGCAAAGGAAGCTCTGAGCAGGTTCCTTTCCCACTTGCGAAGGAGGTCAGCTGGCCCGACAACGGACCTCCTGCAGACAGAACCAGTGCTCCCATCACGAATTCGGCCAGGGACGGGCCTCCTACAGGCAGAATCGGCACCTGCTTACGGGAGGTGAAGCGACACCAAGAATTGACCCCCTGTGTCGCTCGGACAAGGTTGTGGATTCGGGGCCGTCCCCAGTTCTGTCTCCTGGTGCAGCCAGTGCCTTACCAGTCGAAACCTTTCCCGATGAGGCGGTAAAGCGCCTGATTGTGTGGCTCGAAATAGTCGTCCAGATACCGGTATACCTCGGGACCCACCTTGGCCTTGTCGCGCCCCACGTTACGAGGTTTCAGGTCACCCACCCTGCACTCCGGATCAACCCCCACGAACTCGAACACCCGGCGAAGCGTCTGTCCCGGATCGCGGAAGAATTCTTCACTGCTAAGGACCAGGAGCTGCGACCAGGAAAAATAAGCGGTGAAACGCTCCAGCTGCTCCCTGTAGAGGCCCCGCTTCTTGTATGAGAACTTCATGAAGGCATCGCTCTTGTAGTCCCCGCTGGCCATCACGGATGCCAGCCGCTGCTCTTCTGCCTGGAGAGCCTCCATCACAGGCAATGTCTCGTGCCCTGCCCGTCGTTCGTGAAAATAATGGGAGATGGCCCGCTCTGTCGGGTTCCTGAGCAGGGCAATGAGCTTCACTGTGGGAACAAGGTCGTGGATGCGCTCCGGAACGAGCGGGTTGAACAGGTAAAGAGGCGATGCCTCGAATGTCCGGCGGCCCTCGCCCAGCGTGCTTTTCGGCGGGAAATGGGCGCGGTACCAGGCCGGCCGCTTCTCGAAATTGTCGATATCCGGATGCAGTCCCCCATCGAAGAAATGTACTTCTTTCGTAAAGGGCGGAACCAGCTGGGGATGCTGACGCAAATAGTGGAACAGGCTCGATGTGCCGGCCTTCTGAGCGCCCACGATAATGAAATCCGGCAGGGCGCGATCACGCGAGATCACCCGCCTGTAGGCCAGGGCCACGCCTTTTGCTGATGTTCTGACCCACCGTGGCATCAAGAATCGCCGGGGAAACATGCTCCCCCCATCATGCCGAGGCCATGGACCACGGCGTCATGCACCATATCCCCACTGCGCCGCCTCTCTCCTGACCAGGGCATACAGTACCTTCCTGTGCCAGGGGGAAAACGCGGCCTCATGACCAGTGTCCAGCCGGATATCCCGAAATCCCCTGTACTTCGACGGACTGCCTCCCAGGTGATGCAGATCGCTGCGCTCACCCGAGACCATGCGCTCTTCGTATGGCAGATCGAGAAAGCGGCAAATACGCTGCATCTCGGAGACCGTATCCCGGCAGATGTCCTCGTAGCGCACGCGCAGCACCTGTTCAGCGGGCAGCTTCCGGCTGAAACGCTCCATCTGGCGCACCGTCCATTTCCACTGAAGGGCCGCCTTGAGCATGGGGATGCCACGTTTCACCTTGGAGTAAACCGTGCCCTTGAAGTCGCGACAGAGCAGGATCAGGCGGGTATCTTCGGGAATACGCTGCGCAATGGCGTACAGGCGATGAGGGACCTTGGACGAGTCGAGCACGTATTCCGCACCGCTGGCCCTGGCAACTGCCTCGTACAGCCTGACACTGTCGCGACCGACCTGTTCGCCCCCGGTGGCGCGAAACAGGGGGCCGTACTCGTACAGGGACGGTATGGCATTCAGGCTCAACCACAACAGCCTCCGCCACAGGTGCTTCATTCCCCGCAACTCGGTTTGGTTGATGAGCAGCTTGAGCTCCAGCGAGTCCAGGGGTACATCCAGTGCCGCCTGCACCTCCCGCCAGAATTCGCAGGCATCGAGCGTGCTGCCGCAGTAACACCGCATCTCGTGCGCCGGATCACCCGGCGTCTGCCGATAATAGCGCGTATCCCTGCGTACATAGGCCCTCAGCTGGTGCGCCTCGCCAAGTGTCACCACCCGCGAATGACCGGCGATCAGCATGTCCAGAAGGGTGGAACCCGACCGATTGTCACCCGCGATATAGAGCAGTTTCATCCTGTTCCTGCGCTTGTAAAGCGGGCCGGCACAACCGACTCGCGACCCGACATGTGAACCATGGGGCGTCTGTCATGCACCAGGCCAAGGTATCGGCTGTCGTAGTTTCTTTCCCGGATATCGGAAATGCACGATATCAGAAAGCACGTCGCAGCACGCCCTTCAACTGGATGAGGAAACGCCGCGGATCAATCAGCAGGGTCGCCACCACGTGAAAGGGAAAACGCAAACCATGCCATGCCAGGGAGAACAAGGCCGAGTACGCCGACTGTCCTTCCGGCCGGTAACCCAGCTCGGCCATCGGCCTGCCCAACATCTTTTCGACCAGAAACACCTCACCGGCGTCGAGAACCGATTTCCACTCGCCGGCCGCTCGTGCCTGCACACCACAGGCACCTTCATCCGCTGCGCGCAGGGAAGAATCCACCTGTTCCACCTCCAGCATGGTTGCGTGGAAACCGACACCGAGAAACGCACATAGGGCCTCCACAGCCGCTGCCGGGCGCTCCAGGAGGTCCTCGAAGCGTAACCGCAGATATCTGGGATGCCCTGCAAGCGCCGTCCCCTCGACATATGCCTTCTGCCACAACAGGCACATGGTGACAGGGTGATACGCCACCCATTCGCGCAGAGCTTCGCGCCAGGGGATGTTGCGGGCCTTGAGACGCCAGCGACGGGTCCAGCGCTTTTTCTGTGAGGCCAGCACCGCACGCGGATCTCGTACCATGTGCACGATGCGCGCCTCGGGATAGGCCTCCAGCAGCCGTTGCGCATAGTAGATATTGCGGGGCGTCTGCTCGACGATGATGTTGGCGACCTGGTCCAACGCGAGTTGCCGCAAGAAGGCCTCGAACAACACCCTGCCGTCGAGCGCAGAGCAGAGCCCCGCAACCAGGGCGCGGGCATCACCATAGTCCCGCTCATCGGGCATGTCCTGCCACAATCCGCGCCGGAACCGCGCATAGAGCGTCGCCGCCACCGCCACTGCCTGCTCCTCAGGCAAGGGCTGCTCCAGGTCGAACGGGTCGCACAGGTCGCCGAAATAATGCAGCTCGTTGGTGGCCAGCAGCAGGGGGTGCCAACCAAGGATCCGGCTCATCAAGGTCGTGCCTGACCTCGATGCCCCCACCACGAAGACGACTCCTCTCAACACGCTGCCTCAGCCATATCGTCAGTCGCTCACAGGGCAAGCGACTGCAGGCCGAAGGTCGACCCGATGAACAGCCGGCTCCCACGCCGATCGGGATGAATCGACCAGACATCGAACAAGCCGCTGATACCGGAATTGAACGGCTGCCAGTTGATACCCCCATCGGTGGAACGGTACAGGCCAGCCGATGCCCCCCGCCCCGGCGCCCAACGCCCGGCATAGACAGTCAAGGGATCGGCAGGGTCGACCGCAATGGACCTGACCGCGTAACTCCCGTGGCTGTCCTTTTTGAAGCCCTTGCCCATTCCCAGTTTGCGGCAGAGGCCATTCTCCACTTTGAACACGCCCTGGTTGCTGGCCAGGTAAAGCACACCGACACGCTGCGGATCAGCCGCCATGCCGTTGACCCGGCCGCTCAGATCGGCACAACGCGCAATGGCGCTCCAGTTGTCTCCCCTGTCGAACGAGGCAAGCACCCGGCGCTCCGCCCTGTCGAACCCATAGACAAGATCGCCATTTCCAGAGAACACGGCACGAACCGCATGATCCAGTCGCGCCCAGTTCCTGCTCCCATCGTTGCTTCGGAAGCCGCCCGCATAGATGACCCTGGGATCGTCCGGATGATGCCGGATCAGGTTCAGTGAACCCTTTACGGTACGCGCATGGCGCCAACGGGCACCGCCATCATTGGATATGGCCAGGTGTTTCGTGTCCCAGCCACCGACCGACACCACGAGCTGCTGCCCGGACACGGAAACACCGCCGATGGACGTGGGGTGCACGCCGGGAACCTTGCGCTGCTCAAACGACTTGCCACCATCAACCGTCTGCCAGAGGCCGTGATCCGTGAGTCCGATATACCACTCCTTGTCGGAGACCACCGCCATGTCCATGACCCGACCACCGGTATATCCGCTGCCACTGTAGACCCAGCTGCTCCCCCCATCGGCGGTGCGCAGGACCACGGTTTTACCGTTCGACGCGGTCAGTGCCATGTCCGCCTGTGAAGGATGAGGCGCGATCGGGCTCGGAAACCAGAACCCCTTGCCAGCCGTCAGTCCAAAGGTACGGATCGAGGCCGAAGGCGACCAGTGGCGTCCGCCGTCACGCGAAAAGAAGGGCCCCTTGTCGCTGTTCTTCCAGGTGGTGGCATAGAGCCGGTCCGCATCGAGCGGACTGGCGTAGACATCGGCGACATGGGATCTTTCTACCGGGGGCAGCCCCGAGGAAGCCAACCGAAAATGGCTTCCACCATCATCGGAGACCATCACGCGGCCGTCGACCGCTGCCACGATACGGTCGGGTGATGCGGGCGTGACTGCCAGGTTGGTTGGTATCCCTGGCAGGTCTTTCCCCAGTGGGGTCGCCTTGCCGTCCTGGTAGCTGTAAAGCCCCTTGGCCGTCGCCAGCAGCAAGGCGTCAGGATCGGCCGGCGAGACTTCCAGGTCCCGGATCGGACCCGGGTTGAAACCCGTCTGCCGCCACTGCCTTCCCCCGTCACGGCTCACCAGCAGGCCCTCGCTGTAGCTGCCGGCGTACACGGTGAAACTCTTGTCCTTCAAGGAACGGGGGGCGATGGCAAACAGCGAACCCATGGAACGCTGCTTGTGGAACTCCGTCGACCGCATCAGCGACCAGTTCCTGCCACCATCCGTGGAAAGAAAGATCCCCTCCCGACGTTTCGGGCTCTTGCGGGCCCGCGCCGCTTCTGGTCCGAGACAGGCCGCGGCGAACACCACCTTGGGATTCTCGGGATGCACCAGCAAGGAACAGACCCCGTTGGAATCCAGGCCGTTGGACACGGAACGCCAGTGACTGCCACCGTCCTTGGACCTCCAGACCCTGGTCGTATCGGAGGCGAGATAGACAATCTCCGGCGCTGAAGGCGCATAAGCGATGGCCATCACCTGCTGGAATCCCTCGCCACCGGCGATACCACGTTCCTCCTGTTCGACTGTCGTCAAGGGAAGCGATTGCCAGGAGGCCGCACACGTTGCCCCGGCGCACACCAGTAATGCTGCGTACAACCCTCCATTCAGAGAACGACACCTGCCGCCCCCGCTCTTGTTATCTGTCATCACTTATTCTCCATGTGTTTCGTTATGTGGAACCGGGTGGCCGAGGCTGTCGTGCTGCATCTCCTGCTCTGCCGGCGCCAGCAGGGCCAGCTTGGAGGCGGTCGCCACCAGGACCAGGAAGAGTAGGAAATTGAGGATGCTCTGAACGATGTTCTGAAACCCCAACATCACCACGAAGTACACCGTGAGCATCAACATGGAAAACCCCCAGGGCCATAACCTGGAAGGCATGCCACCGGACAGAAAGGCGACCAGCAGATGCCAGAGAAACGCCACGTAGGCGATCAGGCCCAGTGCACCGGTCTCGAGAAACACCAGAAGATAATCGTTGTGCAGCTTGTGCTGCCTGCCCAGGCGCTCCTCGCTGATCAGCGTATTGGTGCCTATGCCATGCCCGATCACAGGGCGTTCGAGAACCACCGGCACCAGTGCACGCCAATATGCGAACCGACCCTCCAGCGTATTGGTGGCGGCATAATGGACCTCCGACGGATGGTTCAGTTCCGCAAAACGTTCCATGATCCGTCCGGAGAAGGCCGCCAGGAACACCAAGACCCCCAGTAACAGCCACTTCAGGTTCAGATGTCGCCGATACCTCAACGATGCCACGGCCAGGCCCAGTGTCAGCGCGACCCAGGTCCCGCGGTTCAGGGCCAATACCTGGGATACCAGAACGACGACGAGGAGAAGCAGCAACAGTATCCGGTACGCGCGCGAGTCCGTCACCAGCAGCCGTATGGCCAACGCGCCAGTGACCAGCGAAAGAAAGATGCCGTAGTCGTTACCGGTGGCGAAAACGCTGCTCACCCGGTCCACCTCGGCGTCGTAGATCATGTCGTAGTTGCCCGTGACCTCCTGATAGAACCCGAAAGCAACCGGGATCACCGAGGAAAGGATCACCGCATCGAGAATCCCCCTGGCATCCGTTTCATCTTGCACACTGTTGAAGGCGATGACATACAGGAACCAGACCGTCGCCAGTTTCACCAGTGCAGCAACCGACAGCTTGAAGTCTGCCGATAGCCCGGCAGAGATCATGGCAATGAAAAGGAACAGCAACAAAAAGCCACCGCGGTCCGGGATCAGGACCCAGTGCGGGCGAGCCAGGGGAAGCAACATCCCCAACGCGATGACGATAACGCTCAACGGCAAGGCAACCGGCAGCCCGAACAACTTGTACTGCAGCCAGGCGAACGGCTGGACCATGGGGCGAACGACCAGGTAACCCTGCACCACCAGCAACGGCCTGATCACACCGGCCAACAGAAGCAGCGAGCCGGAGAACACGATGATCTTGGGCAGTATCGCTAGCATGGCATCCGTCCCAGGCAGACCCAGCCCGCCAGCCTCTCGCGCCTCTGATCAGTAACTGCGAACACCATCCGACGCCTTGTTGAACACCACGCCCATGAAGCCCCGCTCTGGCAACAACTCCATGGCCTGGCGTACCTCCTCCTGCGTGTTGCCATTCTCGGGGACGATCAGGACGCTGGCATGGATCTCCGGCGACAGTACCAGAACGTCATCCAGGCCCAGCAGCGGTGGCATGTCGAAGATCACGATGCGATCGGCATACCGATGGGTAATGTCTTCCATCAATTGCGCCATGCGGCGCGTGGAAAGCAGCTCGGACGACTGCGCGACAGGTCGTCCCGCAGGCAGGATCACCAGGCGCTCGATACCGGGATTGATGAACAGGTCCTGCAAGTCTGCCCGTCCCTGAAGAAAGTCCGACAGTCCGTTCTGCGGCGACAGGTCGAAACAGGTATGCACGCTCGGCTGGCGCAGGTCCATGTCCACCAGCAGCACGGTGTGCGATTCTTCCGAGGCCAGGGAGATGGCCAGGTTGGCCGCCACCACCGACTTGCCCGCCCCCGGGGTCGCACTGGTGATCGCCAGCGACCGCAGGCCATCGTTCTCCATCTTGTGCAACAGCTTGGTACGCAACACCCGGAAGACATCCGCCAGGGGATGATCCGGGGTCGCCGAGACCAGACGATTGCGCTCCAGTACCTCCTTTTCCACCGGCACCACGTGCGTCTGCGTATAGTCGACAGGAGCAGACGCCGAACCGGACGGTATCCGTACCGGCTGCCGCCCTGTCGTCTTCAGGGCGACCGTCCCGGTCGGTGGCAGGTTCTGCTCCCGCATCCGCCGAGCCTTCTCCAGTGCTTCCTGTATTCGCTCCATCGCTCTAGCTACCGACCCAGTTCCAGCCGATGTTCGACCGCATACCAGAATGCGTCGATCGGCATCACGAAACGGTGAAACGCGACGACAGCGATCACCCCAAACAACAACAGCAAAATCGCCAGGCCACGGCGCAACTTCATCTGCCGCTGCAATTCTTGCGCGGTGGCGATGTGCGGCACCACGACCAGCAGTGGCATGCCGGTCAATGTTTCCAGCTCCCGGGCAGAACCGACCGTATGATTGGCCCCCTCGGCAATCGCCACGCTGCCCAGGCCTGCCCCCAGCGACAGCACCACACCAAGGAACAGCAATGCCAGCCGATTGGGCCGGACAGATCGTTCGGGGACCAGCGGAGGCTCGAGCAGAGAGAAACGCTCACCCTTGTTCTGCTTCTCCAGCGAGGCGGCCAGGTCTGCCTCGAGCTGCTTGGCCTTCACCTCCCGGTATTTCTCCAGGGCCTGTTCGTAATCGCGATCGAGTTCGCGGTATTCCCGCTCCACCTGAGGTGCGGTCGCAAGGCGCCGTTCCACCTCATCGAACTGCTCGAGCAGGCGCTCGCGTTGCTGCTTGCGCGAGCGCAGATCGAGTTCGGCCGCCTGCAACTGTACTTGCAACTGGACATGGGCCGGGTTATCTGAACCCGCAACGACGGGGATGCTCCTCCAGGCCGGCGCCTGCACCTGCACCAACTGTTGACGCGCGGCCTCGAGCGCACGTCGCTGTTTCTTCACGTCCGGGTGCTCAGCAGAATAACGCTGTTCCAGGCGGGCCAGCTCGGCTGCCGTCTCCACCACCTGGCGCTGAAGCTGCCCCAGGTCTCCACCCTCTCCAACCTCTTGCCGCAAAGCGGCAAGCTCGCGGGACAGGCGTACCATGTCGGGGTGGCTCGCGGAATAGCGGGCCGAGAGTTGCGTATACTCGGCCTCCAGCACGCCCAGCCTCTCGCTGGCTCCTCCCGCCAGGTCCATACCTCCCGGCAGGTGACTCGGCATGCGCGCCATCTGCGAACGCAGATAGGCGATGCGGTCCTGCAGGGAGCGCATCGCCGCATCGGTCTTTTCAATGTCCCGTTCGACACGCTCGATCGATTGGAGGTTGAGTTGCTGCATGTCGGGAAGGCTGCCGATGTGTCGCTCCTTGAAAGTCGCCAGGCGCCTCTCCAGCCGAGAGACTTCTTCCTTCAGACCCTCGGCCTCCTGCGCGAGGAAACGGGAAGCCTCGGTGGCCGAGCGGGTACGCTGCCGGACGTTTTCATCCAGAAACAACGACACCAGCTCCGCCGTCACCTGCTGGGCCACGACGGGATCGGGATAGGCAAAGCCAAGCTGAAATGCGATGGTCGCCTTGCTGGGACGACCGCTGCGGGGATCGACCACGTCCGCACTGATCAATTCCAGTGCCGTATTCTCCCGTATACGCTCGATACGGGAAGCCATGCTGGGCTCGCCGTCCGCTGCCGGGTAGAGCCCGTAGCGTTCGACGATGCGCCGCAGGTTGGTGGAACTCATCACCCGCTTGCTGAGGATCTGTATCCGTTCCCCCGCATAAGAGCCGACCGCGGAACGTACCAGGTCCGCAGGCACCTCCTGCTGTTCCACGAGAATGGTTGCCCGCGACTCGTAGACCGCCGGGATCCCCAGTGCAACCGCCACACAGATGCCCAGGACCAACAAGGCTGGAATGAGAAAGACGCCCTTTCTACGCCGCAGGATCGTCACATAATCACTGAATTCCAGCATCCGTTTTCTATAAATCATTCTATTGTCCAATCTGCTCATCCCGACGCGGCGCATCACTCGACCGGGCGCATGCCCCCCTGGCCATGCCCCTTGTCGAGCACTCGGGTTATACGAGCCCGGATATTCGGTCTTCCCAGGAGTCTAGCAGCTGAGTGGAGACTGCCCTTTGCAGCAGGACCACCGGCGATACGGGCAGCTACCCGCCGGTCCTGAAAGTCGATGTGTTTCCCGCTCACTTCCTCGTATAGCCAATATAGAGACCCAGCCCCCCCGCAGTCCATGGAGGGAACACCTACCATTGGACATCCGGGCGTCCAGTGAAACCCCACCTCCCCCACCTGACGGCCTACACAAAATGGGGTGCCGGACTACCTGTTTTCATGACCGTACTACCCAATACTCCCCCTCACGGATCAGACAACGGGAGAGACGACTCAGGATGGGTGTCTCGACAACGCCATCACGCCGGGACCGGCGGATGAGCGTTTCCCCTCACTGACCGACACCAATCTGAACTGGGGAACAACGATGGACAGGAAAGGCCTCAAGACCGCATGCGCCAGGTGCGTGATCGGACTGTTGCTGCTGTCGGGTACGGCCAGCGCCGGAACGCTATACGCTTCACTCGACGCCGTGCCGGTGGCACTCGACACTCCGATGAAGACAACGTCGTATGGCAGCAGCCGCGGCAACTATGTTTTCGATGCGAAACCAGCCGAATCCGAGGCCCACCACCCGTCACTCACGCCCACACCCGTACCGCAGGTGACGAACAAAAGCCCCATGAATCCAGCAGTGAACAACGCTTCGCTGTCCAACAGCCTCTGGCTGTTCGCCACCGCGATCCTGGGCTTTGCCCTGTTCAGCACCGGGCGCCGCGGCGGCATGGCTTGAGCCGATCAGGGCAGGGGAAGCTGGTCATGGATGATGTTGAAAAACAGCATGCCGGCCCGCGCGCTGTCGGCGGCATCCTCGTAGCGTTGATAGCGGAACCGGTAGCCACCGACCAGCCGCCATTCAGGACCCACCTGGTAGCTCAGGCGCGGCATGAGACGCAGAAAGTGTCGCTCGCGTGCCGTGCCCAGGCCCAACAGCCGCCGATTGCGATAGAGATCGGCATCGACATGTAATCGCCAGCGTGGCGTCAAATGCCGCCTCCAGCGCAACGCCAGATGCTCCGTACCCAGCATCTCGCCAATGCCGGCCGGGCGCGCGTCGCGCTCCAGCGCCAGTTCCAGCTTGTCCGTGGGCCCCGCATGCTTGAGCGACAGGCCATAGATCAAGCTGTTACCACTTTCCGACCCGGTTGCCGTCTCATGGTGGTCCTTTCGCACCCCGGCCCGTACACTGAGATCCCAATCACCATAGGACCTCCGCGTGCCACCGATGAAGATGGCCGGCATGCGTGCGCGGTAGTCTCGCTGGCTGCCCTCATAGATCGAATATGACAACTCGGCGAACAGGCTGCTGCGTTCGTCCATGCCGTAGCGAACCTCTGTAGCCAGGCGCCCGTACCGATAGTCCGATAGCCCGAACAAGGCCGCCTTGTCATAGGCCACCGATTCATACGCCGAGGAAAAGGTCAGGGAGAGGCGCTCGTCCGCCTGATGCGTCCAGCTCCCCTCCAGCGAGCGCCGCTCCCGACGCACCCGCTGTTGGACCAGACCCGAGGTCCCCTCTTCGCTACTGAGCGTGGAATCCCGCCGGTAGGCCGCATCCAGGACAAGATGGCCACGCTCCAGGTCGCGGGTGATCCCGGCCGCCAGATCGATATTCGTGGTGTCGAGCCCGGAAGCCGCGACATAGTGCCGGCGCTGCGTGCCAACCCCGATTTCCCAGCGGCTGATCTCATCACGCAAGTTCAGCGCGAGATGGCTGCCCAGTTCCACACCGGCAGAGCCCTTGCCGCCGTTCGCCTGCAGACGCACGTTGTCCTCGACGAAGCTGTTCACCTGAAAATGTGCCTGCGAGAGCCACTGAGCCGCCGGCAAGCGCGTAGAACAAAGTGCCAGGGCAACCACGACTCCCTTCAACAGGAAAGGACCGGCTCGAGCAACGACCGGACTTCCTGCCACATGCGACACCCGCATCAGGGAACCAGCACCACGTCACCGGGTTGCAGCACGATGTTCTGCTCCAGGTGCTGCCCCTGCTCCACTTCGCTGTAGTTGAAAGGCAACGACTGCTGATGGGAGCCGGCGCCGCGCAACACCCTTATCGCCTTGGTATCGGCATAGGGCGTCAACCCACCCGCCATCGCCAGTGCCTGCACGACCGACAAGGGACGGTTGGCCACGAACTCCCCCGGATGATGTACCCGGCCGAGGACGTAGATGCGGTTGCCCATCATCTTGCGAATGCTCACCGTCACCACCGGGTCGGGGATATATTTCCGCAGTCGTTGCGAGATCACGTCGCTCAACTGCGAGACCGTCCTGCTTCTGGCCCTGACATCACCGACCAGGGGAAAGGAAAACCCACCGTCTGGACGAACCACCACGTTGTCCTGTTGCAGGTCGGGCTCCTTCCACACCGAGATCGCCAGAACGTCGCCAGGCTGAATCGTATAGACTGGCTCCTCATCGGCCTGTACCAACAACCCGACCCCCAACCACAACGGCAATACGATCCCAAAGAGTCCAGACACAAACGACCCGCCCGCACTTTTCATCATTCGCTCCATCGCCTCGATTCTGTCCTGTATTCCGCCACTGACTATAGTCCCCATTTCCATTGAGCACGAGGCAACAGGCCGCCGGAGAAACAGCGTCAATGTACTACAATGAATTCCACGAAGCCTTCGACGCACGGTGATCCGATGTCATTTGGCCCCCAGGGCCCGCCGCGGCGGCCCGCCAGCCCCCAGGGAACGGGAGTGTCTGGGTACGCCCTCTCTGCCAACAACCATCGCCCCGGCCCCACCGACCCGCCATGCTGAGCATTCCGCAGACTCACCGGGCATCGAGCAAGCTGAACCACCTGGCTCTGGCAATCGCCGATGGCATGGCGATCACGGCCATCTACTACGCCACCGTCACCTCGATCCACAACGGCCATTTCCCAGAGCCCTATGTCGTGCTCCTGCTGCTGTTGCTGGGCACCATGGCCTTCTTCTACGACCACTTCGGTGTCTACTATTCCCACACCAGCTTCACCCGGCACATCCTCTCGCTGGGCAAGGCCTGGTCGTCGACTTTCCTCTTTCTGCTGCTGCTGGGCTTCCTCACCAGGGAGACAGAGACCTACTCGAGAATCTCCCTGGGTATCATCTACGTCGCCGGGCTGGCCGCCCAGGGACTGATCCACGTGACCTTCCATCTCGTGCTCGACTGGTCCAAGCGGCCGGAACACACCACGCGCGCGCTGATCGTGGGCGACGACGAGCTGGCCCGACAGATCTATCGCCGTATCCACGACGACCCCTGGATCCGCCAGTCCATCGTCGGCGCCGTGTCGCTGGACACCGGACCGTGCGATACCGTCTCCAACAGCGAGCCGCGGATCCTGGGCAGCATCGAGGACACCGCCGAGCTGATCGACCGGCATGGCATCCGCATCGTCTACATCGCGGTGCCATTGAACGCCTCGCCGGCCATCGAACCGCTGTACTTCCAGCTGCTCGACCGCAACGCCAGCGTGCACTGGGTGCCCGACATCTTTTCCCTGCCGCTGATCAACCACGGCATCGGTGAGCTCAACGGCCTGCCGCTCCTCACCCTGTCGGAGACACCGCTGACCGGCCTGAATCGGCTGCTCAAGGCCCTGGAAGACTATGTGCTGGCCACCCTCATCCTGGGACTGATCAGTCCGGTCATGCTGCTCACCGCCATCGCCATCAAGATCGACTCCCCCGGCCCGGTGTTCTATCGCCAGCCACGCACCGGCTGGGACGGCAAGGTGTTCCGCATCTGCAAGTTCCGCAGCATGCATATCCAGCCACCGGAGGTGGATGCCGAGGTCCAGCAGGCCACGCGCGACGACCCGCGGGTGACCCGGGTCGGGCGCTTCATCCGCCGCACCAGCATCGACCGCCGCACCAGCATCGACGAGCTGCCGCAACTGTTCAATGTACTGGCCGGCAACATGTCGCTGGTGGGTCCACGGCCCCACGCGGTACAGCACAACCAGGAATACGCCGGCCGGATCACCGCCTACCTGGCACGCCACCGCATCAAGCCCGGCATCACCGGGCTGGCCAGGTCAAGGGGTTCCGCGGTGAGACCCGGAACCTGGAACTGATGGCCAAGCGGGTGGAATACGACATCGAGTACATCAACAGCTGGTCGCTCAGCCTGGACCTGGCGATCATCGCCCAGACTGCCTTTACCCTGTTCAGCAAGAACGCCTACTGAACCCGGCCCTCGATCCCGACCCCGACCGACGATGCTGGCCCGACGGCCGCTTTTGCCGTATCCTCGCGCGCCATGAATCCCACGACCAACATCGCCGTACGCGCCGCCCGCAAGGCCGGCAGCATTCTGATGCGGTACTACAACCGCATCGACACACTGACTATCAGCGAAAAGCAGGCCAACGACTATGTGTCGGAGGTCGATCGCGCCACCGAGGCCGCGATCATCGAGGTGATCCGCCGCGCCTATCCCAACCACGCCATCCTCGCCGAGGAGAGCGGGGAACACGCGGGCAACGACTACCAGTGGATCATCGACCCGCTGGATGGCACCACGAACTACCTGCACGGCTTTCCGCAGTTCTCCATCTCCGTCGCACTGCAACACCGTGGCGAGCTGATCAGCGCGGCGGTGTACGATCCGCTGCGCGACGAGATGTTTACCGCCAGCCGCGGCCAGGGCGCCCAGCTCAACGACCGGCGCCTGCGCGTCAGCGACCAGCGCTCACTCAAGGGGGCACTGATCGGCACCGGCATCCCCTTCCGGGACCAGCGCTACCTGGCCGACTACCTCGCCATGCTCGGCGCCATGGTGGAAGACACCGCCGGCATCCGCCGCCCCGGCTCGGCGGCACTCGACTTCGCCTACGTGGCGGCTGGCCGCCTCGACGGTTTCTGGGAACTGGGACTGTCGGTGTGGGATTTCGCCGCCGGCGTGTTGCTGGTGCGCGAGGCCGGCGGCGCGGTCAGCGATATCCGTGGCGGTAACCGTCACCTGGAGAGCGGTAACGTGATCGCCGGCAACCTCAAGGTTCATCAGGCCATGGTGAAGCGGCTCGCCCCCCACGTGCCGGAGGCCCTGCGCGCCTGACCCGCGTAAACGTGCCGTGCGACAAAGGGTTTTCCCCCGTTGCCGTCCGCGGGGGGCTGTGCTTTCATCGACTCCGACAACCATGGTCAAGGAACCCGGAGAGATGAAAGGCCTTATCACTGCCACCCTGATCCCGCCCGTCGGCGCCTGCCGCTACGGTTGTGGCACCAACTGTGCCGCCCCCATCACCGTATTCTGGCTGTTCGGTGTCATCAGCGTGATCTACGGCCTGATGGGCGGCCCGACCAACGAACCCGGGATCAGCTGGTACACCGTGGGCCTGGGCCTGCTCATGTGGGGCATCGCAGCGGTGTGGACGCTGGCCACCCTGCAAGGCGTGGAGGCCGACCGCTGTCACGATCTGTGGAGCCCGAAGGCCCACCGGGTCCAGCCCAGCGACGACGAAACCGACCCCCTCGAGGAGGTCAAGAAGGCGCACTGAGCGCCACCCGGCTCACAACCCCAGCGGGTTGTCGGGATCGACCCCTTCCATGAACGGGATCCGCCTGCTCCGGTGGGTCACCTGGTACATCAGGCCCATCCAGTTCCCCACCACCGCCTCGGCAGTATCGTGCCAGGTATTGTCCAGGCGCGGCATCAGCAGAGACTCGGGAAACTCCGGCAACGGCCCGCCGGCCTTCAGTGCCTGGTCCAGGCGCCAGCGGTACTCGCGCACCAGCGCCTGCTCGCGCTCGCCCAGGTAGTTCTCGGGGAATGGCGGGAAGGCGTCGATCTCGCCTGCTGCGTAACGCAGGACCTCACGCTTCAGCTCCTTGAGCAGCGAGATGGTGTCGTACTCCGGGTGCCCCTGGAAGAATACGAAGCGCAGACCATCGGCGCTGGTCGCCAGATGCACACCCACCTGTTCGCTCTCGACCAGCACGCGCAGGCCGGCGGCATCGAACTGGTCGCGCTCCACCGCGTTCCAGCGCGAATGCGGTACGTCGAAGCGGGTGTTCACATCGGCCACCAGGGGGTGCGCCTTGTCCATCACCCGGTGCGGGAACACCCCCCAGATCTTGCGCGGTTGCAGACGCCGCTTCTGACCGTAGCGGAACTCCAGCACCGCGTGGGTCGCCAGGCAGGAACACAGGGTGGTAGTGACGTTCTCCCAGGCCCAGTCGATGACCCGGATCAGCGGCTCCCAGAACGGTTGGGTAGACAGTTCGGGGCCGACCACGTTGGCGCCGGTGATGATCAGTGCGTCCAGTCCCTCCTCGCGAATCTTGTCGAAAGGCTCGTACCAGGTATCGATATAGGCCTGCGCCTTCTCGCTGCGAGGCAGTTCCGACAGCGTGAAGGGGTGCACGTAGAACTGGGCGATGGGGTTGCTTTCGCCCACCAGGCGAAAGAACTGCCGCTCGGTCGCCACCAGCGCCGCATCCGGCATCATGTTGAGCAGACCGATGTGCAGCTCGCGGATGTCCTGGTTCCTCGCCCGCTCGGGTGAGAGTACGGTCACCCCCTCCTTGCGCAGGCGCTCGAAGGACGGCAGATCGTTGTGAGCGACTATCGGCATGGTCTCACTCCGCTTCGCGCGCGATGGCCTGTTCGATCAGGGCCAGGAAGTCCTGCTCGTCGCGTACCCCCGACACCTCCTGCGAGGTGACGGTGTAACCACGTTTCGCGATGGCCTCGTAGCGTGGAATGCGCGAGTGGAACAGGCGCGGAAACACCCAGCGGGTGAAATCGTCTGGGTCCATCTCGGCCGCGTAGTTCAGGCCATGCTCGCGCAGGTAGATAGCCAGTTGTTCGTCCAGGAAATCGGGACGATAGTACAGTGGCTTGGGATCGCTCTGCGCACGCCGGATCAACTTCTGCTCCTCCTCGGCGTCGGTCACCTTGATGTAGAGGATCAGGGTGTGTGCCTCGAGCAACTCGATGATACCCGGCTCGTCCAGCTCGCACAGCGAACCGCCGACATCGTTGACGAAATGCCGGTACCCGTAGATCTCCTGTGCCTTGCGGATGAAGTCGGGCACGTCGCGCATGGCCGCGATCTCCGCCTCGCGGTACAGCGCCTGGTGGCGGCGGAACGTTTCCAGCTCCAGTCCACCCCGCTCGGGATCACCCAGCTTGCCGACAAAAGAGAGCACCGGCCCCAGATCCGAGACCTTGATGTTGTTGCGGATGTAGATCCAGTCGCGGCGCAGCAGTTCGCGCAGGAAGGGAACCTCCATCGCACGCGCCTTGATCATGTCCAGGATCGGCTCGTCCAGGTAGCGGGTGCCGATGCGGTAGTCGCCCGAATAGTGGAACCAGTCGTGCGCACGCAGCATGCTCGAGATGTGCGTCTTGCCCACCCCCGACATGCCCAGAAGGGTGACCTTCTTGCGATCCCAGCGGCGGAATGTCTCGACGTCGAACTTCACTGTGCCCCCCGGGCGAACCTTGATGCAGAAGCTGGCATTATCCGGCACCGACGCGCAGGCGCCAAGCCGTCCCCTGTTCGGCCCGGGGACGGGCCTCCTACACGCTAGAGCGGCGTCCCCGCCGCGAACGATTCGGCCCGGGGACAGGTCTCCTACATCACCTGTGGGAGCGGTGTCCCCGCCGCGAACCCTGCAGCCCGGGACGGTTCGGCGCGGGGACGGGCCTCCTGCCCGTAGGAGCGACGTCCTCGTCGCGAACCATCAAAAAGGCACCGGGCTCTCGACCTCTACCCTCTCCCCACTGGCAGGGTGCTCGAAGGCCAGCGCCTGCGCGTGCAGCAGCAGCCGGGCGGCGGCCTGTCGCACCGGGGCATCGCCATACAGCTCGTCGCCCAGAATGGGGTGACCCAGCGCCAGCATGTGTACGCGCAACTGGTGGCTGCGACCGGTGAGCGGCAGCAACTCGACCCGGGTGAACCGATGCTCGGCATCGCGCGCCAGCACGCGCCAGTGCGTGAACGCCGGCCGGCCCAGCCGGGCATCCACCTTCTGGCGCGGACGGTTGGGCCAGTCGGTGGTCAGCGGCAAGTCGATCTTGCCATCATCCTGTATCACGCAGCCCGCCACCACCGCCACGTAACGTTTGTGCACCCGACGCTCTCCGAACAGCTGCCCCATGCGGCCCTGTGCCTCGCGATCCAGCGCAAACAGCACCAGCCCCGAGGTCGCCATGTCCAGCCGGCGCACCACCAGGGCCTGGGGAAAGTGTCGCTGCACGCGCTTCCAGAGACAGTCCTGCTTGTCCTCGCCACGCCCGGGCACGCTGAGCAGCCCGGCCGGCTTGTCCACGATCAGCAGGTGCTCGTCGCGATAGTGAATCGCCAGTCCTTCGTCGGGCGGTGGTTCATAGCGCATGATCGTCTTCCGGCTCGGCCTGGCGCAACACGGAATAGTCGCTGGCGCGCACCTCGGCCACCGCGCGCTCGCTGCTCTGATCGTCCACACCCGCCAGCAGCAGCAAGGCGCGGGCATACATCAGGCTGCTCTCGAGCACCGAATCGAAGATGGTCACATTCGGCGGCAGGCGCTCCTCGTCGCCCGTCCAGCCGTGCTCGGTATGCACCAGTATCGGCAGCCCGGGCCGCAGGCGCCGTGCCTGGGCGATGATGCGCCGCGCCGCCGGCGGATCATGGAAGGTGATCGCCAAGGCCCGCGCCTGCGGCAGTCTCGCCAGCTCGAGCAGGACCGCGTTGCCGGCATCCCCGAACAGCACTGCATGCCCGTTGGCGCGGCATTCGCGCACAAGGCGGGCATCGCGGTCGATCGCCAGTACCGGCACGTTGCGCTCCTCGAGCACCGCGGCCACACCCTGCCCCAGCGCGCCGTAGCCGCAGATCACCGCGTGATCGTGCAGTTCGCCCACCCTCTCCGGCAGATTTTCCGGCTCGCCCGGGAGATAGGCGCTGCCGCGACGCCTGACCAGACGGCCGTTGAAACGGATCAGCAAGGGCGCGAGCAGCATACTGAGGATCAGTCCCGCCAGCACCGGTTGCAGCAGCACGCTGTCCACCAACGCCAGCAGCATCACCTGAGAAACCAGCAACAGGCCGAACTCGCCACCATGTGCCAGCACTGCCGCGACCCGCAGCGCATCGTCAGACGCATGCCCGAACAGCCGGACCAGCACCCAGATCAACAGCCCCTTGAGCAGTACCAACCCGGTCACCACCGCCAGCACCCACAGGGGCTGGCGCAGCAGGATGCCCGGATCGAGCTGCATGCCGATACTGATGAAGAACACCCCCAGCATGAGATCGCGGAAGGGTCGGATATCGGCCTCCACCTGATGCCGGAAATGCGTCTCGCCCAGCAGCATGCCGGCCATGAAGGCACCCAGGGTGGCCGACAGGCCGGCGACCATGGACAGGTCCGCCGCCGCCAGTGCCAGCGACAGCACCGTCAGCATGAACAGCTCGAGCGAGTGGGTATCGGCCACCCAGTGCAGAATGCGCGGCAACAGCTTGCGCCCCAGCACCGCCAGCGTAACGAATACCAGCAGGGCCTTGACCAGGGTGATGCCCAGCGGGCTGCCGAAGGAGCCGCCATCATTCCCCAGCAGCGGCAGCAGTACCAGAAAGGGCACCGCGGCGATGTCCTGGAACAGCAGCACCGCCGTGGCGGCCTGACCGTGCACGGTGCGCAGCTCCCCCTGCTCACCGAGCTGCTTGAGCGCGATGGCGGTCGAGGACATGGCGAAGGCGCCGCCCAGGATCACCGCAAAGGCCGGCGACACCCCAGCAAGAATGAAGCCGCCGGCGAACACCGCGGTGGTGAGGGCCACCTGGCTTCCACCCAGCCCCAGCACCAGGCGCCGCGCGGCGAGCAGACGCGGCAGGGAGAACTCCAGGCCGATGGTGAACATCAGCAGCACCACACCGACCTCGGCCAGCACGCGGATCGCTCCGGCATCGCCCAGCTGGCCCAGACCCCAGGGGCCGAACGCCAGCCCGGCCAGCACCAGGCGATGGCACAGGACCACCAGGCCGGCGCTGCCGAGCAGCAGCAACATCAGGTGAAACAGCAGTTCATGCGTCATCTGGCAAAGGTAGATCGTGCAAGCAGCAAGGACGAACCGTTCTCATTGGCGTCGGCCCAGCGGCCTTTCAAGGACACGCCGCGAGAAAACGACAATACCATGCGGATGGCCTCACCCTGCATTGAAAAGCTGCCGACTGCCCTCACTGTGAAGGACGGAACAAGAAAACCGAAACGCATGGAGGACCCGACATGAACACCGGTGACGAAAGACTCGAGGGCATCCTGGCACGACTCGCTCCGGTGGTACTGCCCCCGGCGGACTTCCCGCCAGCACAGATCGTGCGCGACACCCCGCGCGAGGAACTGCGCGATCGCATCCGCAAGAATGCCGAGGAAGTCGGCATCGAGTTGACCGAGGCACACTGGGAAGTCATTGACTTTCTGCTCGACTTCTACACTTACTGTTGTGAGACCCACGCGCCACGCTACACCGACATGCGTGCCTACTGGCGCTACATCGACTGCCTGAAAGACCCGCAGTGCGAATCGGAGATGGAAGGCAAGAAGACCGAAACCTGCCAGTATGGCCAGCTCAGCGCCACCGAGGCCACCAGCGCCTACCGGGTGTATCGCGTGCTGCTCAAGGCCTTTGCCGACAAGGGAGGAAAGAAACACCTCTACGAGCTGTTCCCCTACGGACCGGTATTCACCATTCACCTGCTCGCCGGCCTGCCCCGCCTGCGGCACGACGTGGACCCGCATTTCGGCACAGCCTACTGATGCGCCCACAACGACAACAACACGACGGAGGCATTCAGCCATGAAAATCGACATCACCTGGCGCAACCTGCCGAAGGACAACCACGAGACTGTCCGTCACACGGTGGAGACCCTGGCCGAGCGCCACCTGAAACCCGCGCTGGAGGCCTTCGAGCATGCCTTGCCACACGTGCGCCTGACGCTGGAAAAACGCAAGCTGGATCACCGCGTGACCGCGCGCATCCAGTTGCCGCCGCGCAAGGTGCTGGTCGCCCAGTCCAGCGATCCTCTGCTGGACAAGGCGCTGCACAACACGCTGGAGGAGCTGGCGCGGCAGGCTGAACGCCATCGCGCCCACATCAGCCACCAGCACGACTGGAAGCGCAAGGCCCGCCGGCGCCGCCTGCGCGAACTCAAGAGCCGGCTGGACGCGCTGACGCCCGAGGCGCAGCAACAGGTCGAGGTCTCGCTGGCCAGCCTGCTGCCACGCCTCGAATCCTGGCTACGCCACGAGCTGACCTACTTGCGCGCCAACGGCCTGCTGGCCGACGACTATCCCACGCTGGCCGACGTGCGCGACGAGATGTACGTGCGCATCCAGCGTCGCTGGGACGAGGTGCCGCACGACGAGGAGGGCCTGTACCGGGTGGCGATCCGCGTGACCACCGAAATCCTCGAGGAAGAGACGCGGCGCCTGCACGCGGATGAACAACTGGTCTCGCTGGAAGACGAAGTCCCCGAAGACGCCATGGAGCAGGCCGAGGACATGGTCGGGGAGGAGATCGGCGAGTTCTACCAGCCCGACGAGGACCTGTATGTCGAGGACCTGATCGCCGACACCGAGATCCCCGGCCCGGAAGAAGCCGCCCAGGCCGAGGCCGTCGACGCCTGTTACGAACTGCTGGGTGCCCTGCCCTCGCTGTGGCGGCGTGCGCTCACCCTGGTCCACCGGGAAGGTCTGCCACCCGAGGTGGTCGCCAACCTGATCCTGGGAATCGAGGAAGAGGAACTGCGCCAGGTGCTGACCCTGAGCGAGCGCTTCCTGCGCGACCACCTCGCCGAGCGGGGCCTGGGGATCCAGGACGTGCCAACGCTGCTCGCGCGCTAAGCCGTATTGTCGGGCTGAAGCCCGGCCTGTTCACCTGACAGGGTCGGCGACCCTGTCAGGGTGGGAGCTTGGGACTCCGCTCCTGCCGGGCGTTTCTTTCCGGACCCCTTGCAGGGTGTCTTGCGGTCGATCGGCCGCGCCGGTTTCAGAACATCAGGTTCATCATCACCATCATCACTACCAGAAACAGCACCGTCATGATGCCGCCGGCACGCATGAAGTCGGGTACGCGGTAGCCGGCCGGCCCCATGATGAGAGCATTGACCTGGTGAGTGGGAATCAGGAAGGAATTGGAGGTGGCGATCGCCACGGTGAGCGCGTAGACCGCCGGGTCGGCATCCACCTGGATGGCGATATTGACCGCCAACGGCACCAGCAGCACGGTGGCGCCGACGTTGGACATCACCAGGGTGAAAAAGGTGGCCAGCGCGGCGATGGCCGTCTGGATCACCCAGGGCCCGGCATCGCCGACCAGGCCGACGACCTCCTGGGCGATCCAGCGCGCGGTGCCCGAGGTCTCCACCGCCAGGCCCAGTGGAATCAGCGAGGCGAGCAGGAACATAGTCTTCCAGCTCACCGCCTGGTAGGCCTCGTCGATCTTGAGCACCCCCGAGAGCACCATGCCCACCGCCCCGGTGAGCAGCGCCACCGACAGGCGGATATCGGTGAACAGGACCATGCTCAGCGCCACGAAGAAGAACAGCGCCGCCCAGCGCACCTTGTGCGGGCGCAGCTTCTCCTCGCGCGGATACTCGGTGGTCACCACCAGGAAATTGCGGTCCTTCTCGATGCGCTCGAGCACGTTCCAGGGTGTGTGTACCACCAGGGTGTCGCCGGCCTGGAAGGGCATGTTGCGGATATCATCCCCCTCACGCAGGGTCTTGCCGTTGCGGTGCAGGCCGACCATGGCCAGGCCGTAGGTCTTGCGCATCCAGACATCACGCGCACTCTTGCCGATCAGGTTCGAGCCCGGCGGGATGACCACCTCGGCGATACCCGACTTGCGCGGCGACAGGGCCTCGGCGAAGGTACGCAGGCGGTCGCGCTGCTCCAGACCGTATTTGTCGACGAAGTGGTCCAGGTCCCTGGGGTCGGCGACGATGCCCAGTACCATCCCGGCAATGATCTCGGTATCGCGCGCCAGGGTGCCGGGACCGAAGTTCACCTCGCCGCCCGGACGCTTGTGGGCAATGACGCGCACCCGGTAGTCGGTCTCGATGTCGTCGAGCTGCTTGCCCACCAGCGGGCTGTCGTCAGGCACAACCACCTCGGAGAGGCTGTAGTCCACGCCATAGACATCATGAAAATAGCCCAGGGTATCCGAGCCGGTGGCGCTCGACTCGCTCTCGGTCACCGGCAGCACGTAGCGTCCGGCAATCACGAAGTACACGATGCCCGTCAGCACCAGGGCCACGCCGACCGGCGTCACCGAGAACAGGCCCCAGGCCTGCATCTGCCGATCCGGTGGCAGAGCCTGGTTGGAGGTGAGGATCAGGTCGTTGAGCAGGATCAGCGGGCTGGAGCCGACCATACTCACGGTGCCGCCGAGAATGGCACAGAAGCCCATGGGCATCAGCAGGCGCGACATGGGCAGGCCGGAACGCGCCGAGATGCGCGAAACCACCGGCAGGAACAGCGCCGCCGCCCCCACGTTCTGCATGAACGAGGAGATGAAGGCCACGGTGCCCGAGATGATGGGAATGATGCGCGCCTCGGTCTTGCCGCCGATACGCAGGATCAAGGCGGCCACCTTGGTCATCACCCCGGTCTTGTCCAGGCCCGCGCCGATGATCATCACCGCGATGATGGAGATCACCGCGTTCGAGGCGAAACCGTCGAACAGGTGCTTGTTGTCCACCAGCCCTTCGCTCAACCCCATGAAGGGCGCGGCCAGCGAGGTCAGCCCCAGCAGCACCATCACCAGCACCGCGGCCACGTCCACGCTCACCACCTCGAAGGCGAACAGGTAGATGGTGAACAGCAGGATGGCGCTCACCCAGGCAATCTCCACGCTGGGCACGATCGGTACCAGGCCGAGGGCGGTGAGCAGAAACACCAGGGCCGCGACCGCCTGCTTGCGATCGATCGACCGGGAGCGGGGATCCTGGGTTTCAGACTGCGCTGACATCGACGTGCTCACCCCTCGCAAGGACGATGGAAGTTCCGGCCTGGTCACCCCCCGGCCGCATTGTCCATCGTCGCGTGAAACAATGCAAAGCCCCGGTCCGGCGGTATAATCCGCGCCATTCGCACCCACGGGGACCACCCATGCAGTTCATCGAAACCCGAGGCAACGACGGCCACCGACCCGCATCCGTGAGCTTTTCGCAGGCCATGCTGGAGCCCATGGCCTCTTTCGGCGGGCTCTACGTGCCCGAACGCCTGCCTGCGCTGGGCCTGCCCTTTCTCGAGGCCCACCGGAACAGCGACTACAAGACCCTGGCTCGCGCCGTGCTCGACGCCTATGCCATCGACATCGAGCCGGCGGTGATCGACGAGGCGCTGGCCCGTTACGACGACTTCGACGATCCGGCGCAACCGGTGCCGGTGGTGAGGGTGGACGACGAGCTGTTCGTCGCCGAGCTGTATCACGGTCCCACCCGTGCCTTCAAGGACATGGCCCTGCAACCCTTCGGCGTGGTGCTCTCGCGGCTGGCGCAGGCGCGTGACGAGCACTACCTGATCCTGGCCGCCACCAGCGGCGACACCGGTCCGGCCACGCTCGAGACCTTCAAGGACCAGGCCAACGTCAAGGTCGCCTGCCTCTATCCCGACGGCGGCACCTCCGACGTGCAACGCCTGCAGATGGTCACCGAGGATGCCGCCAACCTGAAGGTCATCGGCATCCATGGCGACTTCGACGACGCGCAGACGGCCCTCAAGTCATTGCTCTCCTCGACGCGCTTCCAGCAAGCCCTGGGCGAGCGCGACACCCGTCTGTCGGCGGCCAACTCGGTCAACTTCGGCCGCATCGTCTTCCAGCAGATCTACCATATCCACAGCTACCTGGAACTGGTGCGCCAGGGGCGCATCGCCATCGGTGACAAGGTCTACCTGAACGTACCCAGCGGCAACTTCGGCAATGCCCTGGGCGGCTACTACGCCATGAAGATGGGCCTGCCGGTGGAGAAGATCCTGATCTCCTCGAACGCCAACAACGTGCTCACCGACTGGATCAAGACCGGGTGTTACGACCTGCGCGGCCGTGACGTGATCACCACCAGCTCGCCGGCGATGGACATCCTCAAGTCGTCCAATGTCGAACGTGTACTGTTCGACCTGTTCGGGGCGCAACGCACACGCGAGCTGATGCAGGCGTTGGACGAAGACGGTTTCTACCAGTTGAGCGAGGAAGAGACCGCGCACCTGCAAGCCATCTTCGCCGCCGACCATGCCAACGACGAAGATGTGGCATCGGCCATCCGCGAGACCTTCGAGAAGCGCGGCTATCTGATAGACCCGCATACCGCCACCTGCCTGAAGGCGCACCGCAACGCCCGCGACCAGGCATTGCCCGACATCGTCTATTCCACCGCGGAATGGACCAAGTTCTCGCCGACCATCGCCCAGGCCCTCACCGGGAAGACTGGCGCGCACGACATCGACGCCCTGAAGGCAATCTCTGAGAAGACCGGCCTGCCCATCCCGCCGATGATCGCCGCGCTGTTCGAGCGCCCCATCGCCCAGCCAACGGTCATCGACAAGGCGGACATCGAGAGCGAAATCCTCGCCTTCCTGTGAAATTTCATGAAAGCGAGGGGAAAAGATCCCCGTCCTCTGCCGGTCTGCCCCAGCCCGGATGTTTCACCGGCATCCCGAGAGCCGGCGGAATTCGCAGCCGCTGTGGCGCCGGTTTGGAGCGAAAGGGATAGCAGTCACTATCGCTTGAGTGAAAACCAAGCCACAGCGAGCGAGAAACCGCCGGAATCGGGATAGAACAACGCGGGGTACAAGCTGTAATCGACGATTGGCGTCCTTTTTTCCATTTTTGCTCAATCATTCAGCCTCTTGGGCTTCGAGCGTTGTTCGGCCGGTAAAATATTCGAGCTAGCAGGTCCAGGAGAACCCATGAACCCTTTCCGCCGCAATATTCCGCTGCTCGCCTTTGCACAGGCCATGATGATGAGCAGCACCTCGCTGATGGTCACTTCAGCGGCACTGGTCGGGCGTAACCTGGCAAACGATCCCGCGCTGGCCACCGCACCGCTTGCCGCCGCCTTCGTATCCACCATGCTGGCCAGCGTGCCCGCGGCCTGGCTGATGCACCGTATCGGACGCAAGGCGGGCTTCGTGCTGGCCAGCTTCATCGGCGCCACCGGGGCCACGCTGGCGGCCTGGTCCATCGTGCAGGGGGCTTTCTGGGGGTTCGTGGGAGCTGCGGCGCTGATCGGCACCCACAACGCCTTCGGCAACTACTACCGTTTCGCGGCCGCGGACAGCAGCCCACGGGAACAGAAGGGACGCGCCATCTCCTGGATTCTCGCTGGCGGGGTGCTGGCGGCCTTCATCGGCCCCAACCTGGCCAACCTCGGCCATGAATGGATCGGCAATGCCCCTTTCGCCGGCGGTTTCCTTGCCGTCATGCTGCTCTACCTGGCCGCCGCAGCCGCACTCTCGCTGCTGCGCCTGCCACCGCAGGCCGAGGACCGGCCGGACGACACGGAACCCGTGCGTCCCCTGCGCGAGATCGCGCGCCAGCCCGCCTACCGGGTGGCCCTGATCTGCGCTACCCTGGGCTATGGCGTCATGTCGCTGGTGATGACCGCCACGCCGCTGGCCATGTCACACCACCATCACGGCCTGCCGGACACGGCCTTCGTGATCCAGTGGCATGTGCTGGCGATGTTCGCCCCTTCGTTCTTCACAGGAAGCCTGATCGACCGCTGGGGCATCCCTCGCATCCTGGTGCTCGGCGCCCTGGCCGACCTGGCCTGCGTGACCGTCAACCTGAACGGCACCAGCGTCGACCATTTCTGGGCCGCCCTGATGCTGCTGGGGCTGAGCTGGAACTTCCTGTTCATCGGCGCCACTACCCTGCTGACGCGCTGCTACCGACCGAGCGAGAAGGCCCGGGTACAGGCGAGCAACGATTTCGCGGTGTTCACCACGGTCACGCTCAGTTCCCTGTCGGCCGGTGCACTGCAACACCTGTTCGGCTGGCAGCTGGTCAACCTGGGCGTGGTGCCGATGCTGCTGGTGGCACTGGGCGCGGCCCTGTGGTTTGCGCGTCACGAGCGCGGCAACAGGATACAGACCGCCCCCCTCACCGGTTAACCGACTACCCCGCCACGGCGCGAACGCCGTCCGCCCTGACCACCCGGCTTTCCGCCCTTGCGTCGCACCTTGATGTCACCCGACGCCAGCATCACCGGATCGCGGTTGCTGTTGTCGGTGAAGGGGGTATTGCCATCGACATCGCCTTGCGCGTCGCGCACCGGAACCGGACCGCTTGCCGCCCGGTCGCCCACCGCGGCGCGCGCCCTCGCTGCGCCGTCCCCCGGCACGCTGTCCTCTTCCGTTCTGAATGGGCTCGGGACGAATCGAGGGGTCCGGCTCGTAGCCTTCCAGTACCTCGGCCGGCAGACGGCGACCGATCACTTTCTCGATGTCACGCAACAGACGGTCCTCGTCCACGCAGACCAGGGACACCGCCTCGCCCTCGCGCCCGGCACGACCGGTTCGCCCGATGCGATGCACATAGTCCTCGGCGACATTGGGCAGCTCGAAGTTGACCACGTGCGGCAACTGGTCGATATCCAGCCCGCGCGCCGCGATGTCGGTGGCCACGAGCACGCGGATGTCGCCCTTCTTGAAACCGGCCAGCGCCCGGGTGCGTGCGCCCTGGCTCTTGTTGCCATGGATCGCCGTGGCGCTCGGGCCAGCCTTGTCGAGATACTGCGCCAGGCGGTTGGCACCGTGCTTGGTGCGCGTGAACACCAGCACCTGTCGCCAGTCGCGCGAGCCGATCAGCCAGGCCAGCAGTTCGGCCTTGCGTCCGCGGTCCACGCGGTAGACCCGCTGCGCCACACTCTCGGCGGCCGTGTTGCGGCGCGCCACTTCGATCGACACCGGCGCATCCAGCAGGCGTTCGGCCAGGGCGCGGATCTCGCCCGAGAAGGTCGCCGAGAACAGCAGGTTCTGCCGACGCTCCGGCAGCTGCGCCAGCACCTTGCGGATGTCGTGGATGAAGCCCATGTCGAGCATGCGGTCGGCCTCGTCGAGTACCAGGATCTCGACCCGCGAAAGGTCCAGGGTGCCCTGCGAGACGTGATCCAGCAGCCGCCCGGGGGTGGCGATCAGGATATCCACGCCACGCCGGAGCTGCTGGATCTGCGGGTTGATCTTGACCCCACCGAAGATCACCGCCGAGCGCAGGTCGAGATGCCGGCCATAGGTGGCCACGCTCTCGCCTACCTGGGCGGCCAGCTCACGGGTTGGGGTGAGGATGAGGGCGCGCACCGTGCGACTGCCCTTGCGCGTTGTCTCCGCCAGACGATGCAGCAATGGCAGGGTGAACCCGGCCGTCTTGCCGGTGCCCGTCTGCGCCCCGGCAAGAATGTCTCGTCCCTCGAGGACGACGGGAATGGCCTGGGCCTGGATGGGAGTGGGAGCGCTGTAGCCCTGTTCGGCGACGGCGCGCAGGATGTCGGCCGAGAGGCCGAGCTGTTCGAAGGTCATGGGGGTTTTTCCGTTGCCGTTCCCGCATGGCGCAGGGCCAGGCTACGGTCGGGGAGCGCGCAATAGCAGTTGAAAAATCGGCCGGATGGCCAGGACGAGGCAGACCGAGTGGCTCCGTCCGGGGCACTATAACACGGCTTGCCGCCGAAATGCGCCCGCCTTGCCGGTTTCATTCCCGTGGCCGATACCCCAAGCGGCCGGACAGCTCGCGCGCCGCAGCGCACAGCACCGGTATCCACTCCTCGCGGCGCCGTTCCATGGGTGCGGACACCGAGAGCCCGGCCACTACCTCGCCGCGCGCGTCATAGATCAGGGCACCAATGCAACCCACTCCCAGTTCCGCTTCCTCGTTGTCGAGGGCATAGCCCTGTTCCGCGATGCGCCGCAGCTCCTCCTTGAGGCGCCGAGGATCGGTGAAGGTATTGGGGGTCAGGCCCGGCAGACCGGTGTTGCGGATGTAGGCATCCACCGCCGCCTCGTCGTCTCGTGCCAGCATCAGCTTGCCCACCGCGGTCACATGCAGGGGCGCGCGACTGCCGATCACTTGTTCCACCCGCATCATGCGATTGGGGATGGCCCGTTCCACGTAAACCACCTGGTCCCCCTCGCGCACCGTGAGATTGACCGACTCCCCGAAACGATCCCGCAACCTCTCCATGATGTCCCGGGCCGCCTCGCGCAGATCCAGGCCGGAGGCGACACGGCTGCCCAACTCCGCCAGCTTCCGCCCCAACCGGTACTCACCGGACTCGCTGCGTTCCACGAAACCTTCCACCGCCAGCGAGGCCAGTATCCGGTGGGCCGTGGAAGGGTGAAGGCCGGTGTCGGCACACAGGTACTTGAGGCTGGCGTCTCCTTCGCAATTGCCCAGGGCGTCCAGGAGTCGCGCCATGCGTTGAATGACCTGGATGGGTTGGCTCGTCTTCATTTTTCACCATACAAAAACGATTCTGCTTTACGGAACTTTATGGACGACCTATGCTTTTTTTGCAATACAGTTTATTTTTCACTATACGGAATCTCGAGGGCGCTTCATAACCACCGAAAGGGCCGATCACCCAACCGCCGACATCCCGTCTTTCTGCAATGGCATCCAGTACTTTAGCGAATACCCGTCGGGCATGGCCCAGCTTGCTGCCTCTCCGGTGATCGGAGAAGGGCAGACAGCCATCGCCGATCCCGAGGCGCAGGACGCGGTCTACCAGACTCTGCTGGGCGCGGATGCCTTGCGCTATCTGACCCTGCACATGACCGGTGCCAAGGGATCGGGCCACCCCGGGGGATTCGCCAGCAGCGCCGACGCCTATGCGGCACTGGTGATGCTCGGGCATACCAACATCATCACCGAGGTGGGGCATCATGCCCCCGGCTTCTACAGCGCCATGTTCCTCGACACCTCGCTGGAGACCATGGGCATCCGCACGGTACAGGATCTGTGTGCCCGTTTCCGCGAACGCGAGGGACTGCTCGGCCATCTGTCCGGTGCCATCCCCGGCCTGCTGGCCCCCGCGGGCCCGCTGGGGCAGGGGCAGCATTTCGCCATGGCCGGCGCGCTGCTCCACCCCGGCACCCTGTTCCCGGTCACCATCGGCGACGGGGGCATGGGCGAGCCCTATGTGCTCAACTCGATGATGCACTTCCATACCGCCTACCCGCAGGCGACCAACTTCCTTCCGGTTCTGGTGTGGAATGGCTACAGCCAGGAACACCATGCCATGGTCTCGCACCTGAGCAACGAGGAGATGATCGCCTACTGGCGGGGCCACGGTTTCCAGGAGGTCGTCCTGGTGGACGCCATGGACTTCGACGATAGCGGCCAGGAAGGGCCCTACGTGGACAGCACCCGCTTCTCCCTGGAGCAACGGCTGGCCTTCACCCGCGCGGTGCTCCAGGGCATGGACCGGGCCGCCCGTTCTGCCCTCGGAGGCACCCTGACGGCGTTCATCGTCAAGCAGCTCAAGGGCGCGGGCGTGCACACCGTCGGCGCCAAGGCCCACAACCTGTATCCCGCGGACACCCTGGACAAGCCGCACATCGCCGAGGGACTGAAACGGCGCGCCCTGCCCCCGTCCGCCTGGCAGATCGTGCGCGACAATTTCCGCCGCGCCGGGGGTGGTCCCGCGGTGGAGACGGTGGTGACCGAGACCCCCCTGGAACTGCCTCCCCTGCCGGCGCTGCCGCGCCAGGATTTTGCGGTGGGCGACAAGCAGGTGCCGTCCACCGCCATGGGAGCCCTGGTGGCCGCCGTGGGCCAGGCGGATCGCCGCTTCGTGGTGACCAACGCCGACGGCAACGAGGCCTCGGCCATGAAGAACATCAACGACGCCCTCAAGATCCGCCACCCCACTCCGGACCCGCTGTACAACCAGGACCCTGGCGGGCAGGTCTACGAGCCCCTCAACGAAGACGCCTGTGCGGGCCTCGCCGCCGGCCTGGCCCTGTTCGGCTCGCGTGCCCTGTGGCTCTCCTACGAGAGTTTCGCCATCAACGGCTGGCCCATCGTGCAGACGGTCTCCCAGGCCATGGCGGAACTGCGGCGCAAGACCCCGTCCATCGTATGCATGTTCACTGCGGGGGCGCTGGAGCAGGGACGCAACGGCTGGACCCACCAGCGTCCGGAGATCGAGAACTACTTCTCCGCCATGATGCGCAATGGTAACGTCTACCCGCTGTTCCCCTGTGACGCCAACGCCATCCAGGCAGCCTACGAGTACGCCACCAACAGCTTCAACAAGGCAATGATCATCATGGCCTCCAAGAGCCCACTGCCGGTCTATCTCGATCAAGCCGGGGCGACGCGCGCCGTGGAGGAAGGCGCGGCCGTACTCCACGAGAGCACCGCCGGCGACAAAGGCACGGTGGTGTTTGCAGTCACCGGCGACATGGTGCTGCTGCCGGTGTTCGAGGCTTGCGAGCGGCTGGAGGCGGCCGGCTACCGGGTGCGTATCGTGTCGGTGGTCAACCCGCGCCGCCTGTACCGCCCCGGCGATGTCTCCTGGAACACAGTCAGCGAGCCGGACGACAACTTCATGGACGACGACCGTTTCAACGCCCTGTTCGACGGCGATGTCCTGCTCGGCGTCAGCGGCGGCCCCAGCGGCAGCCTGGAGCCGGTGTTGCTGCGCACTCGCGCGCCAGCGCGCGACGTGCTCGCCTGGCAGCGCGGCGAGACCACCGCCTCGCCGGCCGAGATCATGGCGTTCAACGGGCTGACCGCCGATGCGATGTGCCAACGGGTGGAGGCGCTGGCCTGAGCCATGGCAGAAACCAAGATCATTGCTCTGGACGATGACCCCACCGGCTCGCAGACGGTCCATTCCTGCCTGCTGCTGACCCGCTGGGACGTCCCCACGCTGCTCGAAGGACTTCGCGACACCGCGCCGCTGTTCTTCGTGCTGACCAACACCCGCAGCATGGGTTCGGAACAGGCGGCAGCGGTGACCCGGGAGGTCTGTCGCAACCTGAAACAGGCCCTGGACACACTGGCGCGGGAAGGATGCGAGATCAACCCCATCCTGGTGAGCCGTTCCGACTCCACCCTGCGCGGCCACTACCCCGTGGAGACCGACGTGATCGCCGAGGAGCTGGGCCCCTTCGATGCCCACTTCCTTATCCCGGCCTTCTTCGAGGGCGGGCGCATCACCCGCGACAGCACTCACTACCTTGTCGTGGACGGTCAGGAGGTCCCGGTGCACCAGACCGAGTTCGCCCGCGACTCGGTGTTCGGCTTCAGTACCGCCTACCTGCCCGACTACGTCGAGGAGAAGACCGGTGGAGAGATCAAGGCCGAACAGGTGGAGCGCTTCCTGCTCACGGACGTGCGCGGCGACAGCCTGGCCCGCTTGATGACGCTTCAGGGAAATGCCTGCTGCGTGGTCGACGCCGAGACACAAAGCGACCTGAACCACTTCGCCGACCAGCTCAAGCTGGCCGCCAGCCGGGGCAAGCGCTTCCTGTTCCGCAGCGCCGCCAGCCTGCTCACCGCACTGGCCAAGCTGCCGCCCCAGCCCGTGCCTCCGGAGGAGATGTCCCGTTACGTCCGCGACGGGCGTGCCGGCGCGGTCATCGTAGGCTCCCATGTGAAGAAGACCACGGCCCAGCTGGAGCAACTCCTGGCGCTCCCCTCGGTGGTCCCCATCGAGGTGGACGTGGAACGCATCGGCGAGCAATGGGGGTCCCTGCTGGACGAGGTCACGAAACAGGCAGCCAAGGCACATGCCGAGGATCGGCATGCCGTGATCTTCACCAGTCGCGTGGAGAAGACCTTCCCCGACCAGCAGCAGCGGCTCGCCTTCGGGGAAAAGGTTTCCCGTTTCCTGATGGCGGTGGTGCAGGGTCTGCCAGCATCGCTCGGCTTTCTCATCAGCAAGGGTGGCATCACCTCCAATGACGTGCTAAGTACTGGCCTGGCGTTGCGAACCGCCCGGGTGCTCGGCCAGATCCTGCCTGGCTGCTCTGTCGTGCGTTGCCCCAGGGAACATCCACGCTATCCGGACATGCCGGTGGTGATCTTCCCCGGCAACGTGGGGGACGACCAGGCGCTGGCCACTGCCCTGCAACGCCTGGCCGCCCCCCGAAAGATCTCGGCGTGAACGGCATGGGCACCCGGAAGAGACACCGCCAACAATAACGATTCCCAGCCGACCGAACGGCTGGCGCCGCTCGGTCAATCCAACCCAAAGGAGGACAGCCTCGATGAAAGACGACAAGACGAAGGCAAACCAGGGGGATGACGCGGCCACCGACCAGGACCGCCGTGGCTTCCTCAAGAAGACGCTGCAGGGAACTGCCGCGGCTGGCGCGGCCGTGATCACCGGCGCTCCCTTCATCCGCAACGCAGAAGCGGCACAGACCACCACCTGGAAGGTCCAGACTTCCTAGCCGGGCGGCATCGGCCTGCAGGTCTTCAAGGAATGGTGCGACAGCATCATCGAGAAGACCGGCGGCGAGCTGGCCTTCAAGCCCTTCGGAGCCAAGGACGTGGTGGGCGAATTCCAGCTGTTCGACGCGGTCAAGAACGGCGTGCTGGACGCCATGAACCCCTTCACCCTCTACTGGGCGGGACGCATGCCGTCGGCGGTGTTCTTCAGCTCCTATCCGCTCGGGCTGCGCAACCCCCACGAGTGGGACGTGTTCTACTACGGCCTGGGCGGCCTGGAACTGGCGCGCGAGGCCTTCAGCAAGCTGGGCCTGCACTATGTCGGCCCCATCCAGCACGGCCCCAACATCATCCACTCCAAGGTGCCGATCCGTTCCATCGACGACTTCCGCGGGCGCAAGATGCGCCTGCCCGGTGGCATGGTGGCGGAACTCTTCCAGGCGGCCGGCGCCAAGACCACCCTGCTGCCCGGTTCCGAGATCTTCCCGGCGCTGGAGAAGGGCACCATCGACGTGGCCGACTACGTGGGCCCGGCGATCAACTACGCTCTGGGCTTCCACCAGGTGACCAAGTACATCTCCATGGGACCGCCCGGCTTCATGTCCATCTACCAGCCGGTGGACCTGATGGACCTGACCGTGGGGCAGAAGTCCTGGAACAAGCTGTCCGACAAGATGAAGCGGTTCGTGGAGTCGGAGGTGCAGTCCTACTCCATTCACCACCACGCCATGATCCAGGCCGCCGACCAGGAGGCCTGGAAGAAGTTCAAGGAGGCCGGCACCGAGATCACGCGCCTCAGCCCGGATGACGTGGAGGCGTTCACGGAACTGGCGATCCCCCTGTGGTTCAAGTGGGCCAACAAGGATCCCTATGCCGCCAAGGCCTTCAAGATCCAGCTCGACTACATGATGTCGGGCTCCCTGGGCTATGTCACGCCCGACATGATCAAGGGCTACAGCCTGAAGGTCTGACCGCGGGGCGGCCCGGGGATGCCCGGGCCGCCTCCTCCTACCAACTGACTACCAACTGAACCCGGGGGGAGTCATGCCCGAGTTGAATTTCGTACTGCCGCACTGGCTGTACTGGGGAGGCCTGGTGGTTTTCCCCTGGTCGCCTGGTGGCTCTATCACGCACGCGCAAAGCACGCCGGCGAGACCGCCCCGGTTTCGCTGGGAGTAGCCTACTTCCTGCTGCTGGTGGGCGGCTTCATGGGCGTCCACCGCCTCTACCTGAAAAGCCGCTGGGCGGTGGTCTTCATGCTGCTGTTCCTGGGCATACTGGTAACCAACGTGGAGGTGCGCCAGGCCCGCAACGAGATCTCCGATGCCCACAACCAGGTGCGCCTGGCCGAAGGCAAGATCCGCCGCGCCGAGAGGGCCATCGCCAAGGGCCGCAGAAATGCCGAGCAGAAGATGGCGAAGGCCCAGGCGGCCATGGCGGAGGCACACCGGGCGGAGACGGTCGCCAACGAAAAGGGCGCGCACATCGAAACGATATCCAGCACCCTGGGAGGCCTGGTGCTGCTGCTCCTGACCATCGACGCCCTGTTGCTCCCGCGCCTGGTGCGCGAGGCCCGGGCCCGCGAACCAGCACCACCCCCAGCGGCCTTCCAATGCCCCGAGGTGGAATGCGGCGAACACGACCCTGCGCGGGAGCCCTTCCTGTTCAACCGGGTGGTGTCGAGGATCAACGGCTTCGCTGGTGAACTGGTGGCCTGGTGGTCGGTGCTGGCGGTGTTCGTCTACTACTACGAGGTGATCGCCCGCTACGTCTTCAACTCCCCCACCAACTGGGCGCACGAAGCCATGTTCCTGATGTTCGGCATGCAGTACCTGCTGGCCGGCGGCTATGTGCTGCGTGAAGGTTCCCACGTGCGCGTGGACGTGTTCTACACGCGCCTGTCGAAGCGCGGCAAGGCGCTGGTGGACATCCTCACCTCGGTGTTCTTCTTCATCTTCACCCTGACCCTGATCTGGACCGGCTGGACCTTCTTCATGGACTCCTACCAGGTGAACGAGGTGTCCTTCACCGAGTGGGCGGTGCAGTACTGGCCCATCAAGTTCGCCCTGCCTCTGGGTGGGATGCTGTTGCTCCTGCAGGGTCTGGCCCAACTGCTGAAAGACATCGCCGTGTTGAAAAATCCAGAAGCCATAGAACTGGACGCCGAAGTGCGTCCCGGGAGTTAAGCCATGGGCTGGGAAATCGACATCTTCTGGCTCACCATCCTGATGTTCGGCTCGCTGCTGGTACTGCTGATGGCCGGTCTTCCCCTGGCCTTCGTCACCGGCGGCCTGGCCTGCGTCTTCCTGTTCCTGTTTGGTGACGCGCAGATGCTCAACATCCTGCCATCGCGCATCTTCCCGCTGATGACCAACTACCAGCTGTCGGCCATACCCATGTTCATCCTCATGGCCTCGATCCTGGAACGGGCTGGCATCATCGAGGAACTGTATGACATGGTGTACAAGATCCTGGGCGGACTGAAGGGCGGCCTGGCGATCTCCACCATCATCGCCTCCACCCTGCTGGCGGCCATGTGCGGCGTGATCGGGGCCACCGAAGTGACCATGGGCATGATCGCCCTGCCGGCCATGATACGGCGCCACTATCACCCCACCATCGCCTGCGGTTCCATCCTGGCAGGAGGCACGCTGGGCATCCTGATCCCGCCCTCCATCCTGGCCATCCTGTTCGCGGTCATCGCCCAGCAGTCGGTGGGCGAGCTGTTCATCGGCGCGGTGGTGCCGGGCCTGATCCTGTCCGCGATGTACATCCTGTACGTTTCCGTGACCACCACCATGAAACCGGAACTGGGCCCGTCCCTGCCGCCGGAAGACCGGGTGGACTTCCGCGAGAAGGTACGCCTGCTGAGCAAGATGGGCGCGCCCCTGGCGCTGGTGTCGCTGGTGCTCGGCATCATCTTCGCCGGCATCGCCACCCCGGTGGAGGCAGCCGGCGTGGGTACCTTCGGGGCCCTGGTGGTGGCTGCCATGCACCGCCGCCTCACCCTCAAGAACATCCGCGAGGCGGCCATCTCCACCCTGCGGGTGACCGGCATGGTGCTGTGGATCATCTTCGGCGCCACCCTGTTCGTGGGCTTCTACGTGGTCAACGGCGGCCAGCAATTCGTCAACGACGCCATCGTGGGCACCGGCCTGGGGCCCTACGGCATCCTCACCCTGATGATGGTGATCCTGGTGATCCTGGGCATGTTCCTGGACTGGGTGGGCATCCTGCTGCTGGCGGTGCCCATCTTCATCCCGCTGCTGAGCACCATGCGCTTCGACGGGGTGTTCGGCCTGCCCGGCGTGGCCCCGGACGAGATGGCGCTGTGGTTCGGGGTGGTCTACATGGTGAACATGCAGATGTCCTTCATCAGCCCGCCCTTCGGCTATGCCCTGTTCTATCTCAAGAGCGTGGCCCCGCCGGAAGTGACCATGGGGCAGATCTACCGCTCCTCCCTGCCCTTCCTGGCACTGCAGGCCATCGGCCTGGTGATCTGCATCGTCTTCCCCGAGGTGGTGCTGTGGCTACCGAGGCAGATCTATGGTTGATCGGCTGGCAACCGGCAAGGCGGCGCTGGTCGCCGAGCTGGAACGCGCGCTGCCACCGGGCACGGTGATCCACGAAGAAGAGGCGCTGCGGCCCTACGAGTGTGACGCCCTCCCGGCCTATCGCCAGCTGCCGCTCCTGGCGGTGCTGCCGGCAGATGTGCAGCAGGTGCAACAGGTCGTGCAGATCTGCAGGAGACACGGCGTACCCGTGGTGGCGCGCGGTGCCGCCACGGGCCTCTCCGGCGGGGCGCTGCCCCTGGCCGACGGGGTGCTGCTGGGCCTCAGTCGCCTGAACCGTATCCTGGACATCGACCCGCTGGCGCGTACCGCACGGGTCCAACCGGGAGTGCGCAATCTGGCGATCTCCGAGGCGGCCGCGCCCCATGGCCTCTACTACGCGCCCGACCCCTCCTCGCAGATCGCCTGCACCATAGGCGGCAACGTGGCCGAGAACTCCGGCGGGGTGCACTGCCTGAAATACGGCCTCACCGTGAACAACCTGCTGGAACTCAAGGTGGTTACAGCAGAGGGCGAACTGCTCACCATCGGTTCCGCCGCCCTGGACAGCCCGGGTTACGACCTGCTCTCCCTGATCACTGGTTCCGAAGGCATGCTCGGCATCGTGGTGGAGGCGCTGGTCCGGCTGCTGCCCCGGCCGGCACGCGCCCAGGTGGTGTTCGCTGCCTTCGACGATGTAGAGAAGGCGGCCGACGCGGTCGGCGCCATCATCGCCGCGGGCATCATCCCGGCGGGGCTGGAGATGATGGACGGCCCGGCCATCGCCGCCGCAGAGGACTTCGTGCATGCCGGTTACCCGCGCGATGCCGCGGCCATCCTGCTGTGCGAGATCGACGGCACCAACGAGGAGGTCTCGGAGCACGTCATGCGGGTCAACGCACTGCTGCGCGAAGCGGGCGCCACCGAAGTGCGCACCGCCCGCGACGAGCAGGAACGCCTGCGGTTCTGGCAGGGGCGCAAGGCCGCCTTTCCCGCCGTCGGCCGGATCTCGCCCGACTACTACTGCATGGACGGCACTGTGCCGCGCAGGCGGCTGGGAGAGGTACTGAGAGGCATCGCGCGCCTGTCGCAGGAATACGGGCTGCCGGTAGCCAATATCTTCCATGCCGGAGACGGCAACCTGCACCCCCTGATCCTGTTCGACAGCAACGTGCCGGGCGAGCTGCAGCGGGCCGAGGATTTTGGTGCGGAGATCCTGGAACTGAGCGTACGCGTCGGCGGCACCATCACCGGCGAACACGGGGTCGGGCACGAGAAGATCCGCCAGATGTGCGTACAGTTCGGCGCTGCCGAGCTGGAACAGTTTCACGCGGTGAAGACCGCCTTCGATCCCCAGACGCTGCTCAACCCCGGCAAGGCCATCCCGCAACCACGCCGCTGCGCCGAATACCGCACCGTCAGCGAGCATCGCACCCAGAGCAACGCATGAACGACCTGGCAGAAGCACTGCAGGCGCAGGTCCGCGAGGCCTGCGCGAAGGGCGAGCCGCTGGCACTGCGCGGCTCGGGGAGCAAATCCTTTCTCGGTCACCGGGTGCAGGGCCGGGTCCTGGAACTGGGCGGACACCGGGGTATCGTCAATTACGAACCTCGGGAGCTGGTGCTCACCGCCCGCGCCGGCACGCCCCTGGCAGAGATCGAGCAGGCGCTGGAGGCGCAAGGCCAGATGCTCCCCTTCGAACCACCGCACTTCGGTCCCGGCGCCACCCTGGGCGGCACCATCGCCTGTGCCCTGTCGGGCCCCCGCCGGCCCTATGCCGGAGCCGTGCGGGACGTCGTGCTCGGTTGCCGGATCATCAACGGTCGCGGCGAGATCCTGCGCTTCGGTGGCGAAGTGATGAAGAACGTGGCGGGCTACGACGTCTCGCGCCTGATGGCCGGCGCCTTCGGCACGCTCGGCATCCTCCTGGAGGTGAGCCTCAAGGTGCTGCCGAAACCGGAAACGGAACTCACCCTGGTGCAGGAATGCGATGCGACCGAAGCGATCGAAAAGATGAACCGGCTGGCCGGCACGCCGGTGCCACTGTCCGCCTCCAGCCATGACGGCATCCAGCTGCACCTGCGTCTCTCCGGCACCAACGGCGCCGTGGAGGGAGCGCGCAAGCGCATCGGCGGCGAGATCCTGGCCGACGGCGCGAGCTACTGGGAAAGACTGCGGGAACACCGGCACGCCTTCTTCACCGGGAAACGTCCCCTGTGGCGACTCTCTGTCCCATCGACCACGCCCTTCCAGGCGGACCTGCCGGGCAAGCAACTGATTGAATGGGGCGGCGCCCAGCGCTGGCTGATCTCGGAGGCGGCCGGAGAGACCATCCAGCGCGCCGCCGCCGAGGCGGGCGGCCATGCCACGCGCTTCCGCGGCGAGGCGCCGGAGGGCGAGGCGTTCCACCCGCTGCCCGTTCCGCTGATGGCGCTGCACCGAAACCTGAAACGTGCCTTCGACCCGGCGGGCATTCTGAACCCCGGCCGACTCTACGGAGAATTCTGATGCAGACCTCGCTCCTCCCGTCACTGCTGGAGACCCGTGCCGGCAAGGAGGCCGACCGGATCCTGCGCGCCTGCGTGCATTGCGGCTTTTGCACCGCCACCTGCCCCACATACCAGCTCCTCGGCGACGAGCTGGACGGGCCGCGGGGCCGCATCTACCTGATCAAGCAGGTCCTGGAAGGCACACCAGCCACCCGGCTGACCCAGCAACACCTGGACCGCTGCCTGACCTGCCGCGCCTGCGAGACCACCTGTCCTTCCGGGGTCCACTACAGCCGGCTGCTGGACATCGGCCGCGAGATCGTCGAGGCCCAGGTGGGACGCTCCTTGTCGCGAGGTGTGCAACGCTACCTGCTGCGGAAGCTGCTGCCCTATCCCGCGCGTTTCAGGATACCGCTGCGCCTGGGCCAGTGGCTCTCGCCCGTGCTGCCCGCCCGGCTGCGCCGCAAGATCCCCCGGCCGCAGAAGACCGGCGCGGTCCCGCCACAGCGACACGCGCGCCGCATGCTGCTGCTCGACGGCTGCGCCCAGTCGGTGGCTACGCCGAACACCAATGCGGCCGCCAGGCGCCTGCTGGACCGCCTGGGGATCAGCCTGGTCAGCGCGCGCGGGCAAGGCTGCTGCGGCGCGGTCAGCCAGCACCTGTCCGCACCGGAGGAAGCACGCCATTTCGTGCGGCGCAACATCGACGCCTGGTGGCCGTACATCGAGCAGGGCGTCGATGCAATCCTGGTCAACGCCAGCGGCTGCGCGGTGCAGGTCAAGGACTATGATGGCCATCTGATGCAGGACGACGCCGAGTACGCGGAAAAGGCAACCCGGGTGGCGACAATGGCCCGCGACCTCGCGGAAGTGCTGAGCGCGGAAGACCTGTCCCCACTCACCTTCGACACGTCGCCGCGCGTGGCCTTCCATGCGCCCTGCACCCTGCAACACGGCCAGAAACTGAACGGGGTGGTCGAGGGTATCCTGCGGGATGCCGGTTTCACCCTGACGGCGGTGCCCGATGCCCACCTCTGCTGCGGATCGGCAGGGACCTATTCGCTCCTCCAGCCCGGGCTCTCGCAGCAGCTACTGGGGAACAAGCTGCGGCACCTGCAATCGCAGGGGCCGGACGTGATCGCCACCGCCAACGTGGGGTGCCAGCTGCACCTGCAGAGTGGCACATCGGTGCCGGTAAGGCACTGGATCGAACTACTGGACGAGAGGCTTCGATGAACCCGACCTCCCTGCCCGGCACAGGACCGGACAGGGAGGTACCGGATCAGCTCGCCTTGCCGGCGTAGTCGGCAAAGCCCGGGTTCTCGCTGACGCCCACCAGGGTGGGAACATTGATCTTCTTGAGGCGCAGCACCTTGTCCTCATCCCGGTTCTCGAGGATGTAGTCGCGTACCACGTCCCACATCAGGCGGCCTTCGGGCACCCGGTTGACCGTGGCCCAGCCGGCGACCTTGTAGGTCTTCTCCGGGTCCAGCGGACTGCCGTCGTCGAGAACCATGTGGGTGATGCGCTCGCCAAGCTTCTTGGCCGGTTCGATGGTGTAGTCCATGCCGCCCACGCGCACCATGTCGCCGCCCGATTGCAGGTAGGGATCGGGATCGAAGAGGTTGTCGGCCACCCCTTCGAGCATGTCGTGGATCTGCTGGCCGGTCATCTCGGTGACATAGGTCTCGCCGTAGGTCATGGCGCACTGGGTCATCAGGTCTTCCATGGTGATCCAGTCACCCTCGAGGGTGGTGGTTCCCCAGCGCACACCAGGCGACAGCGCGATGTCGGCATCGAACTCCCAGCGCAGGGCGTTGCACAGCACCTGGTCCCAGGTGCCCATGAAGTTGCCACGCCGGTACAGGGTACGATCGGCGATCGCCAGCTTCTCGGACAGGATCTCCTCGAAGGTCTTGCCCAGGCGATCCTCGTTGTAGAACAGGTCGCTGCGACGCGACTCGACGATGTGCTTGTCATAGACCTTGCTGCGCATCTGCTTGAGGTAGGCAGCCATCTCCTTGTCGGCCGGCAGCCAGTCGGTGATCACCGGCAGCTGCTTGTAGTGCATGCCGCGCAGCTTGCCGTCACGCACGTCCAGGTCGAGCACACCCACGAACTTGCCGTTGGAGCCGGCGTTGGTCACCCAGCACTCATGTCCCTCGACATTCTTCACCTTGATGGGCTTTGGCATACCGTCGTGGGTGTGGCCGCCGAGCACCGCGTTCAGGCCGGGCACCCGCTGCGCCATCTTGATGTCCACGTCCATGCCGTTGTGCGACAGCAGGATGATGGCATCGGGCTTCTCCTCCTTGCGGATCTCCTGCACCATCTCGATCATATCGTCCTCGCGCAGGCCGAAGGACCAATCGGGGAAGAACTCCTGCGGGTTGGCGTTGCCGGTGCGCGGGAACGCCTGACCGACGATGCAGATGCGTGCACCGTTGATCTCCTTGATGACATAGGGCTGGAAGGCATAACCCTTGTCCTCGTCGTACAGGCCACGACCGTCGTATTGTTCGACCAGGGCCATGTACTCGTCGCTCATCAGGGCATCGGGCTTGACGCGCACGTTCTGGCCGATGAAGTCCCCCTTGAACAGGGCCACGTTGTTGAGCACCTCGTTTTCCTTGTAGGTGAACTCCCAGTGGCCGACCATCACGTCCAGGCCCAGGATGTTGGAGGCCTCGACCATGTCCACGCCACGAGTCCACAGGGCGGTGGCCGAACCCTGCCACAGGTCGCCCGAGTCCAGGGTCAGCGTCTTGTCGCGCCCGCCGGCCTGCTCGCGCAGCCTGTCGAGCAGGGTCTTGATCTGCGGGAAGCCACCGGTGCGTCCGTACTTGTGGGCGGCCTCGGTGAAGTTCAGGTAGGTATAGGCATAGGCCTCGGGGGTGTTCGGTTTCATACCCATGGCAGCGAGCAGTTTCTTGCCGACCAGGTGCGGCGGCCGGCCGAAGGCCTCACCCACGCCCAGGTTGACATTGGGCTCGCGAAAATAGACCGGCTGCAACTGACCGTGCACATCGGTGATGTGCAGCAGGCGCACCGTGCCCTTCATCGGCACATCGTAGAAACCCTCGGGAGGTTTCGGCCCGGACAACGCGCGGCTGGCGGCCCAGGGGACCGCGCCCACGGCGGCGCCCACTCCCATCAGTTTCATGAAATCACGGCGATCTATTTTGCTGGACATAATTTTTGCTTTCTCTCGTCGTATTGTTGAACAGCCCGACCATGGGCATACTGGGAAGCAGTGTACCAAGCTCGCCGACGGTCTGTTGCGAACCGCCCGGCACACCGGACGCAGGCCCTGCTACCTGGAATGCTGGGCAGACGCGTCCGACCCGGTTTTATTCCCGCAATAGAGAGAACACGCTGTTGCCACGCCTGCTGTTGCTGCTCTGTACCCTGCTGTTGCCGCTGTCGTCCGGGGCCGACGTCGTGAAGCCTGCGCTGGTCGAGATCAGCGTGTTTGCCGACGGACACTACGAGGTGGAACTGCGCGCCAGCATCGAGGCCCTGCTCACCGGCATCAATGCCCGCTACAAGAACACTCAGGACGCGCCCAACGCCGCCGAGTACGACGCCCTGCGCAAGCTGCCGCCCGAGGAGTTGATGCGCGCCTTCGAGCCCTTCCGCCCCCGTCTTCTGGAGAGGGTCGCCATCCGTTTCGATGGCAAGCGCAGCATGCCGCGCATCCGCCAGGTCACCATTCCCGAGCGCGGGTACACCAAGATCCCGCGCATCAGTGTCATCCTGCTCGAGGGCGAGGTGCCGAAATCGGCCCACACCCTGACCTGGTACTATCCCGCGGCCTTCGGTGACAACGCGGTGCGGGTGCGCCAGGTCAACCGCCAGACTCAGGAATACCACTGGTCGGACTGGCAGTGGATCCGTGACGACAGCGTGAGCCAGGCTTTCTCCATCACCGAGGTAGCCAACCGCCGCGGCTGGACCGACATCGTCCGCGAATACGTCATCGCCGGCTACAACCACATCCTGCCGCGCGGCATGGACCACATCCTGTTCATCCTCGGGCTCTACCTGTTCAGTGCACGCATCCGTCCGCTGCTCTGGCAGGTGACCATGTTCACCCTGGCGCACACCCTCACCCTGGGCCTGGCCATCTACGGCTGGCTCACCCTGCCCGCGGCCATCGTGCAGCCGCTGATCGCCCTGTCCATCGTGTACGTGGGGGCCGAGAATCTGTGGCACCGCCGCCTGGCGCGCAGCCGCCTGGCCCTGGTGTTCGGCTTCGGTCTCCTTCACGGCATCGGATTTGCCGGCATGCTCAGCGAGTTCGGCATGCCCAGGGAGGCCTTCGCCACCGCGCTGGTCAGTTTCAACATCGGGGTCGAACTGGGACAGATCAGCATCATCCTCGGCGCCTGGCTGCTCACCGGCCTGTGGTTCGGCCGCCGTCCCTGGTACCGGGCACTGGTGGTAATGCCCCTGTCGCTGCTGATCAGCGGGGTGGCGCTGTACTGGTTCTGGGATCGCCTGGAGTGGGAATCGATCCGGGCGCTGCTGGTCTGAGCGGCGAAAGGGCCAGGGCCAGCACCAGCAGGGCGCTGGCCGTTATCCAGGACCCCAGCACCCGGGTGCCGATACGCGTCCAGGCATGCCCCTGGAAGCGCTCGGCCAAGGCCATGGGATAGAGCATCAGCAGGTACAGGGCGATGCCGCTGCCGAACAACGCCGCGGTACGCGCGCTGCCGGCCGGGTCCGATTGCAGGGAATCGAGTCCCAGCAACAGGCCGGCAAGCGCCGCCAGCACCGTCAGCAGAACCCGTGGCAACGAACGCGCCAGCACCACCAGCAGGGCCAGTGCCACCGCCGTGCCCAGAATCGCCACCTCAAGCTGCTCCGGTGTCACTACCTGCGGGTACTGGCCGATCAGCGTCAGGCCGGCCACCACGCCCAGCGCGTACCCGGCCACGGCCGGCAGGTGCCGCTGCACCCCCTGCTGGCCTGTCACCAGTCCCAGGGCGACCACCAGCAGCAGCTGTGCGGGCACGAACAGCGGGTGCAGGATGCCGTTGTAGAAATCACCCAGGCCCTTGATCGGACTGTGCGCCAGGGCAGCGCCGGGCAGCACCAGCGCCAGCCAGAGCCAGCGAACGCTCACAGCAAGCCCACCAGGTAGGCCACGCCGATCAGCGCGATCACCCCGCCTCCGGCCTGCACCAGGCGCCGCCCCCCCTGCCAGCGGGTGAGCAAACCCAACGCTACCCCTGAGAGGTGCAGCAGTCCGGTGGAGACCACAAAACCCAGACTGAAGGCCAGGGGTCCGGCGGAAGACGGCAGCTCGGCACCGTGCGCATAACCGTGGAAGACCGCAAAGAAACCCACGATGAGTGCCGCCAGCCACAGCGGCGGACGCACCGCGAAGGCCACCATCAGGCCCAGCACGATGGCCGACACGGCGATACCGGTCTCCACCGCTGGCCAGGGTACGCCCAGAATACCCAGCGCCCCACCGACGGTCATCACCAACGGAAACACCACCGGCAACAGCCAGATCGCCGGCTGCCCCAGGAAGGCACCCCACAGGCCGACCGCGACCATGGCCACCACGTGATCCAGGCCCAGCACCGGGTGCAACAGGCCGGCCGTGAAGCCCCCGGCCAGGCCGCCGGCGACATGGGCATGCGCAGGCAGGACCAGCAACCCCAGCAGAAGAATGGACAGTCGTTTCATGGTATGCACAAAGACAACGAGTACGAGAAGCCCGCATTCTAGCAACTCCGCCAATCCACCCCGACTCTGAACCGGCGATGCGCTCCTCCTCGCCCCTCCCCCGCCTGCGAGGGATGCCGGGAGGGGGACAATTCCGCTTCGTCGACACCAGCCATCCCCTATAATCGCGGCTTTTCGCACATCGGCCGGAATCCACGCCAATGGACAATACCTACAACCCGCACGTCATCGAACAACGCTGGTACCAAACCTGGGAGAGCAAGGGCTGGTTCGCCCCTGACATGAATGCGCCGGGCGCGCCCTACTGCATCATGATCCCGCCGCCGAACGTCACCGGCAGCCTGCACATGGGGCACGGCTTCAACAACACGGTGATGGACACCCTGATCCGCTATCACCGCATGAAAGGCGACAAAACCCTCTGGCAACCCGGCACCGACCACGCCGGCATCGCCACCCAGATGGTGGTCGAACGCCAGCTCGAGGCCGAGGGTCTCAGCCGCCACGACCTGGGCCGTGACAAGTTCATCGAGCGCATCTGGGAATGGAAGGAAGAGTCCGGCGGCACCATCACCCGCCAGCTGCGCCGCCTGGGCTCCTCGCTGGACTGGGCACACGAGCGCTTCACCATGGACGAGGGTCTGTCCGAAGCCGTGAAGGAAGTCTTCGTGCGCCTCTACGAGGAGGGCCTGATCTATCGCGGCAAACGCCTGGTCAACTGGGACCCGAAGCTGCACACTGCGGTCTCCGACCTGGAGGTGATCTCCGAGGAAGAGGCCGGCCACATGTGGCACATGCGCTACCCGCTGTCCAACGGTACCGGCTACCTGGTGGTTTCCACTACCCGCCCCGAGACCATGCTGGGCGACTGCGCGGTGGCGGTGAACCCCGAGGACGAGCGCTACAAGCACCTGATCGGCGAACTGGTGGAACTGCCGCTGACCGGCCGCAAGATCCCGGTCGTCGCCGACGAGCATGCCGACCCCGAGTTCGGCACCGGCTGCGTGAAGATCACCCCGGCGCACGACTTCAACGACTACGAGGTCTGGCTGCGCCACCGTGACGAGAAGGCCATTGCCGAACAGATCCATGGCGGCCTGATCAACATCTTCACCGTGGACGCGGCGATCCGCGAGAACCTGCCCGAAGAGAGTGAACTGATCCCGGCGAAGTACATCGGCCTGGACCGCTATGAGGCGCGCAAGGCCATCGTCGCCGACCTGGAGGCCGCCGGGCTCCTCGAGAAGGTTGTCGATCACAAGCTGATGGTGCCGCGCGGCGACCGCTCCGGTGTGGTCATCGAGCCCTTCCTCACCGACCAGTGGTACGTCAAGGTCGGCCCGCTGGCGAAACCGGCCATCGAGGCGGTGGAGTCGGGCCGCATCCGCTTCGTGCCCGACAACTGGAAGAACACCTACTTCGAGTGGATGCGCAACATCCAGGACTGGTGCATCAGCCGCCAGATCTGGTGGGGCCACCGCATACCGGCCTGGTACGACGCCGAGGGCAATGTCTATGTCGGCCGCTCCGAGGCCGAGGTGCGCGAGAAGCACGAGCTGGCCCCTGACTACCCGCTGACCCAGGACGAGGACGTGCTCGACACCTGGTTCAGCTCGGCGCTGTGGCCCTTCTCCACCCTCGGCTGGCCCGAGGACACCGAGCGCCTGCGCACCTTCTACCCCACCAGTGTGCTGCTCACGGGCTTCGACATCATCTTCTTCTGGGTCGCGCGCATGATCATGATGGGGCTCAAGTTCATGGATGACGTGCCCTTCCGCGAGGTCTATGTGCACGGCCTGGTGCGCGACTCGCAGGGTCAGAAGATGTCCAAGTCCAAGGGCAACGTGCTCGATCCCATCGACCTGATCGACGGTATCTCGCTCGAGGACCTGATCGCCAAGCGCACCCGCGGCATGATGCAGCCGCAACTGGCGAAAAAGATCGAGCAGCAGACACGCAAGGAGTTTCCCGAGGGTATCCCCAGCTTCGGCACCGACGCCCTGCGCTTCACCTTCGCCGCGCTGGCCGCCACCGGGCGCGACATCAAGTTCGACCTGGGGCGCATCGAAGGCTATCGCAACTTCTGCAACAAGCTGTGGAACGCGGCGCGCTACGTGCTGATGAACACCGAGGGCCAGGACTGCGGGCTGGGTGGTGAGCCGGTCGAATACTCGGCGGCCGATCGCTGGATCCGCGCCCGTCTGCAGCAGGTGATCACGGAGGTCACCACCGCCATCGAGGGCTACCGCTTCGACCAGATGGCCAATGCCCTGCACGACTTCATCTGGAACCAGTACTGCGACTGGTACCTGGAACTGTCCAAGGCGGTGCTCAACGCACCCGACACCACCGAGGCCCAGCGTCGCGGCACCCGCCAGACCCTGGTGCAGGTACTCGAGACCCTGCTGCGCCTGACCCACCCGGTGATGCCCTTCATCACCGAGGAGATCTGGCAACGCGTGCGTTCGCTGGCCGGCGCCGAGGGAGAGACCATCATGCGCCAGTCCTGGCCACAGGTCGACGCCGGCTGGCAGGACAGTGACGCCGAGGCCGAAATGGACTGGGTCATGCAGTTCATCCTGGGCGTGCGCCGCATCAAGGGCGAGATGAACATCGCCCCGGGCAAACCGGTGCCCATCCTGCTGGCCAATGCCAGCGAACGAGATCGCGAGCGCCTCGCCCGCCACCGCCTGTACCTCGACGCCCTGGCCCGGCCGGAGTCCATCGAGGTGCTGGAGAAAGACAGCAGGGAACCCGAGTCGGCCATCGCCCTGGTCGGCGAGATGAAGATCCTGATCCCGCTGGCCGGCCTGATCGACAAGGAGGCCGAGATCACACGCCTCGAAAAGGAGATCGGCAAGCTCGAGGCCGACATCGCGCGGGTGCGCAAGAAGCTGGAGAATCCCAACTTCGTGGACAAGGCGCCCGCTGCGGTGGTGCAGAAGGAGCGCGACCGGCTTGACAAATCTCAAGGCGCACTCGAACAACTGGCGACACAATTGGACAAGATAAGGAGTCTGTAGAACACCTGAACGATGTGCATCTCCCTGCCCTGTAGCGGCAAGCGACATCAAGGGGGGCTGCTGCGGCAGCTTCCCGGTTTTCTCTGGTTCGCCGTGAGACTGCTGGCATTGGGTCTCCGGGAGCGCTTGCGCGGGAATGCCTGAACCAATGGAGAACGCCGCGATGGTCTATGAATGGGATTCAAAGCTCGAGAAAGGCATCGCCACCATGGACGCGGTGCATCGAGAATTCGTCGAGCGGGTTGACCGTGCACTGCGCGCACCCGATGAAGAACTGGCCAGCGCACTGCAGGAACTGGTCGCCCATACCCACGAGCATTTCGAACGCGAGAACCGCTGGATGGAAGAGTGCGGCTTTCCGCCGATCATGATCCACCGCGGTGAGCACCAGCGGGTACTGGAAGCCATGGAAGAGACCTTGCGCCGCGCGCGTGGCGGAGAATTGGCTCCCGCCCGACAACTGGTCGAGCAGTTGCCGGCCTGGTTCGAGCAGCACGCCGCCACCATGGACAACGCCCTGGCGATGCACATGCGGCACACCGGTCATCCGGAGACGACCGAAGCATCGAACGCATTGGAATAGGCTTTCCCAGTCACCGGGCGTTGCCTGGCCCACCGACTATTGATGCTGGTGCACAACCCTGCTCTCGACATGCCCTCGAAGGACACCATATTGAGCTATAGTCGGTAACAAGCAAGGAGAACGCCATGACCTTTGTCGTCCTCGAAAACTGCATCAAGTGCAAATACACCGACTGTGTCGAAGTCTGTCCGGTGGACTGCTTTCGCGAAGGGCCAAACTTCCTGGTGATCGACCCCGACGAGTGCATCGACTGCGCCCTGTGCGAACCCGAATGCCCGGCCGAGGCCATCGTCTCCGATGACGATCTGCCACCGGACCAGGAACAGTTCCTGGCGCTGAACGCCGAGCTGGCTGCCGAGTGGCCGGTGATCAGCCAGAAGAAGGACCCACCACCCGACGCCGACGAGTGGAACGGCACGCCGAACAAGTTGCCATTACTGGAACGCTGACCCCCGGCCGGAATCACACCCCGCCACGATTCAGAGCTGCGGCCGCGCCAGGATGATGCTGATGTTGTCCTGCCCGCCGGCAGCCAGCGCCACGTCCATCAACTCACGCGCCATACCCTCCAGGTCGGGGTGAGACAGCATCACGTGACGCAGGGTCTCGTCGCTGACCCGGCCACACAGCCCGTCACTGCATGCCAGGTAGATATCACCCTGTTGCAGTTCGGCATCCCCCACGTCCACCTCCATGTCGGGGTCCAGCCCGATGCAGCGGGTCAGGATGTTGTCGCGAATACCGGCGGCATGGACCTCGGCACGGTTCGCGAACAGGCCGTTGTCCAGCACCTCCTGCACCAGGGAATGATCGCGGGTCAGGCAACGCAGGTAGCCGTCACGCAGCCGGTACAGGCGCGAATCACCGACGTGCGAGAAATAGACGTGCCGCTCACGGAACATGGCGGCCACCAGGGTAGTACCCATACCGCGCAGGCCAGGGTCGCGATCCACCGCCGCGAACACCGCGCGATTGGCCACCTCGGCGGCACGGCCGATGCGCAACAGGCTCTCGAGATCGTCGGCGGCATCTTCCTCCTGCGCCGGCAGCAGGGCCTCGGCCGCTGCCTCCATGGCGATGCGCGAGGCGATCTCCCCTGCCCGGTGGCCGCCCATGCCGTCACCCAGCACCAGGATGCCCTGGTCGGGGAAGCAGGCCAGATAGTCCTCGTTGTGCTGCCGCACGAGCCCCACGTGCGTGAGGTGCGCGCATTCCAGGGGGTGTACCGCCATCTCGGGATTTCAGTTGTTTCCGCCCATGGCCGCCTTGCGCTAGTCCAGGGCCGCCCGCAGCTGCTTCGGCGGCACATAACCCGGGATGATCTCGCCATCGTCCAGGACCAGCGCCGGCGTGCCCGTGATACCCAGGTCCTGGCCCAGGCGATACTGCTCGCGCACCGGGTTGTCGCACTTGCGATACGGCACCTTGCCGCCCGACTTGGCCAGGGTCATCGCCTGCTTGCGATCCTCTGCACACCACACGGCCTCGGCCTTCTTCTCGGAAGAGCTGCCGGGACCGGCACGCGGGTAGGCAAGGTAGCGGATACGGATCCCTTCCTTGTTGTACTGGTCCACCTGGCTGTGCAGCTTGCGGCAGTAGGGGCAATCGATATCGGTGAAGACCGTGACCGTGTACGGCAGGTCCTCGTCGCCGTAGACGATCATGTCCTTCTCGTCGAGACGATCGAGCAGCGCCTTCTTGAGCGCCCGCTCCCGCAGCTCCGTGATCGGTTCACGCGTCTCCAGGTTGGTGATGCGCCCTTGCACCAGGTACTTGCCGTCTTCGGTGACATAGACGATATGGTTGCCGAAGGTCACCTCGTACAGGCCAGGGATGGGGCTGGGGGTAACCGAGTCTACCTTCAGGTGCGGGATCAGCACGGCCAGCGAGGCGCGCACCTTCTCGGCACCATCGGTCGCGGCCTGGGCATGGCCGACCAGCAGACTGGTGGTCAGCAGGGACCACACCAGCATCGAAAACAATCTGTTCATGTGTCGGATCTCTCGGGAAGAAATTGGGTGCGCCAAAACGATTCAAGGCTACCAACAGATGCCGCGCCGGTCCATTCACCCTCGTGTCGGGACCGCCTGCCCTGTCGTCAGGCCCTGGGATGATGCTGCTCATACAGACGCTGCAGCCGCTCGCGCGCGACATGGGTGTAGATCTGGGTCGTCGAGAGCGAACTGTGTCCGAGCAACAACTGTACGACACGCAGATCGGCCCCATGGTTCAACAGGTGGGTGGCAAAGGCGTGACGCAGGGTATGGGGTGACAGGGGCGTGGTGATGCCAGCCTGTCGGGCATGTTGCTTGATGCGATACCAGAAGGCCTGGCGTGTCATCCCCGCCCCCCTGCGGGTCGGGAAAAAGGCCTCGCAGGCCCGCTCGCCCAGGAGCTCGCGGCGAGCACCGGCAGCGAAACGGCGCACCCAGTCCGCGGCCTCGTCGCCCATGGGCACCAGGCGCTCCTTGTTGCCCTTGCCCACCACCCGCACCACCCCCTGGGCCAGGCCGATCTGCTCGGCGCGCAACCCGACCAGCTCGCTCACCCGCAGACCCGTGGCATACAGCAATTCCAGCATGCAGCGGTCGCGCACCCCCTCGGGGCTGTCGAGATCAGGGGCCTGGAGCAAGGCCTCGACCTGGGATTCCGTGAGCGAATGCGGGAGGGGGTGCCCCTGCCGTGGCATCTCGATCAGCGCCGTGGGGTCCTCGGCAGTCAAGCCTTCGCGGGCAGCCCAGCGATAGAACTGGCGCAGGCCGGACAGACGCCGCGCGCTGGTCCGCACCTTCAGCCCCCGCTGTACCAGCGAGGCCAGGTAGGCCTGCAGTTCCGCGCGCGACGCGCGCAGCAGGTCACTCCCCTCCCCGGCCAGCCAGGCGGCCAGATCCTGCAGGTCCGTTCGATAGCCGGCCAGGGTGTTGTCCGACAGCCCGCGCTCCATCCACAGGGCATCGGCAAAACGTTCGATCAGGCGTTGTTCCGAGGAGGGGACAGCAACACGCATGCGGTCATTGTGCCCGATCCGGCACACTTGCACAGTAGCTCCTCGCCACTTCCCCCGAGCCTCGTTCAGGCCTCCCCTTTTCCACATCCGCTGTGGATAACTCTGTGAAAAAGCTGCTGAAGTCGCAGCATGGGCCGCATGGCTTCATACCCCCTGTCAGATTGGCAATTTTTTGAACAATGGCGTTTTATCACGTATATACAATAACTTATATGAACTTCATGAGAAACTGGATACAACAGGATATGCAAATATTTCTTTGTTGGAAGCCCGGACGGGGCCTGTGTATAAATAATCGCTAATACAACCAGCACCCCCCCTCCCGACCGCGTACAATGCCCCGCCATGACGCGACCCGACCCCAATTTCTGGCGCCACAAGACGCTGGCGGAAATGACCCGCGAGGAGTGGGAGGCCCTGTGCGACGGCTGCGCCCGCTGCTGCCTCTACCGGCTGGAGGACGCAGATACCGGAGAGATCCACTTCACCAATGTCCACTGTCGCCTGCTGGATACCGCGACCGGGCGCTGCACCGACTATGCGAACCGCTCGACCCGGGCCTCCGACTGCATCACCATCACGCTCGACACCTTGCGCTCCCCCGGCTGGCTGCCCCGGTCCTGCGCCTACCGGCTGCTGGCCGAGGGCAAACCGCTGCCCAGCTGGCACCCGCTGGTGAGTGGTGACCCCGACTCGGTGGTATCCGCCGGGCAGCGAGTATGCGACCGCACCGTTTGCGAGGACGAGGCCGACGCCCTGGAGAACCACCTGGTGGACTGGCTGAAATGACACTCACGGAATTTCTCGAGAATACCGGCGCCACCCTGCGCTTCTACGACCTGGGACGCCGGGTGGCACCGGTCACGCGCGAAGACTTCCTGGCCTTCGAGCATGCCGATCGTCCCTGGCCCACCCCCATGCAGCAGAAGGCCTGGCTGGCCCTGGTACTGACGCCTGGCGACGACCGGGAACCCCTGATCTGGTTCCTGTGTTTCGACCTGGACGAACAGGGCCTGCTGGTGCAGGCCACCCGGGATTACCTGCTGGGGCGTTTCGCCGAGATCGCCAGCGAAGGTCCCGACCCGCAGACACTGGGCGAAGCACTGCGCGAAAACCCCCTGGCCTTCGCCCCGCGCGAGGACAAGATGGCCAACCTGCATGCCCAGGTTCACCAGGCTCTGGGCCTGCCCCCCTCGCAATACCATGCCCATGCCCACGACTACCTGGCGGGGCGACTGGGCTGGGATCAATGGAGCTTTGTCGGCTTTCAGGGGCTGGCGGACATCGCGGCACGTCAGCATAAGGACGACGACGGGCTGCTTGCCCGCGCCATTCCGCACCTGCCGCCCGAGCCACTGATCGCCCTCTGCCAGTGCCTGGAGCACCATGTGCCCGGCCCCGGGCTCGACCAGGCCCTGCACGCGCGCCTGCGTCTTGCCCTGGACGCCCCCTTCACCTCGCCTGTCCTGTTCGCTGCCCTGCTGCGCGGCCTCTCGCGTGGCGCACGAGAACCGCTGCGGACGGCCATCCGCGAGGTCCTGGCGCGTCCGCAATCCTCCGACCCCGAGGTGCTGGCAGCCATCGGCGGCCGTGCCTGGGAAGCCCTGGACGACCCGGACACCGCCCGGGCCTGGCTGGAGAGGCTGGCCGACGAAGCCGTGCCCACCGGCGTGTTCGCGCATTGTGTCGGCGACCTGCTGCGCCTGCCGGGCATGCGCGAGCCCTTGCTCGGTGTGCTGCGCTCACCCGACGCCTCGGAGCGCCTGAAAAAGGCCTTCGAGGCGCTGGGTTAGGGGAAAACCACAAAGGGCGCGAAGAACACGACGGTTTTCAACGAGGCGGGCCTCCTGCCCGTGGGGGCGGCGTCCCCGCCGCAAACGGTTCAGCCCGGCGACGGACCTCCTACAGGCAGGAGCGGCGTCCCCGCCGCGAACGGTTCGGCCCGGGGAAGGGCCTCCTGCCCAGACGATCTTTGTGCCCTTCGTGGTCAACCCGCCCCTTCCGCCGGGAACAGGCGGGTGAGAAAGGCTGTCTCGTCGGCAGCGACCGGCAGGGGCGCGCGCACCGTCCAGCCGCCGCCCGGCGCTTCCTCGAGCCGGTCGCCCCGCTGGTCGTAGAGCGCCTCGAGCCGGAAGCGGTGATTGCCCGCGGGGGTGACCAGTTCCATTTCATCACCGGTCCGGAACTTGTTCTTCACCGCCAGTTCGGCCAGGCCGGTGTCCGCGTCGAAACCGGCGATCTCGGCGACGAACTGCGACTTGCGCGCACGCGAGGCACCTTCGCGGTATTCCTGCAGTTCGTGGGTCTCATGACGCTGGAAGAAACCGTCGGTGTAGCCGCGGTTGGCCAGGTGCTCCAGCTCGGCGAGCAAGGCCGGATCGAAGGGCCGCCCGGCCACGGCGTCATCGATGGCGCGGCGATAGACCTGGGTGGTGCGCGCGGTGTAGTAGTGCGACTTGGTGCGGCCCTCGATCTTCAGGCAGTCGATGCCGATCTCGACCAGCCGCTGCACGTGCTCGACGGCGCGCAGGTCGCGCGAGTTCATGATGTAGGTGCCGTGTTCGTCCTCGAAGATGGGCATCAGCTCACCGGGCCTACGGCCTTCTTCCAGGTAGTAGACGGCGTCGGCCGCCGGATGGCGTTTCACCTCGGACAGCGGCACCGAGGGGATGGCCGTGTCCTGGCTCGCCTCGAAGGCCTCGCGGCCGATACGGTAGTCCCAGCGGCAGGCGTTGGTGCAGGTGCCCTGGTTGGCGTCGCGGTGGTTGAAATAGCCCGAGAGCAGGCAGCGCCCCGAGTAGGCGATGCACAGGGCACCGTGCACGAAGACCTCCAGCTCCACGTCAGGACAGGCCTCGCGGATGGCGGCGATCTCGTCGAGCGACAACTCACGAGAGAGAATCACCCGGCTCACCCCGGCCTGTTGCCAGAAACGAACCCCTGCGGCATTGACGGTGTTGGCCTGCACCGACAGGTGGATGGGCGTCTCAGGCCAGCGCTCGCGCACCAGCAGGATCAGCCCCGGATCGGCCATGATCAACGCATCCGGCCCCATCGCGACCACCGGTGCCATGTCGTCGAGAAAGGTCTGCAACTTGGCCCCGTGCGGCATCACGTTGGCGGCAACGAAGAACTGCCGGCCCAACCGGTGTGCTTCCTCGATGCCGATCCGCAAATTGGTCTCGTCAAAATCGTTGTTGCGTACCCGCAGGCTGTAGCGCGGCATGCCGGCATAGACGGCGTCCGCCCCATAGGCAAAGGCATAACGCAGGTTGCGCAGGGTGCCAGCTGGGGAAAGCAGTTCTGGTGTTCGCATGATTTTCCTTCCGAGGGCTGGCGTTTTGACGGGCTGTGCTAGGCTCAAAAACGAAGGTGTATCCCATACACGACAGATAGCCACCAATTCTACCCGGATCAATCAGATAGAGAGATAGTGAACCGCCCCGGATATTCCGGAGACTGTTTTGTTTGAGTCAGGCCGCCTTGGCAGACTCTTTCTGTTGGCGATAATACGCCGCTTCCAACTCCGCCGGTGGCACGTTGCCAATAGGCTCCAGCAGCCGCCGGTGGTTGAACCAGTCCACCCACTCCAAAGTGGCATATTCGACCGCCTCCCTATGCTTCCAGGGGCCTCGCCGGTAGATAACCTCGGCCTTGTACAGACCGTTGATCGTCTCTGCCAGAGCGTTGTCATAGGAGTCCCCTCGGCTACCGACCGAGGCATCAATGCCGGCCCCGGCCAGGCGCTCCGTGTAGCGCACCGACAGGTACTGACAGCCTCGGTCACTGTGGTGCACCAGGCCCTCTGTGTCCTGGCGCGACCATAGCGCCTGCTCCAGCGCATCCAGCACCAGGTCGGTCTTCAGCGACCGGGAGACACGCCAGCCCACGATCCGTCGGGCATAGACGTCCACGACAAACGCCACATAGACAAACCCTGTCCAAGTCGCCACGTAGGTAATGTCCGCCACCCACAACTGATTCGGGCGGGTGGCAGTAAACTGCCGCTTCACCCGGTCCAGTGGTCGTTCCGCCGTCGTGTCGCCGATCGTTGTCCGGCAACGGCGGCCTCACACCACACCCCGCAACCCCATGACACGCATCAGACGTTCCACCGTGCAGCGGGCTACCTCGATGCCTTCCCGGTTGAGCTGCCGCCATACCTTCCTGGCACCGTACACCTGGAAGTTCTCTTCCCAGATCCGTCGAATCTCGTCTGACAGGGCGCGATCCCGCTGCAATCGCCGCGGCAGTCGCTGTGGATCGGCCTCACGGGCCTTGTGCTCATAGTAGGTGGACGGGGCGATCGGCAGCACCGCGCAGATCGGCTCGACCCCGTAACGATCCCTGTGATCGTCGATGTACGCGATCATCTCTTCAGTTTGCGGTCGAGCTCCGCCTGGGCAAAAAAAGCCGACGCCGTCTTCAGAATCTCGTTGGCCCGCCTCAGCTCCCGGTTCTCCCGTTCCAAGGCCTTGAGCCGCTCGCGCTCCGACGTCGTCAGACCCTCACGCAGTCCTTGATCACGCTCGGCCTGTCTCACCCATTTGCGCAGTACAGCCGATCTTGGCCGCGATGGAGGTCATCGCCGCCCATTGGGAATCATGCTCGCCCTGATGATCAAACACCATGCGAACCGCCCGTTCCCGGACCTCAGGGGAATATCTCTTGCTCGTATCCATAGACTCTATCCTCTCAAGAAATGGAGTCTCCGGGAAACCCGGGGCGGTTCAATAGTGTAATTCCCATCCGATTGTCGGGAGAGAGGGTATCTGCAGGGCCCCATAAAAAAGGATTTCAGGAGGAAAAAGTGTCCAGGAGGGCTCCTGTTCTCAGACCCATCGCCACGCAAACGGCAGTCACGGCAGAACTCCTGCAGGGCGCACCACGCACCCTGGTGGCGTCGCATCTCGTCGCTCTGTTGACGTATGCAATCCTGCTGGAACACGTCGCGTTCGAGCAGATAACCCTGTGGATACTGGGATTCAGTGTCATCAACTTTGCTCGCCTGTTTCTTGCCTGGCACGAACTGCAGCATTTCGATGAACATCCCCTGCACTCGGCAAGGCGCTATGCCCTTGGGGCCCTTGCCGGTGGTTCCTGCTGGGGTTCGCTGATGCTCTTCCACGACCCGAACATGCCGGTGGCCGTGCAACTGATGATGATCACCACGCTGGTGTGCCTGCCCCCGGCCTCGCTACCGAGCAATGCTGTCCATCCACCAACCTTTCTGGCCTTTGCGCTGCCAATCTTCGTGTCCCTGGTGTCATGGGGCGTCTTCCTGGCACCGGGCAACAACCTGGCCTTCACCGTGGTGGCCATCATCTATGCCGGCCTGATCCTGGCCAGTGGCTTACGTTATGCCTTGGTGCTTCGGGACAACCTGGTACGCAATGCCGAAAACCGTCGCCTGCTGCGCAACGTCAAGGAAATCAATTCCCGCCTGTTGCGTTTCGCCTACCAGGACCCGCTTACCAAGCTTTCGAATCGCCGGCGGTTCGACGAATATGCTGACCGCCTGTTGCAACAGGCGCAAAACAACGGGCTTGAACTGTCCCTGGTCCTGATCGACATCGACAACTTCAAGGAAGTCAACGACACCCTCGGACACGAGGCTGGAGACCGCCTGTTACGTATCGTTGCCAAACGAATCACCACCGTATCTCGGCATACCGAGCTGCTGACGCTGGAGCGCTTCGAAGCCGCCCGCATCGGTGGCGACGAATTCGTGGTGCTCTACCTGGGGACACCGGGGGAGATGCACGCCGATGCCATCGCCCAGCGCGTCCTGGAGGCCATCCAGCAGCCACTGGAATTGTGCGGCAAGACCTTCGCCCCGAGAGTCAGCATCGGCGTTGCCTGGATAGGGGCGCGACCAATGACATGGAGACACTGCTGCGCCAGGCCGATGCCGCCATGTATCGCGCCAAGCAGGCCGGCGGGAATCGCATCGAGCATCACCCCCGCGACCCGAGCCTGCACGTCATCAATGGCAGCAAGGGGACCTGAATCCCCCCAGCACTGGCCTGCTCACCCCACTGTTTGGTAGTACAGGTTCTGCGGGTGCTTGGCCTCGGCGAAGAAATACCAGCGCTCGGCCAGCAGACCGATGTACTGGGCAAGGAAGGCCAGCGCCGGAAGACACCTGGACTCAAGCGCATTGCTGGCCGCGAGCAGCGCCACCGGCACCGCGAATACCATCACCAGGAAGAACAGGCGCACCGCCTCTACGAAGGCACCGCTCTTGCCGTGGAAGTATTCCTTGGTGTTGAAGGAACCGCCCATGAAGCCCATCGAGCGCTGGGTGATCTTCGTGTGACGGATGCCCAGTGCCGAGCGCATGTCGCTCTTGTGCTTGATGCGCTGGTTGCGCAGCATCGACCAGAAGCGGGTGACAAAGGCCATGATGGTGAACAGCACCGCCCAGGTGCCGTAGAAGCCCACCAGATCCACCCCAGTCCAGGCCGAGAAGGCTGCGGTGAGGGTAAAGCCCGAGGCCATGCCGAAGAGGATGAAGTTCACCACCGTCAGCGGCGAGTGCCATTCCTGCAGGAAGCGCAGGCTGGCATAGATCATGGCGGTGGAGATGAACAGCGTGATCGCCATCAGCACGCCCAGGGTACCGATGATCAGGCTGAGATCGACCGGGATCACGCCCTTGATGGTGAACAGGGTGTCGGTCCAGCCCATGTAATGCACCACCCCGTAGAGGAACACCAGGAACATGAAGGCCGGCAGGGCGATCAGCTCGCGCGACAGCCAGGAGGTGCGCCACTGGGTGACACCACGCCAGGCGCGGGTGATGAAATAGCTCGGCTTGCCCAGGTGGAACACCGCGGCCACCAGGCCGCCACCAAGCAGCAGCAGGGCGATCAGGCTGCCCGCCGCATAGAAGGTGACTGAATCCTGCGGCTCGAGCAGATTGGCCATGGAATACACCTGACCAGTGACCAGAGCCATGAACATGCCCTGGGCCGCACCGATCAGGGTGGTCAGAAAGATCACGGAAAAAGCGGGATGCATTTTTGCTGTTCCTCGGTTGGTTTCTTTATTTCACCACAGAGATCACAGAGGACACGGAGAATGAAATGTTTGCATTTGCATCACCCGGATGCCTTCCCTTGCGCCAATGGCATTTACCTTGGTTCCAGGAAGACTCTGTGCTCTCTGTGTCCTCTGTGGTGAACAACCCAATCAGAAGCAATCAGAAGGTCACGTCGTCGAGCGTCTCGCCCGATGCCGCCGGCAGCGGGTGCTCCTTGTCCAGCGGGTTGTCCACACGCTCCAGTTCGTCTTCGAAGATCTGGATGCGGGTCTTGCGCCGCGGCAGATAGTGGTTGGCCGGTTGGGTGCCCCACTCGGGCATCAGCTGGTAACCGCCGCGCTCGCGGATCGCCACCGAGGCCTCGGAGTCGGGGTCGTGCACGTCGCCGAACAGGCGCGCGCTGGTCGGGCAGGCGAGCACGCAGGCCGGCTTGCGCTCGGACTCGGGTTTGCTCTCGTCGGTGATGCGATCGATGCACAGGGTGCATTTCTTCATCACCTTCTGCATCTCGTCGAGTTCGCGCACGCCGTAGGGGCAGGCCCAGGAGCAATACTTGCAGCCGATGCACTTGTCATAGTCGACCAGCACCACGCCGTTGTCCTTGCGCTTGTACGAAGCGCCGGTGGGACAGACGGGCACGCAGGGCGGTTCTTCGCAGTGCAGGCAGCTCTTGGGGAAGTGCACCGTCTCGGTGTTCGGATACTCCCCCACCTCGAAGGTCTGTACCCGGTTGAAAAAGGTGCCGGTGGAGTCGGCGTCATAGGGACGCTGATCCACCATGGGCCCCGCCCAGCCGGAGGTATTCCACTCCTTGCACGAGGTCACGCAGGCGTGGCAGCCCACGCAAACGTTCAGGTCGATGACCAAAGCCAGTTGTGTCATGTCTTTCTCTCTCCCGCCAGGCTCAGTTGATGCCGGTCTTCTTACGGAACATGCCCGCGAAATAGGCCTGCCAGCGGCCGCGCTTGGGATCCATGCCCGGCACTCGGCGCTGCGGCTTGAACTGCGGGAAGGTACGCTTGGGCTCGGACTCGGAGGCCTTGTAGACCTTCACCCGCACGTCGTACCAGGCGGCCTGGCCGGTAATCGGGTCGGAGTTGGAGATATGCTCGCCGGACTCGCAGGGCGGCAGTTCCTCGCTGATCACGTGGTTGAGCAGGAAGCCTTTCTGCGATTCGTTGGCCTTCGGCGAGAGCCCCCAGGCACCAGCGGCCTTGCCGATGGCATTCCAGGTCCAGACCGTGCCCGGCTCGACCGACTCGGAGAAGCGCACCATGCAGCGCACCTTGCCGTGGGGCGACTCGACCCACACCCAGTCACCGTCCTCGAAGCCCTGGGCCTCACCCAGCTTCGGGCTGACATACAGATAGTTGTGGGTATGGATCTGCCGCAGCCAGGCATTCTGGCTGTCCCAGGAGTGATACATGGCCATCGGGCGCTGAGTCACCGCATTGAGCGGGAACTCCTGGGTATCGACCAGGCTGGCCTCCAGGGTCTCATGATAGAAAGGCAGCGGGTCCATGAAGGTGATGATGCGCTGCCGCAGCCGCTCCGGCGGCTGCCTGCCCGGGCGCCTGCCCTGTGCCGCCAGGCGGAACTTCTGCAACACCTCGGAGTAGATGTGGACGTTGATCGGCTCGGCATAGCGGGTCATGCCATGCGCCCGTGCCCACTCCAGGTAACCCTTGTTCCAGTTGCGCATGTACTGGTACGACTTGGGCAGCTCGTAGTGGAAGACGCAGTTGTTCTTGGCGTACATCTCCCACTGACGCGGGTTGGGCTCACCCTTGAGGAACTTCTCGCCGCCCTTGCCGCGCCAGCCGGCAAGGAAGCCGATGCCGGAACCGGGCGAGGTCTCGAAGTTGACGATGAAGTCCGGGTAGTCGCGGAACTTGCGGCTGCCGTCCTCGTTGACGAACGCCGGCAGCTTGAGCCGCGAACCCAGCTCCACCAGCACGTCCTGGAAGGGCTTGCACTCGCCCTTCGGCGGCACCACCGGGATACGCACCGAATCGACCGGCCCGTCGAACTCGGAGATCGGCCGGTCGAGCATGGACATGGCGTCGTGCCGCTCCAGGTAGGTGGTGTCCGGCAGCACCAGGTCGGCGAAGGCCACCGTCTCGGAATGGAAGGCGTCGCACACGATCAGGAAGGGGATCTTGTACTCGCCGTTCTCGTCCTTGTCGGTGAGCATCTCGCGCACATTCGCAGTGTTCATCGACGAATTCCAGGCCATGTTGGCCATGAACAGCAGCAGGGTGTCGATCTTGTAGGGATCACCGCGCCAGGCATTGGTGATGACGTTGTGCATCAGGCCGTGCACCGACAGGGGGCACTCCCAGGAGAAGGCCTTGTCGATGCGCAGCGGCTCGCCGTCCTCGTCCACGAAGAGGTCGTTGGGGTCGGCCGGCCAACCCAGCGGCATGCCGTTGAGCGGGGTGTTGGGCTGTACGTCCTCGCGGCTCTTCGGCGGCTTGGGGCACGGCGGGATGGGCCGCGGGAAGGGCGCCTTGTGGCGGAAACCTCCCGGGGTGTCGATGGTATTGAGCATGGTCATCAGCACGCTCATGGCGCGGATGGTCTGGAAGCCGTTGGAGTGCGCTGCCAGGCCGCGCATGGCGTGGAAGGCGACCGGACCGCCCTTCACGCTCTGGTGTTCCTTGCCCCAGACATCGGTCCACTGGATGGGCAGCTCGATCTTCTGGTCACGCGCGGTCACGCCCATCTCGTGCGCCAGGCGGCGGATGGTGTCGGCCGGGATGCCGGTGATGCCCTCGGCCCATTCGGGGCTGTACTCGTCCACCCGCTCCTTGAGCAGCTGGAAAGCGGTCTTCACCGGCTTGCCGTCGATCTCGTACTCGCCGAGCAGGAAGGGGTCGGCGCCCTCGCTGCGCACGTCCACCGGGCGGTTGGTGATGCGGTCCCACCACAGCTTGTTCTGGGGATCGAAACACCCGTCTTCCACCGGGCGGTCACTGCGGATGAACATGCCGTAGTCGTCCGAGGCCTCGTCCAGGTTGATCAGCTCGGCGGCATTGGTGTAGTTGATGAGGAACTCGCGATCGTACAGGCCCTGGGCGATCAACTCGTGGATGATGGCCAGGAACAGGGCGCCGTCGGCCCCCGGGCGAATGGGCACCCACTCGTCGGCGATCGCCGAGTAGCCGGTGCGCACCGGGTTGATGGAGATGAAGCGCCCGCCGCGCCGCTTGAACTTGGAGATGGCGATCTTCAGCGGGTTGGAGTGATGGTCCTCGGCGGTACCGATCATCACGAACAGCTTGGCGCGGTCGAGGTCCGGACCGCCGAACTCCCAGAAGGAGCCGCCGATGGTATAGATCATGCCCGCGGCCATGTTGACCGAGCAGAAACCACCGTGCGCCGCGTAGTTGGGCGTACCGAACTGCTTGGCGAACAGGCCGGTCAACGCCTGCATCTGGTCACGACCGGTAAAAATGGCAAACTTGCTCGGGTCGGTCTCGCGCAGGTGGGACAGGCGCTCTTCCATGATCTCGAAGGCGCGGTCCCAGGAGATGGGCTCGAAATCCGCCTCGCCCCGCTCGGCGCCCTTGCGCCGCAGCAACGGCCGGGTCAGGCGCGCCGGCGAGTACTGCTTCATGATGCCCGAGGCGCCCTTGGCGCAGATCACCCCCTTGTTGAGCGGATGCTCGGGGTTGCCCTCGATATGGCGCACTTCGCCGTCACGCAAGGTGACGCGGATGCCGCAACGGCAGGCACACATGTAGCAGGTGGTGTTCTTGACCTCGATGCGACCAGTCTCACTCTCTTTGTATTCTGTCGGATCCAGCATTCGGGTAGGCCCTGGTTGAAGGAATCTCGGAACGGTTTTACCGGGGGCGCAACAAACGCCCAAAGCGAACATCATAATATTCGTGATCTCTAATAAGCAAACCCCGATAGCTCTGCGGTGCCGCAAATGCGACGCAACTCACTGAACCGAAAGCTGTCCCGGAGTTTTCAGGGTTTTTTCGGATCGGGTACCGCACCTCAGTAACGCAGCTTGCGGATCACCCGATAGCCGTCCCGATCGGGCTTCCAGCCCCAGAAGTAGGACTGGGCATCGCGCAGGGCATCCCAGAGGGCGTCGTCCCAGGAGCGAGCGCTGAAGCCGCAACCGACCACCGAACGTTTCTTGCCCCGGCGATCCTTGAAATCGCTGCGGATCACGATCACGTAGGCATGTTCGAGATTGGTGAGGTTCTGGGGGCGGATGATGTCCAGGTGCTTGTAGTAGTCGGCATAACCCTTCTTGCGCAGGCGTTCGATGGCCTGATCCTGGGCCTCGGAGACATGGCCACGGGTGATCGCCAGCTCGTAGTCGAGGGTCTGCCCCTGGAACTTGGCCATCACGCAGGCGGCACCGGCAGCCTGTACCGGCCGGCTCGAGGGCATCAGCCAGCCCAGGGCGAACAACAGCGGAAGAAAACGGACGACAACAGGCATGGGCGACCTCCAGGGCTCTGCCCCGTCTATCGGCCGCAGCAGGCGTTTTCTGAAGTCAGGGCAATATCGGGTTGAAGGTGCCCATAGGATCGGCGATACGGCGCACGTCCTGGCGCATGCGCGCGATGTTGCCGGTCATCTGCATCATGTTGGGCGTGATGGTGCCGACAGCCTGTCGCAGCTGGGCCATGTCCTGGTTGATCAGGCGCATGCTCTCGGCCATCAGTGACATGTCCTCGCGCATGCCCGGCAAACGGTCTGTCACCTGCACCACGTGCCCGGTGATCGGCGTCATCTGCTGCATGTGCGCCTGGAAGGCCGCCACGTGCCCGGCTACCAGACCCATGTCGCGATCCACCTGATCCAGTCGGGTCACCATGGACTCCATGTTGCCGACAATGCGGTCCAGATCCTTGTACAGCACCCGAACGTAGTAGAGGTTGAATACCGCGAGCACGATCAACAGGATGGAAATCACCACGATCACCGTGTCGGTGATGCGGAAGTGATGCTCGCGCTCGTCGAGGGTGATCTGGGTCTCGCGTCCGATGCGGGCCATCACCTCGACGATGGGACGGCGGGGATCGAGTTCCGGCGGTGGCATGTCCATGGGGCGACGACCTGCTCAGGGGAAAGGGAACATGCGGTTGAACGTCCGCGCCGGCTTGGACAGGCGGTGCATCTCGCGCCCCATGACACCCACCTCGCCGTTCATGCTGTGGATGGTGGCGGCGATGCCGGCCATCTCGTCCTTGACCGCCGACAATTCGCGCTGCACCCCGGCCACGTCTCCTCGCATGTGCTGCATGTAGCCCTGCATCGCGGCCATCTCCTCGTCCATCTTCGCCGTCGCCTCACCGACCTGCCCCATCAGGGCCACCTGTTTCTCCATGGAACCCATGACCTGGGTGATGTTGTCCATGCGCGTGGTGACCGACTCGAAATGCGAGTTCATGGCTACCACCATGTCGGACATGCGGTTGATCTGCGAGGACAGGGTGAGCAGCAGCACCAGGATGGAAGTGGCGATGCCGCCAAGCAGGATGAGCCCGGCACGGATGGTCCAGTTGAGCCGGTTGCTCAGCTGGGTCTTCATCTCGATCTGCGCCAGCATGATGCCTTCGAAGGAGCTGAGAGCCCGCAGGTACTGGGCCTGGAGCACGCTCTCGTCGGCACTGGCCTTTGGCTCGGGCAGTTCGGATGCCATGGATGGCCGATTCCTGGATGATCGTGGTACCGAGGCGCGCCCCACCGCGGGCACGCCCGTCGTCACGAGGATATTCACCCAAGCATCGGCAGGGGTCAAATGGCCGGAGCCTGCGCCACCGGCCATCCCCCGGTCAGCTTCCCTCGCGCAATGCCGAGAGGTCCCAGCCGCAACGCTTCTCCACCAGGTCGAAGAGGGCATCGTCCGACTTGAGCTTCCAGGTCAGACGTGGATCGGTGTCTCCCGGCTTGGGCCGCTGGTCCCACAATAGAGCAGGCGACAGGCGGCAGCGCTTGCGATAGCGCGAGGGATAACGGATCTCCGCCAGTTTCTTGCGGCCCCACACCCGGGCCCGGCGGGGCGCTTCCCCTCGCTGCGCCACCGTGATGACCAGGCCCTCGCCACGGTAGCGGATGCGCGGGTTGTGGCGCGCGTGGCGGTTGCGGTTGAAATCGATGGGCTGTTCCTCGAGCACGCCATCGACGATCTCCGCAGTCGCCGCATCGAACACCACCGATTCGCCGGTCGGCAGATGCACGCGCAGGCGATCGCCCTCGCGCACCAACGAAGGCAACTGGCGGCGCGGGAAGAAATGCAGCTCACGGAACATGTTGTCGTGGCTGTAACGCTTGCTGATGCGCACGTCGTCCAGCACCGACAGGAAGATCTCCTCGCGCGCCCGGTCGGGATACTGGAAGAGGAATTCCCGACGTGCCCCCGTGCCCTCGAGGCCACGCGGGTTGACCCACGGCGAACCCTTGTTCACCAGGGCGAAACCGACCACCTTTTCCTGCCGCCCCGGCGTATAGGTATAGAGCTTGATGCCCGGTACCCGTCCCATGCTGATTGCGCGATCGTAACGATAGGGCTCACGCACCAAGTCACGCTCGGGCGGCAGGTCGCGCTCCAGCTGCTCGAGCACCGTGTCCACCGGCGGCTTTCGCGGCGGAGGAGGCGGAGGAGCCGGTTTGGGCGCCGGTGCCTTGGGCGGGGTGCCGCAGGAAGCGAGAAACAGGGTAAAGGCGAGCCAGAACAGCTTGCGTCGCATGTGATCGATTCTCCATGTCGTAGTGATGACTTGAACCCCGGCCCGGCCGGGTCTCTCCAGACTCTAGCAGGCGCTCCCGCGCAAACCCGTGACGGCCCCGACAACCTCGGTGTGCGCTATTACCACCTGGGGGATCCCGGGAAAAGTACGTCCTTCCTACCCCTCCCATCCCCTTGCCAGCGGGGGAGGAACTTCCTGATTCGTGTCCTGGGGTCAGAGCAGGCATTTGAATTCTTGCTCTGACTCCAAATTCCGGAGAGCGCCCTTATTCGAGTTCTTCCCAGCGGGCATAGGCCGCCTCGAGGGCCTCTTCCAGCGCCTTCAGGCGCTCACCCAGCCCGGCGAGTCCGTCGGCACCCTGCTGCTCGTAAACCGCCGGGTCGGACAGCTGTTGCTGCACCTCGGCCAGCTCGGCCTCGAGCTGCTCGATGCGCTCCGGCAGGGCATCGAGTTCGCGCTGCTCCTTGTAGCTGCGCTTGCGCGGACGCTCGGCACGCTCACGTTTCGCCTCCCGGGCAGGCGCAGCCCGCTCCTTTTCTCCCTCCGTTGACGACGGCGCGGGTCGCTGCTGCTGCCAGTCGCTGTAGCCCCCCACGTATTCGCCGATCCGCCCCTCGCCCTCGAACACCAGGGTGCTGGTCACCACGTTGTCGAGAAAGTCCCGGTCGTGGCTCACCAGCAGCAGGGTGCCGTCGAAGTCCAGCAGACGTTCCTCGAGCAGCTCCAGGGTCTCCAGGTCGAGATCGTTGGTCGGCTCGTCCATCACCAGCAGATTGAAGGGACGGGTGAACAGGCGCGCCAGCAACAGGCGATTGCGCTCGCCACCCGAGAGGGCGCGCACCGGCTGGCGCGCCCGCGCTGGCGGGAACAGGAAATCGGCGAGGTAGGAGATCACGTGCTGCTCGCGCCCGTTGACCACCACCTTGTCGCTGCCACCGGCGACGTTGTCCTGGACCGTACGGTCCAGGTCGAGCTGCTCACGCAACTGGTCGAAATAGGCGACCTCCAGGCGGGTACCCAGGCGTATCTGCCCGCAGTCGGGTTGCAGGCGACCCAACATCAGGTTGAGCAGGGTGCTCTTGCCGCAACCGTTGGGACCGATGATGCCCACCCGGTCGCCGCGCAGGATGGTCGTGCTGAAGCCGCGGATCACTGGCCGACCATCCCAGGCATAGTCCACGTCTTCCAGCTCGCACACCAGGCGTCCGGAACGCTCGGCGCTGTTGAGCGCGATCCGCGCCGTGCCCTGGCGCGCACGCCGCGCCCTCGCCTCCTCGCGCAAGGCCTGCAGGCGCCGCACCCGGCCCTCGTTGCGGGTACGGCGCGCCTTGATGCCCTGACGAATCCAGGCTTCCTCCTGCGCCAGCAGGCGTTCCTGGCGCGCGCGTTCCCTTGCCTCGGCACGGTCCAGTGCCTCGCGACGCCGCAGGTAGGTGTCGTAGTCGCCGGGAAAGTCGCGCAGGCCGCCCCGGTCCAGTTCCACGATGCGTGTAGCCAGGCGCCGCAGGAAACCCCGGTCATGGGTGATGAAGACCAGGGCGCCACGCCAGCCAAGCAGGAATTCCTCCAGCCAGGCGATGGCCTCGATGTCGAGGTGGTTGGTCGGCTCGTCGAGCAGCAGCAGATCGGGATCACCCGCCAGCGCACGCGCCAGCAACACGCGCCGCTTCATGCCGCCAGAAAGGGAGGCGAAATCCACCTCGCCATCCAGGCCCATGCGCGAGAGGATCGTCTCGACCCGCTGCTGCACCTGCCAGCCCCCGGCCTGCTCCAGTGCCTGCTGGGCCTGCGCCAGGCGCGCCAGCGCGCGCTCATCGGCCGTCTCGCCCAGGGCCGCACCCGCCGCATGGTAGTCCTTGACCAGGGCGGCGATCTCACCCAGGCCATCGGCCACCACCTCGAACACCGTGCCCGCCAGGTCTTCGGGCACGGCCTGCTCGAGCCGCGCCACTCGCGCTCCCCGGCGCAGGACGCGCTCGCCCTCGTCGGGTGCCAGCTCGCCGGCGATGATGCGCAGCAAGGTCGATTTGCCCTCGCCGTTGCGGCCGATCAGGCAGATGCGCTCGCCATCCTCGATCGACAGCGAGACACCATCGAGCAGCGGAGGATGGGCAAAGGACAGGTGGATGTCACGCAAAGACAGCAGGGCCATGAGGGAAGGTCACGCTCGAAACCGGGCGCCATATTCGCACATCCGCCACCCTCCGGCAGCCTTCTTTGGCTCAGGCGTCGCCGCCCCAGCGGATGCCCAGGCGGGCCGTGGCGAGCAATGGCAACGCCAGCGCGACCGGCAGCAGCACCCCGGGCCAGCTACCAAGATAGCGAAGCAGATCACCATCCGGCTCCGTAGCGGCCGCCAGCACCAGCAGGGGCAGGGTAACGAAGGTGAGACGAAAGTCCGACTTGTGGGGCCCGCGCGCCTTCAGGTAGGTGACATAGAAGGGCCGGCCGGTACCGCCAAGGCCGGCAGCAGGACATCAGACGACAGGATGCTCATCGGCGCGAGGCTCCCATATTGTCGTTGCCTCAGCACCCACTATGAACGAGATTCCTCCAGGGAGGAGTAAGCCGCAGGCGACAGATTTTGACGCGGCAAAAGAGACCCCAACGCCGCCCGGCACGGTGACATCCCGGCAAACAACCCTGAAAATCCCAAGCATTAAGGGTTTTCCCCTAATACTCATCCAGACATCGGCCTGCGGGCATTAGGCCAGGTCAATGCCATAATCGGCAAAGCGACATAAAGTATTGCGCGACATCGCTGAACCGACACCCGTTCTCCATCCCATCCATCCGTACCCGAGGATATCGACCATGATGGACCCGGATTTCGTCGAACTCTCACGCTGGCAGTTCGCCATCACCGCCCTGTACCACTTCATCTTCGTCCCGCTCACCCTGGGCTTGACCTGGATCCTGGTGATCATGGAGTCGGTCTACGTGATGACCGGCAAGCCAATCTACAAGGACATGACGCGCTTCTGGGGCAAGCTGTTCGGCATCAACTTCGCCCTCGGCGTGACCACCGGCCTGACCATGGAGTTCGAGTTCGGCACCAACTGGGCCTACTACTCGCACTACGTGGGCGACGTGTTCGGCGCGCCGCTGGCGATCGAGGGCCTGATGGCCTTCTTCCTCGAATCCACCTTCGTGGGCATGTTCTTCCTGGGCTGGGACCGCCTGAGCAAGCGCCAGCATCTGGTGGTGACCTTCCTCACCGCACTGGGCACCAACCTGTCGGCCCTGTGGATCCTGATCGCCAACGGCTGGATGCAGAACCCGGTTGGCGCCGAGTTCAACATCGACACCATGCGCATGGAGATGACCAGCTTCGCCGAGGTGTTCTTCAACCCGGTGGCGCAGGTCAAGTTCATCCATACCGTCTCGGCCGGCTATGTCGCGGCCTCCATGTTCGTGGCGGGCATCTCCGCCTACTACCTGCTCAAGCGGCGTGACCTGGGCTTCGCACGCCGTTCCATGGCAGTCGCCCTGGGCTTCGGCCTGGCCTCCATTCTCTCGGTGACCGTGCTCGGCGACGAGTCGGGCTACGAGGTCGGCGACGTACAGAAGGTGAAGCTGGCCGCCATCGAGGCCGAGTGGCACACCGAGGAACCTCCCGCTGCCTTCACCCTGTTCGGCTGGCCCAATGACGAGACCATGGAGACCGAGCACGCGGTCAAGATCCCCTGGCTGATGGGCATCATCGCCACCCGCTCGCTCGACGAGGAGGTGCCCGGCATCCGCGATCTCATCCGGCTGGCGGAGCACCGCATCCGCGCCGGCATCATCGCCTACCGCGCCATGACCGCGATCCGCAACGGTACCGCCGACGAGGAAGACCGCGCCCTGTTCGACATGTACAAGAAGGATCTCGGCTATGCCCTGCTGCTCAAGCAGTTCACGCCGAACGTCGTGGACGCCACCGACGAAGAGATCGCGAAAGCCGCGCGCGGCACCATCCCCGACGTGACCCTGCTGTTCTGGACCTTCCGCATGATGGTGTTCAGCGGCTTCGCCATGCTGTTCCTGTTCGTCACCGGCTTCGTGCTGATGGCTCGGCGTCGTCTGGAACGCCAACGCTGGCTGCTGCGCGCCTTCCTGTACGGTATTCCCCTGCCCTGGATCGCCATCGAGACCGGCTGGTTCGTCGCCGAGTACGGCCGCCAGCCCTGGGCCATCGGCGAGATCCTGCCCACCTTCCTGGCCACCTCCAGCCTCACCAAGGAGGACCTGATGATCAGCCTGGGCGGCTTCATCGCCTTCTACACGGTACTGGCGATCATCGAGTTCTACCTGATGTTCAAGTTCGCGAGGCTGGGACCCAGCTCGCTGCATACCGGCCGTTATCACTTCGAACGTGGCGGCACGCCCGACCTGGCCAACGCCCCCGCCGCCCCCGTGAAAGACTGAGGAGACCGATCATGCTGCTCGACTACGAAACCCTGAAATTCGTCTGGTGGCTGCTGATCGGCGTGCTGCTGGTCGGCTTCGCCGTGATGGACGGCATGGACATGGGCGTCGGCGCCCTGCTGCCCTTCCTCGGCAAGACCGACGCCGAGCGTCGGGTGATCATCAACACCGTGGGACCGCACTGGGACGGCAACCAGGTCTGGTTCATCACCGCCGGCGGCGCCCTGTTCGCGGCCTGGCCGGCGGTCTATGCCGCGGCCTTCTCGGGCTTCTACTTCGCCATGCTGCTGGTGCTGTTCGCCCTGTTCCTGCGCCCGGTCGGCTTCGACTACCGCTCCAAGCTCGACGCCAGCCAGTGGCGCAGCAGCTGGGACTGGGCACTGATGGGGGGCAGCGCGGTGCCCCCGCTGGTGTTCGGCATCGCCTTCGGCAACCTGCTGCAGGGCGTGCCCTTCCACTACGACGACATCATGCGCCCCTGGTACGAGGGCAGCTTCTTCGGCCTGCTCAACCCCTTCGCCCTGCTCGCCGGGGTGGTGGCCCTGAGCATGTTCGTACTGCACGGCGCCACCTTCCTGCAACTGCGCACCGAGCCGGTCATCGCCGAACGCGCGGCGCGCGCGGTGCAGATCGCCGGGGCAGGGCTGGGGGTCCTGGCCCCGCTGCTGGCCGCCCTGCTCCCCCTCGCGCTGCTGCGCGCCCTGCTCGCCTGGTCCGACGACCGTCTCGCCTGGCACGCATGGGCGGGCACTTTCTCGACGTGCTGCGCCACCTGCCCCTGCTCAAGGCATTCAACGCCAGCCGGCGCGAGGCCCGGCGCATCGCGCAGACTGCCGAGGCCTTCCGCCGCCACACCATGCAGGTGCTGCGCCTGGCCTTCCTGAGTTCGGCGGTGCTGGAATTCCTGGCCGCGATCAGCATCGCCCTGATCGCCGTGCTGGTCGGCTTCCGTCTGCTCGACGGTGAGATGGCCTTCTTCCACGGCCTGTTCGTGCTGCTGCTGGCCCCCGAGTTCTACCTGCCGCTGCGCCGCTTCGGTGCCCAGAACCACGCGCGCATGGAAGCGGTCGCCGCCGCCGGCCAGATCCTCGAGGTGCTGGCCAATGTCGGCCTGCTGGCACTCTCCGGCTGGTTCCTCAGCGCCATGGCGGCGGCCGGGCTGGCCGGTGCCAGCGTCAATTACTTCACCCCGGCGGCCATCATCCGCGGCCTGGCCATGCTGCGCACCGCTGGGCGCTATGGCGAGCGTCTGGTCACCCACGAGGCCACCTTCCGTCTGATTGCCCGCCTGCGCACCTGGCTCTATCAGCGCCTCGAACCCCTGGCCCCAGCGGCACTCGAGGACCAGCGCAGCGGCGAGCTGCTCAACCGTCTGCAGAAGGATATCGACCGCCTCGATGCGGTGTGGCTGCGCATCGCCATGCCGATGCTGATCGCCGCGGTCGCCATCGTCCTGTTCACCGGGTTCGCCGCGCACACCAGCGGCCTGCTGGCCCTGGTGCTGCTGGCTCTGCTGCTCACCGGCGGCCTGCTGCTGCCATTGTGGGTGGCACGGCACAGCCATCGCCAGGGCCCGGCGCTGGTGACCCGGACCGGGCGATTGCGCGCCCGGGTCCTCGACGGCATCGAAGGCCTGGGCGAGCTGCTGGTGTTCGGCGCCGATGCGCGCCAGGCCGAGACCATCGCGCAGGCCGACCGGGCGCTGCGCTGCGCGAGACCCAGGACCGGCTGGAGGCCCCGCGTCTGCTCGCCGACGCCCTGGCCGAGCGCGAACCGCCGATCCGCGAACCCGCGCGGCCACGCCCGCTGCCGCCCCCCGGCGAGATCCGCTTCGAGGGAGTGTGCCTGCGCTACGGCCCCGATCAGCCGCCCGCCCTGGACGGGATCGACCTGGTCCTGCCGCCCGGGAGCCTTACCCTGGTACGCGGCGAGAGCGGAGCCGGCAAGAGTTCGCTGATCCATCTGCTGCTGCGCTTCCGCGACCCGAGCACCGGGCGCATCTGCCACGCGGGTATCGACCTGCGCGAACACCGCAGCGAGGACTGGCGTGCGCGCATCGCCCTGGTCGCCCAGCACACCGAGCTGATCGCCGGCACCCTGCGCGACAACCTGCTGCTGGGCCGGCCAGAGGCTGACGAGCAGCAACTCGACGCCGCCTGCGAACAGGCGCGCATCCTCGATTTCGTGCGTGGTCTGCCCGAGGGCTACGACACCTGGATCGGCGAGACTGGCGTGCGCCTTTCAGGCGGCCAGGCGCGGCGCATCGCCATCGCCCGCGCCCTGTTGCGCGATGCGCCCCTGCTGCTGCTCGACGAACCCACCGAGGGGCTGGACCGCGCCACCGAGCGCGAGGTGATCGCCGCCCTGCGGCCGCTGCTCGCGGGGCGTACCGTGCTGCTGGTCAGTCACCGCCGGCTCGACCTGCCGACACCCGACCAGGTGCTGACCTTGAGCGCCGGGCGCCTGCGCGCCATGCCTCCGGCCGACACGGATGGCTGAGGCCTGCCTGCCCGCCGGATCGACCTCACCCCACCCCGTTGCGCAGCATGGCCTCCGCCGACCAGCCCGGCAGCGCCAGCACCCCGGCCTCCCAGGCCAGCATCAGGCCCTTGCGCGCCGCACCCGACTGGTAATGACCGAGCCGACCATCACCCCGGATCACCCGGTGGCAGGGGATCAGCCAGGCCACGGGATTGCGCGCCATGGCCGTGCCCGCCGCGCGTGCGGCGCCCGGGGCGCCGGCCAGGTGCGCCAGGGTTCCGTAGTCGCACAGCCCGCCCGCCGGGATGCGGGCCAGCGCCTGCCAGACCCGGAACTGGAAGGCGGTCCCGCTCAACCGCAAGTGCAGGGGCACGGCGTCGGTCGTATCGAAAGCACGCCCGGCCCAGCGCGCGGCCGCGACCGGGTCGGGTTGCGAGAGAAAACGCGCCGCTGGCAGATGGCGACGCAACAGCACCTCCGCCGCCCGTCCCGGCCCGGTGAACGACAGGTGCCACAGCGCTCCCGCGTCGAAGGCGAGCACCGCCTCGCCGAAGGGGGTGAGCGCGCAGCCCCAGGCCAGTTCCTGTTCACATCGGGGATCGACCCACGACAGCACGAGCGATCGCCAGAGCCGGCCTGCCGGCACGGTTGCACGTACTCGGCGCGCAAGGGCCGACGGTGCCAGCAGCGCCGCCAACGCCGCGTCCGGTGGCGGTCCTTCCCGCGCCATCCAGGCGGCAACCATCCCCTCCAGGCGCTGGTAAGCGGCTGCCACGACCTCGAAGTAACTCACAGATGAGGCGGCAGCTGCTTGCGAATCTCCTCTGCCGAATGGGTCGTGAGATCCTTGGCGATCTCCCCACTGACCCGATCGAACAGCTCTGTGGAAGCCTGCTTGCGCAACAGGCCCAGGACCTTGGGCGAGGCCACCAGGTAGATACGCGAGAAAGCCCCCTCGCTCCGCGCCTTCTCCAGGTCCTGCACCAGTTCGTGGGCGAAACGTTCGGCCTCGGCCGGCTTGTGCACGGGATCGGCGGCAACCCCGTGTCGTCCACCTGGCCCACTGTTGCTGCCGCCACCATCGGTGACCAGATCGCTCTCGTGCAGGCGGGACTCGGGGTGTGTCCAGTCGCGCAACTCCTCCAACGGCCCGTTGCGCTTGAGGGCCTTGAACAGGCGCACGCGGCTGGCGTCGGCTACCAATACCCAGATGCTCATGAAATGGCTCCCTTCTGTTTGTGGTTTTCGGGACGATGCCACAGCCCCCCTTCATGTAATAGCAGATTCGGGGACCGGCGGGATTGATCCGCAACAAACGGACCTGCCCTCGACAAACATGGGGGCTAATGCCCCCATACGAAACCCCAATCTACCCGCACCGTGGCGCGTGCTAGAAATAACCTCCCGCCGGAGGACCTAGACATGAGTGACGAGAGCAACAAGGGCGTACGCGAGATCCGCATCAATCCCATCGTCCCCACCGAGTCCGTGCTGGTAGCCACCGCGCGCGGCATGCGTCCCAAGAAGGCCGAGGAACGCATCGAGCGCGACACCCGGACCCACGTGGACACCTGCCCCTTCTGCCGCGGCAACGAGGACCGCACCCCGCCGGAGATCACCCGCTGGCCCGAGCAGGGCGACTGGAAGATGCGCATCGTACCCAATCTCTACCCGGTGCTGGGCGACGACAGCCCGTCCAACAACATCGCCTTCGGCCTGCAGCAGGTGATCGACGGCTACGGTCGCCACGAGGTGATCATCGACCACCCCGACCACGGCATCATCCTCCACGAGATGAGCGAAGACCACCTGAGCGCCCTGTTCGCCCTGTTCCAGCGGCGCATGGCCGAGCTGTACGCCTCGGACCGGCGCCTGAAGTACGTGCTGGTGTTCAAGAACTTCGGTCCCGCCGCCGGCGCCAGCATCCCGCACACCCACAGCCAGATCATCGCCATGCCGGTGGTGCCCGAGAACGTGCAGAACGAGGTCACCCACAGCCGCGAACACCACCGCAAGTTCGGCCAGTGCATCTTCTGCTCGCTGATCGACGAGGCACTCACCTTCGAGGCCACCATCTACGAGCGCGAGACCGGCCAGGTCCGGCGCAAGATCAACGTCGGCCAGTACGTCATCGAGCGTGGCGAACGCTTCGTCGCCATCAAGCCGTTTGCCAGCCGCTTTGAATGGGAGATCCATATCCTGCCACTGGCGCACGAGGCCGACTTCCTCCAGGCCAGCGAAGAAGATCTCGCCGACTTCGCACGCGTGCTGCGGCGCACCATGGCACGACTCGACAAGGTCGTCGGCGGCGTGCAGTTCAACTTCTTCCTGCACTCGGTGCCCCACGGCGAAGACTACGAGAACTGTGGCGACAGCTACCACTGGCACCTCGAGATCTGCCCGCGCACCAGCATCCCCACCGGCTTCGAGCTGGGATCGGGTCTGTTCGTGAGCACCGTCAGCCCCGAAGACGCCGCCGAGGCCCTGCGCAACGTCGAGATCGACGAGACGCCGTAGCCCGTTGCGCGGCGGCATGGCCGCGCCACCACGGCCCTGTCCGCATGCCCAGCCGATCACTGGCTCCGGTCATTGAGCGCACAGTCGAATGCGGTACACTGGTGGCCGTTCGATTCTTTGCACGGAACACCCCATGCCCAGCAGGAACAGCCATCTCGTCCTCTCCGCCCTCGGCAAGGACCGTCCCGGCATCGTCGATCGCCTGACGCGCGCCATCCTCGAGGCGGACTGCAACATCCTCGACACCCGCATGGCCGTACTCAGTGGCGACTTCGCCATCCTGATGTCGGTGGAGGCCCCCTGGGACAAGCTGGCACGGCTCGAAAGCCAGATTCCCGAACTGCAACGCGAGCTGGGACTGACCATCATTGCCGACCGCGCCGAGCCGGATGCCCGCAAGGTAGATCTGCTGCCCTACGGCGTGGACGTGGTCGCGCTGGATCAGCCCGGCATCGTGCACAACCTGGCCGCCTTCTTCTCGCAGCGCGGCATCAACATCGAGGACATGACCACCAGCAGCTATGCCGCGGCGCACACCGGCACGCCCATGTTCGCAGTGCGCATGACCGTGGGCATCCCGGCGACCATGCACATCGCCAGCCTGCGCGAGGAATTCATGGACTTCTGCGACCAACTCAATCTCGATGCCGTACTCGAGCCAGTCAAGGGATAAGAGGACAACACCATGCCTGTCACCGTCGACAAGCCCGTACCCGATGTAGAACTCCTGCTCACCGGCGGCCGTCAGGCGCGCCTGTCCGACTACCGCGGTCAACCGCTGGTGCTGTACTTCTACCCCAAGGCCAACACCCCCGGCTGCACCCAGGAAGGCCAGGACTTCGCCGAATACATCAACAAGTTCCGCCGCCAGTCCTGCCGCATCCTCGGCGCCTCGCGCGACAGCCTGTGAAGGCGCAGGAAAACTTCAAGGCAAAGTTCGGCTTTCCCTTCGACCTGGTCGCCGACCCCGATGAGGTGCTGTGCGAGGCCTTCGGCGTGATCAAGCTGAAGAACATGTACGGCCGGCAGGTGCGCGGAATCGAGCGCAGCACCTTCCTGATCGACGCCGAGGGCATCCTGCGCCGCGAGTGGCGCGGGGTGAAGGTCAAGGGCCACGTGGAGGAAGTGCTCGAAGCGGTCAAGGCCCTGAACCAGGGTTGATCCGTGGGCCTCAAGTCACGCACCGCCAAGAAGCTCTTCGTGCTCGACACCAACGTGTTGATGCACGACCCCACCGCCCTGTTCCGCTTCGCCGAGCACGACATCTTCCTGCCCATGGTGGTGCTCGAGGAACTCGACCACGCCAAGAAGGGCACCTCGGAAGTCGCACGTAACGTGCGCCAGGCAAGCCGCTTCCTGGCTGACTTGATGGCCCATGCCCGCCCCGAACAGATCAGCGCCGGCCTGCCACTGAGCGGCGCGCGCCTGATCGAAAGCGTGGATCAGCAGGCCGAGTTGGGTCACCTGTTCTTCCAGACCCACCTGCAACCAGCCGCCCTGCCCGAGTCACTGCCCGGCAACGTGCCCGACAACAACATCCTGGGCACCGCGCTGGCGCTCAAGGCCATGGCCACCGACCGCCAGGTGGTACTGGTCTCCAAGGACATCAACCTGCGCATCAAGGCCGCGGTGGTGGGGCTTGTCGCCGAGGACTACCACAACGACCAGGCACTGGACGATCTCGACCTGTTGTTCTCGGGTCAGACCAAACTGCCTGCGGACTTCTGGGACCGCCACTCGCGCGACATGGAGTCCTGGCAGGAAGAAGGCCGCACCTTCTACCGCGTCTCCGGACCGGACACCCGCGAGTGGTACATCAACCAGCTGGTCTACCAGGAGGGCGACCAGCCTTTCGAGGCCATCGTGCGCCGCAAGGAAGGCGACGACGCCATCATCGAGTGGATACAGGACTTCCGCACCAGCAAGCATTCGGTGTGGGGCATCAACGCGCTCAACCGTGAGCAGAACTTCGCGCTCAACCTGCTGATGGACCCCGAAATCGACTTCGTCACCCTGCTGGGGACCGCCGGCACCGGCAAGACCCTGCTGGCGTTGGCTGCAGGTCTGTCGCAGGTAATGGACACCAACCGCTACCGTGAGATCGTGATGACCTGGGTAACGGTGCCCGTGGGCGAGGACATCGGTTTCCTGCCCGGCACCGAGGAAGAGAAGATGACGCCCTGGATGGGCGCGCTCACCGACAACCTCGAGGTACTCACCCAGACCAGCGGTGGCGACTGGGGACGTGCCGCCACTGACGAACTGTTGCGCTCAAAGATTCGCATCCATTCGCTCAACTTCATGCGCGGACGCACCTTCCTGAACAAGTACATCATCCTGGACGAGGCGCAGAACCTCACCCCCAACCAGATGAAGACCCTGATCACCCGCGCCGGTCCCGGCACCAAGATCATCTGCCTGGGCAACCTGACGCAGATCGACACCCCCTATCTCTCCGAGACCACCTCGGGGCTGACCTACGTGGTGGACCGGTTCAAGAGCTGGCCGCACAGCGGGCACATCACCCTGACACGCGGTGAGCGCTCACGGCTGGCGGATTACGCCTCGCAGATTCTCTAGGGAACCCCTGAAAAAGCACTTTCTCCCCTCCTCCGCAAGCTGAGGAGGGGCATGACAGGAAATTCCCCGGGGAGGTCTCCATCCAAACTGGTCATGAAACGCGACCCTGCCGCCGGAACACACCATCGACGCGTTACCTGCCTTTGCGATAGTGGGCGGTCAGGTGCGATTGGCACACCGTGAGCCGACGCATTCCGGTCGGCAATCTCATCGCCCCGGACTTGTTCGGAGAGCCCCCGAGAGCACCTTGCGCGTGGCATCGTAGATCGCGGGCATCTTGCGCCAGGCCGCCAGGGCGATCTCGGTCTTGCCCTGGCGCGCAGCATGCTCCACTGTCCTGGCCAGCGCCGAGAAGTGCATGGCTCCGACATTGGCGCTACTCGACTTGAGCGAGTGTGCCGGTACGATCATGGCCTCGACATCCCCGGCCTCGGCCGCCTGACGCAGCTGCTGCATCAATTCGGCCGAACTGTCCTTCCAGGTCTGCACCAGGTCATCCAGATCGTCGCCCATTACCTCCTGCAACTCCTCGAGCACCGAACGGTCGAGAAGTGCCTGCCGGCGGTCTGTCGGCACTGTCTCTGCCGCACCCGTCGCCGCAGATGTTGCGGGGCGCTGTCGCTCGCCTTTCCTTCCCCAGCGGCCCAGCATGGCATCCAGCTCTTTCCGGGAGACCGGCTTGGCCAGGTAATCGTCCATGCCGGCAGCCAGGCACTTCTCACGGTCGCCGTGCATGGCATTGGCGGTCATGGCGATGATCGGCAGATGTCCACCGGCCTTCCGTTCATGCTCGCGCCAGGCCCGGGTAGCTTCGTAGCCATCCATTACCGGCATCTGGCAGTCCATCAGCACCAGGTCGACCCCTCCCTGTTTCAGCCGGTCGAGCGCCAGGCGCCCGTTCTCGACCACCTCACAGGCCGCCCCCAGGCGGTCCAGCACCCGCTTGACCACACCGGAATTGACCGGGTTGTCCTCGACCAGCAGCACCCGCAGACCGGAAGTGCCACCGCTGCCCTCGGCGGAATCCGGGGTATCGGCGAGGGCAGTCTCCTGCTCGATGTTGAGATCGCGGTAGCCCAGGAGATCGTCGTGCTGGGCCTCGTAACTGGCACTGCCGACGACATCGAATACCCGATGTAGCAAGCGCTTCAGTACGGAAGTCTGCAGTCCCCCCTGAATCACCTGCACACCGAACGACTCACGCAGGCGTCGCGCCACCTCGCTGGCACGGATGACCACGATCACGGGCAGGTCCGCCAGGCCCGCCTCGTCCCGGATGCCGTGCAGCAGGGCCGGCAACTGCGACTCGATGCCCCGGCCATCGATGAGTACTCCCTCGAAGGCCCAGCTCGGGCCAAGACGCGCCGCATCGCGCAAGCGAGCCAGTACTGCACCAGGAGCGGCCTCCTCGACCTTGACCCCCCATTGACCCAGGGCCTGCGTAATCTCCCGGCGCACCCCGGCATCCGGCAACACGGCCAGCAGGCGTATGCCGTCCAGATCCTTGCGCAAGGTGGGGACCTCATGAATGGATCGCCGCAGGGAAACGGTGAACCAGAAGGTGGATCCCTGGCCCGGACGCGAACGCACACCGATACGTCCCCCCATCAGCTCTACCAGGCGACGGCAGATGGCCAGCCCCAGCCCGGTACCCCCGTGCTTGCGCGTTGTCGAGGCGTCGGCCTGGGTGAACGATTCGAACAGACGCCCTGCCGCCTCGCGAGACAGGCCGATTCCCGTATCGGTGACGCTGAAGCGCAGCTCGACCTCGCGCCGGCCGGCACGCTGCAGCTCGATGCGCACGGTGATACTGCCCTTCTCGGTGAACTTGACCGCGTTACTCACCAGGTTGGCCAGGATCTGACGCAGACGAATGGGGTCGCCCCGCACCGAACGGGGTACGTCCTTGTCTATTCGCAGAGCCAGACGCAGGCCCTTGCGCTCTGCGCTGGTGGCCATCAGGTCGAGCACGCCACGCACCAGCTCTTCCAGGTTCAGTTCGATACTCTCGAGTTCCAGCTTGCCGGAATCGGCCTTGGCGTAATCCAGGATGTCATTGATGATGCGCAGCAGGTGCCGGGACGAATTCAACGCCGTGCGCACATAGCGCCGTTGCTCGTCGTTCAGTTCCGTACTCTGAAGAAGATCGAGGATCGGCAGAATACCGTTCAGCGGGGTACGGATCTCGTGGCTGATGGTGGCCAGAAACTCGGTCTTCGCGCGACTGGCACTCTCGGCCAGACTGCGCACCTCGGCCAGCTCCTGGCGACAACGCGCAACCTCTTCGTTGGCCTGGCGGACACGCCCGTCGGCGTCGAGCAGCCGTTCCTCCAGGTCCTCGCCACGTTTTCGTGCCTCGTTGTCACGGGAGCGTGCCCGCCCCAGCTCGCGCCTCAGCAGATGCCCGCCCAGTCCCATGATGGCGGCGGCAACCACCGCCACGGCCAGCCACGACCGGAGACCACCGTCGAACCAGACTGCCACCGTCAACAGCAACACCAGCAGCAGCCAGAAACCCGGCAACCAGTGCAACAGGGGAAGAAACACCAGCAATACGGCCCCCAGGCCGAGCAACTGCAAGGCCGGATGCGTGCTCGCGATACCGATGGGCATCAGCAACCACGCAGCAAGCTGCAGCGCCAGCAGGGAAAACAGGGCCGCCTCCCACAACAGGAGCCGATGTCGGGACACCAGCACCCGTCGCGAAACCCATCCCAGCAGCATCAGCAACGCCGCACTGACCCCCATCAGCTGCAAGGGGGCCTGGTCTGCCATGCCGAGCAGATACAGGCCAACCCCGGCAAGTGCCAGCAACGGCGCCACCCAGGCCGCCCAGCGCAAAGCCCCCAGCAGGGCCTCACGATCCGCCGACCAGCCCGTCACCGCTCCCTGCCGGGAGTCTGGCTTGCGGGCATCTTCCAAATCATTCTGCACCGTATTCACCTGTCTCCCTGCCCATCCAGGGCCCTCTTATCCTAACTGTACCTGCGAAGAGAATCCCGGTTAAGGTAATATGGGTGGATCGTGATGGATCGAGATGCCCCAGATGCCGGATAGATCGCCCGATTCGCCGCCAAGGTCCGATGCCAGGGAAGCTGATTCGAATGCCCTCGCCAGCCTGACCGACCAGGTCCACAACATCCGCTCACTGTGGGCCTCCCAGCGCGAACACTGGAAACCCGAAACCACCAGTGAGCTCCATGAGCAGCTGAGCCGGCTGGCGGAGCAGGCCGAACAGGTCGGGGCGAGCGAGCTGGCCGAGGCAGCCTTCTCTGCCGAGGTCTATCTGAGCTCTTTCGTCGGCATGGAACTGCCGATGACACCCGAACAACGAGAGCACTTCGACGGGCTGCTCGCCGCGCTGGATGTACCGCTGCCGCCTCTGGACCAGCAACTCCACGGTACCGAGCCGCCGACCTCGTCCCAACCCGAACCTCCCTCGCCCAACATCTGTGTCCTGGGCACCCTGCCACAAGCCTTTGATGCTGTCGTCAGCCAACTGGGCGAAAGCGGCTTCTCCATACAGCGACTCGACGACCCGGCCGCGGCCATCCATCTGCTGCATCGCCGTCAGGCGAGTGCAGTGCTGGCGGACGTGGCATCGATCCCGAAGATGGAACCCCTGATCGAAGAGGTTGCCCTCATCCACAAGAACACCGGCCGCCGCGTTCCCCTGATCTACGTAGCGGAAAACGGCGACCTCGAAACCCGGATACGTGCGACCCGTGCGGGCGGCAGCGCCTTCTTCTCCCCCCCCCCTTTGACATGCAGGATATCCGGGAACGCATCGCCGTATTGCTGGGGACCCAGACGCTTCGCGCGCCTTATCGCGTGGTGGTGGTCGACGACGATCTGGCACAGGCCAAGTTTGCGGCTTCGGTACTGTCCAAGGCCGGCATGGAGGTCCGGACGGTGACCGATCCAATGCAGATACTCGACCAGTTGCGCGAATTTCGGCCCAACCTCATCCTGATGGATATCTACATGCCACGGGTCAGCGGTATCGAACTCACCTCGGTGATCAGGGAATACAACGAGTTCGTGAACCTCCCCATCGTCTTCCTCTCGGGCGAACAGGATACCGACAAGCAGGTAGACGCCTTGAGCGTCGGAGGTGACGACTTCATCACCAAGCCCATTCGCCCCCGGCAGCTGATCGCGGTAGTCGAGAACCGCATCCGCCGCTCGCAGATGCTCTTCGAAACCGGCCAGGGCCCTCAGTACGGCCGTTGCACACTCACCCAGACCCAGTTTCTGGACCGGATCGCTGCCCAACTGAGCACCGATCCCATGCGCACCCAGGCGCACGCCGTTCTGCTGCTGCGACCCGACCAGATGCACAAGCTGGAAGGACTGGAAGGGATAGCCGACCTGATCACCGAGCTCGAAGAGGTGGTGGCCAAGGAGCTGGGCGCCAACGACGCCCTGGCTCGCCTGGATGACGAGACGCTCGGTATCCTGGTCCGACGCTCGAATACCAACCCCATCCACGACCTGTGTTCACGTCTCCACGAGACGGTCACTCGACACACCTTCACCCTCTGCGACGAACAGCGGACCCTGACCATTGCCATCGGCATGGCCCTGGCACAAAAGCTCGGAAACGAAGCCCCGGAAATGATCAGCCGTGCCAGGCTGGCACTGCAGCACGCACTCGCTGACGGCCCGGGAAAGACGGTGACCCACGATGAGTCGCTGGAAAAGCAGCTTGCTGCCGCCAGTGAAGCGGCCGTGGCGGCAAGCCAAGATATCACGCAGATCCTGCGCGATCGTCTGGCAAACGACGAGATCAGGCTGTTCTATCAGCCGATGCTCGACCTGGTCGACCCGGGGACCGAAGCCTGGGAGATACAGCCACGTCTGCCGACGGCCACGGGCGAGTTGCTGCCGCTGCAGGACCTGCGCAAGGAAATCGAACGTGCCGGTCTCGCCGACCAGGTCGATACCTGGTTGCTCGGCAGGGCCCTGGATATCCTCAAGCAACGCCGGAACGACGGCCACAAGACCCGCCTGTTCATTCCCCAGTCGGCGATCTCCCTGCACAACCCCGACTACCCGGAGTGGGTGTCCGAAGAGCTGCGCGATCGTCGAATGGTGGGGACCGGCCTGGTGCTGCAATTCCGGCTCTCCGCCCTGTCACACGATCTGAAGGCTGCCAAGCAGGCCATCGGCCAGCTGCACGCAATGGATATCCGTGTCTGTCTGTCACACTTTGCCGAGAAATCCGCGGCCTTCAAGGTGCTGCGCTATGTCCGCGGCAACTTCATCCGCATAGCGCCACGCCTGCTCAAGGCCGACAAGGAAACCATCACCACCGTGATCAACGAGGCCCACCGCGCAAACGCGCGGGTCGTGGTCTCGAATATCGACGACCCACGGGCCATCGACCTGCACTGGTCCTCGGGCGCCGACCTGTTGCAGGGTGATTTCATCCAGCAGGCGATGGAGACCATGGAATATGATTTCACCCAGGTCGTGATCTGATTTCATGGCCAAGCCTAGCGGCAACGCACGCAGCCTGCTGATACGGCAACGCTACCCCATGCTGGATGATCCGGAACTGGTGGCGGCCATCGACCAGGCTGGCCTGGACGCCAGGCTACCCGCTGGCGCCGCGATCTGCGACCTGGGACAGGAATGCACCCACCTGGCACTGGTCCTCGAGGGGCGCGCCCGGGTCTACGAACTGGCCGAATCGGGACGCGAGATCACCCTCTACCGCATCGAAGCCGGCGAATGCTGCATTCTCACCGCCTCCTGCATCCTCGGCGGCGAACGCTTTCCCGCCATCGCCAGTTGCGAACGGGATCTGCAGGTCATCCTGATCCCCGCCGTCCATGTCGAGGACTTCATGCTGCGCTTCCCGGCCTGGCGACGCTTCATCTGGCGCCTGCTCGCCACCCGGCTGTCCGGTGTGCTGATGCTGCTCGAGGAGGTGACCTTCCGCCGCCTGGACCAGCGACTGCTGCGCTACCTGTTGCAGCGAGGCGAGGAAAGTGGCCGTGACGACCTGGCGATCACCCACCAGACCATCGCCGACGACCTGGGCACCTCGCGCGAAGTAGTCAGCCGCGTACTCAAGGATCTGGCCCACCGGGGCATGCTGGAGCTGCGGCGCGGTCACGTCCAGCTGCACCGACAGGCGCTGAAACAGGCACTGGCTCAATGTGACTAAGTCACCGACGGCCTCTCGGCGATTGGCTAGACTGAAACCACATCAACCAGAAACACAAAGGAGATCGTCATGAAACAGAACATTGGTGGAATCGACCGCACTCTCCGCCTGGTCGTGGGTGTAGCGCTGCTCGCCTGGGGCTACGTGAACCAGAACTGGTGGGGCGCTGTCGGCATCATCCCGCTGTTCACCGGGGCGATCGGCTGGTGCCCGCTCTATCTGCCCTTTGGGCTCAGCACCAAGAAGGGCTGAGTCCCGGGTATCGCCCTGCGACAAGCCCCCGCGCGGGGGCTTTTTCGTGTATGGGATCAAATACTGCGAGGATGATGATCAGGCCAGGCGCGAAGTATCGCATTCACCAGGGTCGCCAGCGGGATGGCGAAGAACACCCCCCAGAACCCCCACAAGCCGCCGAACACCAGGATGGAGACGATGATCGCCACCGGGTGCAGATTGACCACCTCACCGAACAGCAGGGGCACCAGCAGGTTGCCGTCGATGGCCTGGATGACCAGGTAGGCCACGGTCACACCGATGAAATCCGGCCCCCCGCCCCACTGGAACCAGGCCACCAGCAACACCGGTACCGTCACCACCGTGGCCCCGACGTAGGGGACCACCACCGACAGACCCACCAGTACCGCCAGCAGCATGGCGTACTGCAGGCCGAACAGCGAGAAGGTGACGAAGCTGGCGGCCCAGACGATGACGATCTCCCAGAACTTGCCGCGCACGTAGTTGGCAATCTGCCTGTCCACCTCGATCCACACCCGGGTGGCCAGGCTGCGCTCGCCCGGCAGGAAGCGGCTGAACCAGCCGATGATCAGCTCCTTGTCCTTGAGAAAGAAGAACACCAGCATCGGCATCAGCACCAGGTAGACGACGATGGTCAGCAATCCAACCACCGAGGCAACCGACAACGACAGCACCTTCTGGCCGAACACAGCGATCTCGCCGCGCAGGGTGTCGAGGATCCGCTCCACCTGGTCGACAGTGACGATCTCCGGATAACGCTCGGGCAGGGTCATCAGCACCCGCTGGCCCTCGCTGATCATGTTGGGCAATTGCTGCACCAGCTGGGTCACCTGGCGCGACACCACCGGCAACAGGCCGAACAACACGGCCGAGAGAAACACCATGAAGGCAATGAACACCAGCACCACGGCCAGCAGGCGCGGCATGCCACGATCCTCCAGCAACACCACCAGCCCCTCGAGCAGGTAGGCGATCACCGCGCTGGCGAGTACCGGCGCCAGCATGTCCCCCATGGTGAGCACCACCGCGAAACCTACCAGCAACACCACCACCAGAAACACGATCTGGGGATCGGAGAACGTCCGGCGGAACCAGTCGGCGATCAGCTGCATGCCCCCTCCCTGTCAGTCGTCGAGTCCAGCATAACGGCGCCACGCTGCCTGGAACAGCGCCTCCAGCTCGTCGATCACCTCGACTGCAGGTCGCCCCTGCATGACATGGGTGTTCATCAAGGCCGCAGTCTGGTGCAGCAGCTCGTCCTTGTTCAGCATGGGGTAGTTGCGCGACAAGCGTCGCATGGCCGCCACCACCGTTTCTTCTTCGGGACGCGGCAGGCCCAGCGGCTCTGCCGGAGGCACGTCCTGCACGGCCTCAGGGGCCTCCCGCGCCGCCAGGTAACGAGCGAAATCCAGCAGGCTGTCCCGGGCACGGTCATCGAGGCGCCGAAACAGTCTCAGCAGCTCCTGCTGCTGTGGGGACGGGGTCTGCGGAGAGAGCATGCGCAATCCCGTCTCAGACTTCGTCGTCCTGGTGGGCGTGGCAATAGGGCCGGGCGAATTCAAGGAGCTCCTCCATCACGCGTACGCGAAACTTCTGTTTCTGATGCACAAAGGAGAAGGGCCGCTCCAGCGGCGGATCGAGCCGGATGGCCACCAGGGTGCCCAGCCGCAGTTCCTTCTGGATAGTGGCATTGGAGACCACCGAGATGCCCATGCCGGCTTCCACGGCCCCCTTGACCGCCTCGGGACTGCCCAACTCCATGGCGACCTGCATGGCCTGGCGGCATTCGTCGGTCTTGCAGGTGTAGTTGGTGATGACCTCGCGCGTGCCTGAACCCTCCTCGCGACAGATAAAGGGATACTTGAGCAGCTCTTCCATGCTCACCTTCTTGCGCGAGGCGAGCTCGTGATTGGGCGGCACGATGGCGACCAGACAGTCGTCCCGGCACTTGTCCACAACCAGGTTCTTGTTGCCTACCGGGGCCTCGACCACCCCCAGGTCGATGGTGTTGTTCTCCACCATCGACACGATACCCTCGGTGTTCGACACCTTGAGGTGGATGGTCACATCAGGGTACTGGTTGCGGAAATCACCCAGCAGGGCCGGCAACATGTACTCCGCGATGGTGGTACTGGCGCCGATGGTCAGCGAGCCGCTGATCTCGCCAGTCATCTCGCGCACGGCATTTTCCATCTCGGCGTACAGCTCGAAGATGCGATCGGCAAAGCGATACACCACCTCACCGGCCTCGGTCAGACTGATGCGGTTGTGTGTGCGGTCGAACAGGCGCGTATTGAAATACTCTTCCAGCTGGCGCACCTGGAAGGTTACCGCCGGCTGGGTCATGTGCAACGTCTCGGCTGCCTTGGTGAAACTCAACAGGCGCGCCACGGTGTGGAATACCTGCAATCGGCGATCGGCCATGCTGCCTAGCCCCCCGGTTTTTATAATTGGGCAGATAAGTATCCCTTATATTATAACCACATAATGTTGTTGTCGTCGCCTGCGCACGCTCGCCAACCGCCGGATCGCTGTACCGGGACAGGGACTGTTATTCGAGCGGTTTCTCGATTAGCCTTGGCACTATGGCAACCCGTTTGCCCACAACAAGCAACAACATCCACACAACTATCGGAGAGGAACCAACTCATGGCATGCAAACTGCGGCGCGGCGTCCTGGCGGGCGCCATCCTCGGGCTGCTGGGCACCACTGGCGCCCAGGCATCGGGCTTCAATATCCCGGAGATCTCGATCGGCGGCCTGGGGACCGCCAACGCGGTGGTCGCCAATCCCAGGATGCTCGGCGCAGTACCCTACAACCCCTCGCTGGCGGCATTCCATTCCGGTACCACGCTCAGCGGTGGTCTGATGGTGGTCCATGCCGAGTCCGAAGTCACCACCGCGCCTCCCAACACACCGACCACCGCCAGCTTCCAGGGCCGGGACAACGTCTTCATTCCCAACCTGTCCCTCACCCACCAGATCAGTGACGGGATCACCCTGGCATTCAACACCAGCGTGCCGCTGGGCCTGAGTACCCAGTACCCGGTGGGAACATTTCCCCCTTGGCACCAACTCACCCACCAAGAGTCAGGTCGAGGTCGTCGACATCTCTCCCAGCATGGCGTTCAAGGTTGGCTCCTCCACCGCCGTCGCTGTCGGTATCGACTACTACTGGGCACGCAAGATCGCTTTCGATACCGCCTCGTTGCAGAACAAGGGCGACGGTGACGGATGGGGCTGGAACATCAGTGCAAGCCATTTGAACGGCCCCTGGAGCTTCGGTGCCAGCTTCCGTTCTCATGCCGAAGCCGACATCAGTGGCAGTACCACCGCCGGCGGACTGACTTTTGGTGGCACCCGAACCACCCTGGACATCCCTTGGCGTGCTCAAATTGGCGTACGCTACCAGGTAAACCCCGAGTTGGCTGTAGAGGCTGACGTTACCCGTACCGGCTGGAGCAGCTTCGATATCCTGCGCATCTCTCATAACCATCCGGGCGTCCCCATCAATCCCATCGTCAGCGAAAATCACTGGAAAGACGTCAACGCTTACCGGCTGGGAGCCACCTACCAGCTGACCTCCGATACCGAGCTACGCTTCGGGTACAGCTTCGACAAGGGCGCCATGCCCGATGCCTATTTCAGCGCCCGTACCGCAGACGCCGACCGCAACCTGTTCAGCATTGGCATCGGGCGCCAGCTCGGCGATGGCCTGGCCATCGAAGCGGGTTACATGTACGTGAAGTTCAAGGATCGCTCGCTGCGCTCCACGACGCTACCCACTACTGATCCGAACGGCACCCTGGCCTACAACGGCAACTACAAGACCACGGTGCACCTGTTCGGCGCGGGCCTGAGCAAGCGCTTCTGATTCCCTCTCCAGACCTCCCCTGCAAGCAGCAGGCGGGGGAGGCACTCGACCGGAGACTCCATAAAAAAACACCGCCTCGTGGGCGGTGTTCTGTTTTCCGTCTGTACGAAGAGGGTGACTCAGATGTACAGGCAGATGTCCGATTCGCCGGCGAACTCGAAGAAGCGCGCGGCCCCGGCATACTCGATGCCATCGATGAAGTCTTTGGTGTCCATATCGAACAGGTCGACCGTCATCTGGCAGGCGATCAGGCGCACCTCGGCCTCCTGGCAGAGCTCGCGCAGCTCTTCCAGGCTGGCCACGCCCTTGTCGGCCATCTTCTTCTTCATCATGGCGGTCATCACCGCCTCCATGCCCGGCAGTGCGGTCAGGATGGTGGGGAACCACTTGTCCATGCCCATGGGCATGGGCATGCCGGGGTTGCCCAGCGGCGAGACCTTGAGGTCCAGGTCCTTCTTCAGCAGTTGCAGGCCATAGAAGGTGAAGAAGATCTCGGTCTCGTAACCCAGCGCGGCTGCGGTGGAAGCCAGGATGAAAGGCGGATAGGCCCAGTCCAGCGTCCCTTTTGTTGCAATGATGGCAAGCTTCTTTTCTTCCATCGTTTTGCCCTCTTTTCAGGGGGTGAGAGGAAAGGACCGGGATCAGGCCTTCTTGATCAGGAAGACGAACTTGCCGCCCTCTTCACCGGATTCCAGCAGTTCGTTACCGGTCTGCTTGGCAAAGGCCTCGAAGTCCTTCACCGAACCCGGATCGGTTGCAATGATGCGCAACACCTTGCCGGATTCCATGCCCGCCAGCGCCTTCTTGGCGCGCAGGATGGGGAGCGGGCAGTTCAGGCCGGATGCGTCCAGTTCTTCGTCGAAATTCGCCATGTTGCAACCTCCAGGATGCTCAATGTGTTGTACAGGGGGGGGTTAAATTCGGTGGATTCTTATATTCCAACCGTCTTGAAATTGCAAGAAACCAACTCAAAACCCGCCGGCCTGAGCCTGGCGCGGGGCTGCGATCTCGTAGCCCTGGCGCGCCCAGCCGATGATGCCGCCACGCAGGTTGAGGACATTATCCACCCCCTGCTGCAGCAGGAAATTGCAGGCATGGTAGGACCTCGCCCCGCTACGGCAGTAGAGCACGATATCACGGTCGCGCGGCAGATCCTGCAGCTTCAGCGGGATCAGGTGCATGGCCAGGTGTTCAGATCCCGGAATAACGCCCTGCGCCACTTCTGCATCGCTGCGGATATCCAGCAGGACGACGTCGTCTCCGGCCTGCAGGCGTGACGCCAATTCCGTCGCGTCGATTTCTTTGACAAGCATGACTGAACCTCTCGAATGTGTTTCTGGCGAAAAAGCCGATATCGTAATAGTATATTATTATGTCCTCATATAATCAAATGACCGCACCTGCTGCGGTTTTGTTTCACCCCGGGTTTCGGCTACATTGCTCAAATCCGTCAATCCAGGTGCGCCCGCCGCCATGCAACATCTGCCCATATTTTTCGATGTAAATCAACAACCTTGCACCGTCATTGGTGGTGGCGAGATCGCCACCCGCAAGGTCGCCCTGCTGCGACGCGCCGGCGCCCGCGTGCAGGTGGTGGCCCCCGAGCTGTGCCCGGCACTCAGCCGCATGGCCGAGAACGGCGAAATCGAGCACCAGGCCCGACCCTACCAGGAGTCCGACCTGGACGAGGCCGTGCTGGTGATCGCCGCGACAAATGACCTGGCACTCAATCGCCAGATCGCCCGGGCCGCACGTGCACGCCGCATCCCCGTCAACGTGGTGGACAACCCGACCGACGGCAACTTCATCATGCCTTCGATCATAGACCGTTCGCCGGTAGTCGCGGCGGTATCCACGGGCGGGGCCTCGCCGGTGCTGGCACGGCTGATCCGCGCCCGGCTCGAATCGCTGATCCCCGCCGGCTACGGCCGCCTGGCAGAGCTGGCCGCCCGCTTCCGCGACCGGGTCAAGCAGACGATCGCCGATCCCGACGAACGCCGTCGCTTCTGGGACCGCATCCTCCAGGGTGGCGTGGCCGAGCGCGTCTTCTCCGGGCACATGGCAGAGGCCGAGGTGCTGATGGAACGTGAACTGGACGAACGCCAGCCCGAGAACGGCATGGGCGAAGTCTATCTGGTTGGCGGGGGGCCGGGCGATCCCGACCTGCTCACCTTCCGCGCCCTGCGCCTGATGCAGCAGGCCGACGTGGTGGTCTACGACCGCCTGGTAGCCAAGGCGGTGCTGAACATGACCCGGCACGACGCCCGGCGCATCTACGTGGGCAAGGAGCGCGACAACCACGCCATGCGCCAGGAAGAGATCAACCAGCTGCTGGCCTACCTGGCGAAACAGGGACACCGCGTGCTGCGTCTGAAGGGCGGCGACCCCTTCATCTTCGGCCGCGGCGGCGAGGAGATCGACACCCTGGCCGAGCAGGGAGTGCCCTTCCAGGTGGTACCCGGCATCACCGCCGCCTCGGGCTGCGCCAGCTATGCGGGCATCCCGCTCACCCACCGCGACTATGCCCAGTCGGTGACCTTCGTCACCGGGCATCTGAAAGACAACACCATGAACCTCAACTGGGCGCAACTGGCTCAGCCGGCGCAAACGGTGGTGTTCTACATGGGGCTCAAGGGCCTGCCGGTAATCAGCCGCGAACTCCAGGCCCACGGCCTGCCGGGCGACACCCCGGCGGCACTGGTACAGCAAGGCACCACCCACCAGCAGCGGGTGTTCACCAGCACGCTGGCAGAGCTGCCAGTGTTGGCCGAACGCGAGCAACCCAAGCCCCCCACGCTGATCATCGTCGGCGAGGTGGTGCAGCTGCACGAAAAGCTGTCGTGGTTCCGCGCCCCGGAACATTCCGAACAGGGCGCCACCACACCGGTGGAACCGGGCACGGCGCTGTAAGCCGGAGTTCCTTCCGACAGACAAGCAAGCCGCCCCTGTGTGTCGGAGGCCGGTCCCCGGGCCGAACTATCCCCGGGCCGAATTCGCGGCGAGGACGCCGCTCCTACCGCCCCCGGGCTGAACATTCGCGGTGCATGTAGGAGGCCCGTCCCCGGGCCGAACCGTTCCGGATCGAATCTTCGCGGCGGGGACGCCGCTCCTCCCGGGCGTTTCCTTCGGACACCCTGACAGGGTCCACAACCCTGTCAGGGTGTATTCCCATGCCGCCGTCAGCGCTGGCGCCAGTTGCCCTGGCCGTCCTGGAACCACCAGCCGGGCCTCGCTTCCTCGGCCCACACCCGGGCAAAGATCGCGCGGATCTGCGGTTCCCACTCGGGGTGGCCGTTGGCGCGCGCGATCTCGCGGTACAGGGCATTGCGGGCGCGGTTCTCGGCGGCCACCAGCTTCTTCAAGCGGGTGCGCTCGCGCAGCGATACCGCCTTGAGATCGCGAATGGCCACCAGGCCGTTGCGGTCGAAGCCGATGGCCCCGGCCTGGTAGAAGGGCGCCAGTTGCCGCTGGCGTTGCGCCATGCCCTGGCGCAGGCGGCTGATCGCCGGGCTGGAGATGTCGATGTCAGGTTGCGCCGCGGCCTCCGCCGGTGGCACCAGAGCGTCGAGCAGACCCAGCGCCAGGCGCGCCGGCCAGTCCGGCGCCAGCTGCGACTGCGGCTTTTCGGCGGGCGCTGTCTCTTGCTTGTCGCCCTTGCCCAACACGTCGCGCACGATGGTGCGCGCCGCCTCTTCGGCCGCAGCAGCGGGGAAATAGATATTGATGGTGACGCAAGAGGCCAGCAGCAGGGCCAGCACCGGCCAGGTCAGGATCGCTCGCTTGTTCATCTCCTCTCCTTCTTTCCTTCTCTCATCGCATCTGCATGCCTTCGACACGAATCGAACGCAGTCGTGCCACCAGGTCATTCCAGGCCACCTCGCGATTGCGGCCGATGACGTCGATGCGCGGGATGCCCGCGCCCTTCACCAGATAATACCCTCCCTTGCCGGCCGGGATGCCATCGATCCAGGCATGGTCGCCTCGCTGGCGGATGCGCAGCTCGATGCGATCGTAGCCGAAGGTCTTGAACAGGCTCAGGAAGCCCGTGGAGGGCACACCCGAGACCCCGTTGCCCAGCTCGGTCAGGTTCTCCACCGCACGCTGGCTGATACGGTGCGGCCGGTCATCGTCGGGCGAGGTGAAGAACCGCGCCTCGAAGCGGTCCGGCTGCCTGGCCACCAGGCGCAGGTCTTCGATCTCGCCGTCGAGCCGCCCCTGGATGTCGCCGAAGGAAAAGGTGCGGGTGAGTGGCAGCAGGTCGAGGCGGTGAAGGCGCAACCGTCCAGTGAGCACCGGTGCGGCGCTGCCGATCTCGGCCAGCGCCAGGTCGCCGATCACGATGCGCCCGTCGAAAGCCTGGATGACGACGTCGCCACCCACCTTCAGGGTGCCGGCCCGGTAGCGCGCTCGGGGGATCTCGGCGTTCACCCGGCCTTCCATGCGCGGCCACGCCAGGGCCTCGGTGAGTGAGGCCAGCGAGACTTCATGCAGGCGCAGCGAGAAGCCGCCCTCGGCGCCTTCATCGGTCTGCACCCAGGTAGCCTCGGGGATGCGCAGCTTGCCCTCGTGGAAGGGGATCACCAGCGGACGACGCAGGTAGGCCATCCGACCGCTGGTGTTGAACGCCACCTCGGTGGCACCAAAGGCCAGGCGCCCCAGGCGGAAGCCACCCAGCCGCAAGTGACTGTCCGGCGCCACGCCCTCGGCGCGCCAGTGCAACTCGCCATCGAGGCGGTCGATGGCGAACGGTGTCTCGCCGTCGATGCGCAAACCGCTCAGGGTGAGATCCAGCGCCCTCGCCCGTCCCTGATGCCAGTGCAGGTGTGCCTGGCCACTCCCGGCCGCGGTGACTCCCTCGAAGGGGGTATCCAGCACCCAGGGCTGCCCCCAACGCGCATGCAGGGCGGCCAGGTCAGCGCTCTCGGCGGCCAGGTCGGCCCGCAGCAAACCGAAAGGCGCCAGCGCCAGCGTCGCCGCGCCGCTCAGGCGTAGCGCCTGGCCATCGTCCAGCTGCAGTGTGTCCAGCGTCAATCGGCCTGGCCGCCAGCCCCCCCGGGCATCCAGCACCAGAGGTCGTTTGTTCAGATCGAAGAACAAGGAATCACTGTAGAGTTCGCCGCCGTCCAGTGTTAGCGCCAGGCGCCCGCGCCAGCTCGGCTCGGCGCGACGCAAGGCCAGGCTGACCTCGCCGCGCACTCCCTCGGCCGCCTGCTCGCCGGGTGCATCGCTCCAGGCCAGGTCCTCGAAACGCCCTTCGAAGCCCAGCCGGTCCACACCCCCTGCCCCACCCTCGAGGTGTAGCCGACCGCGAATGCGCCCCCCCAGGCCTTCCAGCCCCAGGTTGCCGAGGGCGGCCACCAGCGGCGGCAGGCGGGCCGGGTCGAGCCGGCGCAGGCGCACCCGCAACGACCAGCGACCCTCCACCAGCGCCAGGCGGCCTCCCAGCCGGTCACCACCGAACCGCAGGCCCGAGAACCGCAGCCCCCCCGACCATCACCCTGCCAGTCGATGGTCAACGACAGGCGCTGCGGCCCCCAGGGGCTGTCCCCGATCACGAGCGTCGCCTTCTCGCAACGCAAGTGCGGCCAGGGTCGCTCTACCCGGGGACAGCGCAGTTGCAGGTCGCGCAGCTCGTCCGCCTGTCCGGCCAGGTGCAGGTGGCCAATGTGCAGGGCGAGCGAACGCGTCTCGACGGCGTCCTCGAGGCTCAGGCGCAGATCGCGGGCCTCGAACGCCGGGTGGACGATATCGGCCACGCCGATTACCAGCGAGACCGGCACGCCGGCCAGCGCCACGCTCAGCCAGACCGCGGCCAGCAGTATCGCGGTGACGATCCCCGGGCCTTGTGGCGACCTCCTCTCCATGTCGCCAAGCATAACCGTCCACCCGATTCCCCGTACAATGTCGGGCATGGCCGAACAGATCTTCATCTCCGACCTGCACCTGGCCGAGGAGCGACCCGAAACCCTGGCGCTGTTCGAGCGTTTCCTGCACGAGCGCCCCCGGCCCGGGGACCGCCTGTACATCCTGGGCGACCTGTTCGATGCCTGGATCGGCGACGACGACGACGCCCCGCTGGCCTGCCGGGTGCGCGAGGCACTGGCCGCGACCAGCGCACGCGGGGTGCAGCTGCTGATGCAGCGCGGCAACCGTGACTTCCTGATGGGCCGGCGGCTGATGCAGGCCATCGGCGCCACCCTGCTGCCCGACCCCTTTCTCACCGAAGTGGCGGGCGAACCCACCCTGTTGATGCACGGCGACCTGCTGTGCACCGACGATGTCGCCTACCAGAAGGCACGGCGCCGCCTGCGCAACCCGCTGTTCCAGTGGCTGGCCATGCGCCGTTCGCTGGCCTGGCGACGTGCCCGCGCCGCCGAATACCGGCGGCGCAGCGGCGAGGTCACGGCCATGACCCCGGCGGACATCATGGACGCCAACGCGGACACGGTGCTCAACTACCTGCATCGCCACCATGCCACCCGGCTGATCCACGGCCATACCCACCGCCCGGCAGTCCACGAACACCGCCTGCCCGACGGACGCATCGCCTACCGCCATGTCCTCGACGAATGGCACGCCGACCACGCCGCCGCCTGGGTGGCCGACGAGGTGTCACTCCGGCGCGAGGAGATCCGCTGAAGAATGGAGGATGGGCACACCGCACTGTGCCCATCCGACGCGGCACCAGGGTTGACAGGGGTAATGCACCACAGGGCACATTCGGCCCGAGGACGGGCTTCCTACAGCACCTGTGGGAGCGGCGTCCCCGCCGCGAATGTTCGGCCCGGGGACAGGCCTCCTACCCGTGGGAGCGGCGTCCCCGCCACGAACCTTCGCCCCGGGTCGAGCCCTGCACAGGATGGGCAGGCCGTCAGGAGTATGCCCATCGATATCCTGTGCCTCAGAGCCGCGCCAGGGAGAAGGCCAGCACCTGGTCGATGTCGTCCAGGCCGAGCTGGCACATCAGCAGCCGGTCGATGCCCAGCGCCACGCCGGCGCAGTCCGGCAGGCCGTGCTCCAGCGCCGCCAGCAGGGCATCGTCCACCGGCATGGGGTCCTGGCCCGTGCTGCGCCGCCGGCAGTTCTCCTGTTCGAAGCGTTGCGCCTGTTCAGCCGCGTCGTTCAGCTCGTGAAAGCCGTTCGCCAGTTCCATACCCTGCCAGTACAGCTCGAAGCGCGCCGCCGTACGGCCGTCGGGTGCAAGGCGCGCCAGCGAGGCCTGGCTGGCCGGATAATCGGTGACGAAAGTCAGACCGTCACGCCCCAGCAAGGGCTCGATCAAGGTGCTCATCAGCAGGTCGAGCCACCCGTCACGGTCCAGCACCAGCCCCTCGGCACCGAGCACATCGTGCGCCAGGGCGCAGTTGCGCAGGTTTTCCGTATCGGCCTCCAGTGGGTCGATACCGAGATGGGTACGGGACAGCGCGGCATAGGACCAGTGTTCCGCCGGCAGGTCCTGGTCCAGCGCCACGCGCACCAGCGCCGCCACCTCGTCCATCAGGGCGGTGTCATCGAATCCCGGCCGGTACCATTCCAGCAGGGTGAACTCGGGGTTGTGCCGAGGCCCGGCCTCGCCGTTGCGAAAGGCCTTGCCCAGTTGCCAGATCGGTCCACTGCCGGCGGCCAGCAGACGTTTCATGAAGAACTCGGGCGAGGATTGCAGGTAGAGATCCAGCCCCCGGGCATGCCCGGGGCCGGTGAAGCGGCTGCGCAGGGGCTCGATGGCCGGATCGGTACCGAAGGAGATGCCCGCCAGCGGGGTCTCGACCTCGAGCACCCCGCGGGCGGCGAAGAAGGCACGGATGCGCGCCAGCAGGCGGGCGCGGGCGCGCAGCGTCTCGAGCGAGGCGCCGGGACGCCAGTCGTCCACGTGACGGCGCCGGTCCATGAAGCGGATCAGTCGTCCTTGGCGCGGCTGACGTATTCGCCAGAGCGGGTATCGACCTTGATCTTCTCGCCGGTCTGCACGAACAGCGGCACCCGCACCACGGCACCGGTCTCCAGCGTGGCCGGCTTGCCGCCGCCACCCGAGGTGTCGCCCTTGAGTCCGGGATCGGTCTCGGTGATCTCGAGCACCACAAAGTTCGGCGCCTCGACGACGATCGGCTGGCCGTTCCACAGGGTGACGTTGCACACGTCCTGCTCCTTGATCCACTTGACCGCCTCGCCCATGGCGTTGGCATCGGCCTGGTACTGCTCGTAGGTCTCGTTGTCCATGAAGTACCAGAACTCGCCGTCGGTGTAGAGATAGGCCAGGTCGCGCTCCATGACATCGGCGGCCTCGACCGACTCACCCGACTTGAAGGTCTTCTCGAGCACCCGACCGGTCTTCAGGTTGCGCAGCTTGACGCGGTTGAAGGCCTGGCCCTTGCCGGGCTTGACGAATTCGTTTTCGATGATGACGCAAGGGTCGCCATCGAGCATCAGCTTGAGACCACTGCGGAATTCATTGGTATTGTAGCTAGCCATGACATCCTCGACACAAAGGCACGATAAGCCGGTAATGATAACCTCTGCCCCCGCCCCGTCCCAGCCCGAGGACTGGCAGCGTGAGCTGGCACGCGCCGTTTCCGACCCGGCCGAGCTGCTGCGCCTGCTCGAACTACCCGACTCCCTGCTGGCCGGCGCACAGCGGGCCGCTGCCACCTTTCCGCTGCGCGTCACCCGGCACTACCTGGGACTGATCCGACGTGGCGATCCGGGCGATCCACTGCTGCGCCAGGTGCTGCCGCTCGACGAGGAACGGCACCCGGCACCCGGCTTTGTCACGGACCCGGTAGGCGACAGTGCCGCCGCGCTGGGCGACGGCCTCATCCACAAGTACCATGGCCGTGCCCTGCTGGTGGTCACCGGCGCCTGCGCCATCCACTGTCGCTACTGCTTCCGCCGCCACTACCCCTATGCAGAAGACAGCGCGCTCCGTGACCCGGCGGCCGTGCTGGCACGCCTGCGGAAGATGCCGGAGATCCGCGAGGTCATCCTCAGCGGCGGCGACCCGCTGAGCCTGTCCGATGGACGCCTGCAGGTCTTGCTCGACGGGCTCGAAGAACTGCCACAGCTGCGACGCCTGCGCATCCACAGCCGCCTGCCCCTGGTGCTGCCGGAACGGCTCACCGGGCGCCTGGTCTCGCGCCTGGCCGCCAGTCGTCTTGGAGTCAGCCTGGTGCTGCACGCCAATCATCCGCGCGAACTTGCTCCCGCATTGCGTCCCGGCCTGCGTGCACTGCGCGAGGCCGGGGTGACCCTGCTCAATCAGTCGGTCCTGTTGCGTGGGGTCAACGACGAGGCGGCCACCCTGGCCGAACTCAGTGAGGCCCTGTTCGACCACGGAGTCCTGCCCTATTACCTGCACCTGCTCGATCCGGTCGCCGGCAGCGCACATTTCGCCGTTTCCAGCGACGAAGCCGGTGCGCTGCATCGGCAATTGTGCGCGCAGCTTCCGGGTTACCTGCTGCCCCGGTTGGTGCGCGAGGTGCCCGGGGAGCCCAGCAAACGCCCCATGGAGGCCCCGTAGGCTGCTAGACTTGGAAACAGTGCCCTGAACCGGGAGCGGCGTCGTTGTGCCCGCTCGGCAGGGCTGGCCTGAGCCCAGGGAAGGGACGCCACGCCTGGAGAGATCGACAGGCGGCCCCGCCGAGCGGAGGAAGCGAAACACGATGGACAACGAAACACTGACAAGGACCGACGAACGGACTGGCACCGCCAGCACCCTGGGGCTGGTCGTGCCGGAACAGTCGCCTGCCCCCGAGAACAGCATGCTGCTCGAGCCCAGGGACACGGCCGAATGGATTGCTTCCCTGCCCCTGGCCAACATCGGCGAGACCTCGCGCCAGGTCTATACCACGCTCCTGGATTTCAACCGCTACGAGATCCCGGACCTGGTACGTGCCAAAGTGGTGGAGTTGTTCCGCCCGACGGTGGACTATGTCTGCCACAACCTGCGGCGACACTACATCGACGTGGGCTTTCCTTTGTCGAAGAAGGCCTGGAAGACGGTGGTGCTGGCGCGCGAACTGAACAACGAACTGGCCACATCGTACAAGATCATCGTGGAGCGGATGCTCTCGGGGGCAACCGAACGCTTCGATCGCAAACTGCTGGTGATCGCCCTGCACCGCACCCTGCACTATCTGGGCCGGGTCTATCTCCAGGCCTGCCTGGCCTACACCCGGCCACCCGCACAGCTGTGGAAGCAGGTCAACGCGGTATATGCCTTCTCCCGCCAGAACCATATCCATCGCATCCCGGTGAAAATGAAGATGGAGGATATCGAGGAGGTCTCCACCATAGAGGAACGCTACAAGGCCTTGCTGCTGTTTGCCGCCACGGTGCCTTCGCGGCTGCGCCAGTCTCACCTGGAAATCACCTTCCAGAAGACGCTCGAATGGTCTGGCCAGACGCATTTCCTGGGAATGGACGACGACATACCAGCCAACGGCGCCTTGAACGTGAGCCTGACGTCCGACGAGGGGCCGATACACAACGCCCTGCGCATGCCCATCGCCAGTCGCCATGTCGCCATACTCGACGTACGCCCCCTGATCCAGCGACTGCACGCGGAATACGAGGAGGCCCCGCTCGACGGATCGGGTGACATACGTCCTGGAAAACCACTCATCTCGCGAGCCCTGCTGCGACAACTGATCCGTAGCTGGCACGCCCCGGCAGAACGCCAGTTCGTGCGCACCCGGCTGCATTTCTCGCTCCACGTGCTGACCGGCTTCCGTTCGATTCATGCTGCCCTCTCGCCCAGCCCCCTGCCTCCCAGTCCCAGCGAGGAACTGCCTTCAACCTTCAACAGCAGTCCAAACATCAACATTCCGGCCCTGACCAGTGCACACCAGATCGATCCACTGGGCGCCATCGACGATAGTCAGCTCTCTCTGGCCCCAACCAGTCTCGACCTGCAATCGGGAACTTCTCTGGTCAACGAAAACAGCTCCTTTCTGCTCAACGGCAACCCCCTGGCCGACAAGCCCGGAACACCCGCCGAGTGGCAGGAAAGCCGCATGATCGATCCGCTCGATCCCAAGGGAATGGAGGTGACCACGCTCAACGAGAGTGCTGGCGGGTACTGCATACAGTGGCTCGCCAAGGACCATCCGCCCAAGGTCAAGGTCGGCCAGTTGCTGGGCGTGGGCAGCAAGGACAACCCCCTGGACTACAGCCTGGCGGTCATTCGCTGGATGCACAGCATCAGCCAGGAACGACTGGAACTCGGCATGGAAGTGATTTCCACCCATGTTCGGGCCACCCATGCACGCCCGTTAAACTCTGGCAAGAGCAGCAGAAAGGCGCTGGAAAAGATCCCCTGCTTCATCCTGGATTTCCATCATCCGCCGCGTGGGAACGAAGAGCCCAGTCTGGTGTTCAACAGCACTTCCTACCCGACAGGAAGCCAGTTCGTTCTGGAGGATTTGCCCGGCGACAGGCAGGTCATCCGCCTGACCCGTCTGATCGATTTCAGCAGCGCCTTCGCACGTCTCGGCTTCGAGTTGGTCGCAAGTGGGGAAGACTCGGAAGGGCAATCCTCGAAACCGTATAATGAATTCGACAGTCTATGGAATTCGTTGTAGCGGCATCAGGCGCCCAATGATTCTCGGCCGCGACGACAGAAACAAGCAACGCTCATGGTAGCCATCCCCGATTCGGTTTTCCAAAGCCTGGACAATGGCGATTCGCCACTCGAGCTACTGATGATCGGCAGTTCGGCCGAGGACGCCAGCCGCTGTGCCAATGCCCTGCGCAACAGCGGCCAACCGGTGCGCATGGAAAGCACCGAGACCCGCGAAGGCCTGCTGCGCCTGCTCGAGACGGAACCCGCGGACCTGGTGACCATCAACGCCGACTCGGCAACCTTGCCACCTGACATCGCCATCGAGATGATCCGCGAGGAAAACCCCGCGGCGTCCATCATCCTGCTGAGCGAGAACCCGCCTGCCTGGGCAGAATATGCCCGCGAGAACGGCGTGCGGGACCTGCTGCACTCCATATCCATCGGTCGTCTTGTCTTCGCCATCCAGCGCGAATACCACACCCTGCTGCTGCGGCAGGAGTTGGCACACACGCGGCATCGGCTCGCCAATGCCGAACTGCGTTTCCAGAAACTGCTCAAGAGCTCACGGGACGCTATCGCCTACATCCACCAGGGGCTGCACATCCAGAGCAACGCGGTCTACCGGGAACTCTTCGGCCTGTCGGCAGAAGACATGGAAAGCATCACCATGATGGACCTGGTAGCTCCCGAAGACCGGAACACCTTCAAACGGCTGCTCCGGCAAGCCGGGGAAAAGGAGGTGCGCAAGAAGCTGCGCTGCCGCCACAGGGACGGCGGCGAGTTCGAGGCCGATATCGAGCTGCATCCCCTGGAGGTCAACGACGAACCCTGCCTCCAGGTGCTGATACGCACCGACTCTACCAACGGTGAACTGCAAGCGCGCATCCGCCAGCTCATCGACCGTGACCCGCATACCCAGCTGTTCAACCGCCATGCCTTCGTGGGCGCCCTGGAGCGCATCCAGACAACCGGCGGTTTCCGCGACAACGCCATGCTGATGGAGATCAGCATCGACAACTTTGCCGAACTGTGCGATCGCGAAGGCATCGACAAGGGGGACCGGCTGCTGAAGAAGACTGCCGAGATATTGCGGTCCCATTTCAGCGACGACCTGCTCTCACGCTTTGGCGATCACGAATTCCTGGTCCTCACCCACTCCAGGAAGTCTCCCGACGAGGTGGCCGAACGCTGCCTCGACACGCTGCACCAGGGTTCGATACAGGAAGCCTGCGAGCTGGCGGAACCGCCGGAGTTCAGCCTTGGAGCCATCACCTCGAGCCAGGCAAGTAACCTCAGCGCCCTGGAACTCATCCGCCGTTGCCGGCGCGCTGCACGCTATGCTCGCACGGAACGGGACCCGGCCAGCGAACCGATCAGCGTGTTCAACGATATCGACCTGGAGGAACCGGTTGTTCCCGAAGTCGACACCGAGATCGTCGGCCTGATCGACGGTGCTTTGGAACACGATGGATTCCGGCTGCTCTACCAGCCCATCGTGAGCCTGGAAGGTGATACACGAGAAAACTACTCGGTCTTCGTGCGGCTGATCGACGAAAACGACGTCGAACGCGAACCCGCCTGGTTCTATCAGCACGCCAATCGCAGCGAGCGCCTGAGCGAGATCGATCGCTGGGTTATCCGCCGTGCCATCAGCGAGCTCTCCCGCCACCGCAGCATCGGACGCAAGATCAATTTCCACATCACCCTGTCCCATGACGGCGCACTGGACGATTCCATGCTGCTCTGGGTGTGTGATTGCCTGCGCGAATTCAAGGCCAAGGGAGCCTGGCTGTATTTCCAGTTCGATCTGGAGTTGTTGCAGCAACGCCCACCCGGACTGATGCGCCTGATCGAAGGCCTGAAGAAAATCAACTGCCAGATCAGCTGCAATGGCATAAAGGACGGTTTCACCAACTACGATCTGCTACAGCACTATCACGTGGAACTCGTCCGCCTCTCGCCGGAATTGACCAGGGACCTGCCCTCGGATGTCAAGCGCCAGGAGCGCCTCGCCGAGCTCAACGCCGGGCTTCAACAGGCGGGCATGAAGACAGCTGCCACGGGCATCGAGGATGCCAATACCCTGGCCACGCTCTGGAGCATGAACATCAACTACATCCAGGGATATTTCCTGCAGGAACCCGCCCCGCAGATCGACGTCGTCGGCAACGAGTGAACCCTCGGGGCCGGCAGCACCAAGGACCTGTCACCAGGGCATGAAGGCATTCATGATCCGCATCGGCCGTCCCAGATCGCGGTTCATGCGATACATGTGAAGGTTCATTCCCTGCGCGGCGGCATTCAGTGCGCCGGTGGTGCGTGTCATGTCGCGCATCGACTGATCCATGGAATGGATGTTGGCCAGCATGGGCTCGAGCGTGCTCACCTTGTGATCGATGGAATCCAGGCTCACCGTCATGGCACGCACATTGGTGGTGAGCTGCCCCATGTTCTTGGCGACCACCTGCATGTTGCCCGCAAGGGTGGTCATGTTGCGATCGACACTGATGGCCAGGTAATGCACATCACGTTGCAGGTTGTAGATCAGGTAGAAACCGTAGAGCGCCAGAACGATGAAGGCGAACAGGGAGGGGTAGATGATCAACTCCCAGCGCCGCGCGCTGGACTCGAACACCTCGGAGAGGCGCGCGTACTCATCTTCGTGCGAGATCGCCTTGGGGGCTTCGCTCTCCTGTTCACTCATGTGTCGCTATCCGGCTGAAAATCAGAATAAAAAATAACACAGACAATCGTGAATCACACTAACACCGGTAAAGGCAAGGCTCTCCTCGTCTCCGGGGGAGACTGGGCCTGATCAGGGATTAAAGTAAAGAGGCTCCAACCAGAAGACGTGAAGCGCGATCTCCCACCGAAATGCGCCATTCCTGTCCGGTGTGGAAACACGGCCTCACTGTGCGCTCAATTCGCGTGCACGCGGGTCGCTCGCCTTCTCCAGCCATTCGACGATCCGCGCCAGCTGCTTGCGATCTCCCTCGGCACGCAGACGCACACCCGCCTCGTAATAGGCATCCAGCGCATCGCGGGTGCGTCCCATGGACTGGTACAGGTTGCCCAGCTCGCCAAAGCCGTTGACGTCATCGGGCCGCATCTGCAGGTAACGCAGGTACAGCACCTCGGCCTTCTGCGGCTGGCCGTCCCAGAAGGCGTTCCGCGCACGCTTGAGCAAGGCATCTGCCGGCAGGCGGTTCTCGTCCTCACCGAAGGGTCGCAACCGCGGCGGCCTCGCCCGTCGCTTCCGACCCTTCCCCTGACGGGGCCACGTCCCTGCCCGGCGGATTCGCCTCGGTGGCCAGGGAGGGTTTGTTCACGGCCCCCACCGACGTTGCCGACGCACTCCCGGGGACTTGCGTCTCCTGTCACCGCCTGTTCGGACAACCCGAACAAGGGCCCGCGAAACAGCACAGCCACGAGCAGAAAGGCGAGAAACCCGATCGCGACCAGGTGACAGGCCAGCCAGTTGAGCCATTGCCCAAACCCGCGCCACATGGCTCAGCCCAGCAAATCCGGATACAGGGCTGCGGCCAGGGCGTTCCACTCCGCAGCCCCCTTGCCGCGTGGTTGCTGCTCGAACACCGCCAGCCCCTCGCTGAACGAGCGCCGATAGACGGTGCGCTGTGCCAGCCGCGGCTTCAGGTAACGAATCCCCGGCAGACTGATCAGCGCCGCGGCCGCCTCGTCGGACTCGCGAATGGCATGGTGGGTATCGGCGCGATTGATGAAACCCAGCACCTCGATGTCGCGATCGCCCGCATTGGCGGCCACGAAACGAAGAAAACGCTGGGTGGACCAGATATCCGCCTGGCTGGGCGGTACCGGGACCAGGATGCGGTCGGCCACTGCAATGGCCTGCTTGAGATTGTCCATGGATGCGGTGCCGACATCGATCAACACCTGTTCATACTCTCCCAACGCCTCGGGGGACTTCAGGACATCGGCCTTCAGCCGGGGAGCCGTCGGGTGATAGTCCTCCTCTGCCCGCACCATCAACACATCCGAAAGCGTCGCTTGGGGATCGGCATCGACCACCGCCACCTCGCTGTCCGCCAGCTTCAGCCAAATGGCCAGGTTGAACGTGACCGTGCTCTTGCCCGACCCGCCCTTCAGACTGCCAATCATGGTGATCACCGACGACTCCTCGATCGTTTCAGCTACCACACCAGAAACAGTCACCACCCCAGGGGGTGCCGGCCAGCGGCATCCAACCCGGCAGGAAACCGCCCCAGGAGGACCGCCGGCTGCCGACCCCGAGCCTGCGATAGACAGGGCCTGGCCAGCGGCGGGTGAAATACGGATCGGACCAGCCGTTGCCGGCCGGCATCACCCCCCAGGGCGTCAATGTCAGAGCCGGCCCGGGCGGGGGATAGGGTCCCGGCCAGAAGGACATGGGATACGGCTGTCCCAGCGCCCCGCGGAACGGAACGCCCGGATAGGGAGGCGGATAATAGCCCAGCGGCGGGTAAGCATAAGGCGCACGCGGTACCGGGCCGGTCATGGGGAAAGCCGGACGCGGCGGCGGCAAGGGGCGATAACGCGGTGGCGGCGGGGGCGCGGGCCGATAGCCTCGCGCCCAGGCGGCACCTGGCGGCATCCAGGCATGGGCCGGACGCGGCGCGATCAGCGGGGGACTCACGGGCCGCCACGCATACTGGCGCGCAAAGGCCGGAACCACCGGCGGTGGCGGTGCGGGCGGGATGCCCATGTTCACGAAGGGCTGTCCCGGATAAGGCGTCATCGGCCGGGATGGCTGCCAGGCGGCGGCGGGCACCGGCCGGAACCGCGGCTGCACGGGCGGCGGTGGCGGCAGCGGGGCGACAGGGGCTTGCGGCGGTGCCGGCGGTTGCGCTGCGTCGGGCCGCCACTGCGTCGTTTCGGCGGCCAGCGTCACCTGCATGGAGACCAGACTCACCAGGCAGGGCAGAAACAGCTTCCTGATGCATTCGACTTTCATTCTCTACCTCTCGTTGCCGCCCCGGCCTACCGGTAAGGCCAGTAGGGCGAGACCAGGGGCGGTACATGGGGCCACGGCGCGTGGGGCGCCAGCGGCGGGGGCACATAGGGGGTTACGGTACCATAAGGTGCCCCCCAAAAGGGCAAGGGAATTGGCGGAAAGGGCGCCACGACCGGCCACCCCCAACCTCCTGCCGGATAGGATGAGACCAGATACGGGAGATAAGCGGGGGACCAGGCTGGCTGCGCTGCTGACGCCTTCCCCGAGTCACCGATGTGTGGGCGTGCGAACGGCCGGAACTGCGCATGCGCGTCAGCCTCCGCAGGCCCGGTTTCCGAGCGGGGTTCGGTCGCGACCGGCACGGTCGGGCTGTCCGGGCGGAAACGGGCCACGGGCTGGTACCAGACGCCAAGCGTCGAATCGGTCGCACGCCGGGGCCACGCCGGTTGGCGCCGGGCGACCGCTCCGTTTACCGGCCGGAACATGGTCCGCTGCACTTCGGGCGCCAGCCAGCGCCCAGGAGCCGCAGCCGTTACGGTGCCGGCGCAAAACGCCAGCCCCCACGCCAGCACCAGGCATGCCGGCCGGCAGCAGAGCCACCCCCTGGAATTCGCCGCTGTTGCCTTGTCTGCCATGCCTTTCACGAGCCCCGAACGAAGCGGTCCACAGCCACTCGATCGGGGCGAGATGCGGGCATTTCAAGCCACCCCGTGCATGCCCGGCACTCAACCCAGGCCGTCGTCGCTGAGATTGTCGGGTGCCTTGAGGCGGATACCGCGCCGCGTGCGAGCATTCTCGGTCTTGCCTTCCTTTTCGCCAGGCTGTGGGGAAGCCGGCGAGGCGTCGCCGTCCTGCTTCTTGACCGAAACCTTCTTCGAGGCCGCTTTTTTCGCCACCGTCTTCTTGGCGGCCGCCTTCTTGGCGGTCGTCTTTCGAGTGGCGGTGTGACGCACCGCGGCCTTCTCCTCTGCCTGTTCGGCATCGGCGTCCGGCGCGTCTGCCGTTTTCTCCGCCGGCGAAGGCTCGGCTGGCGCCGGAGGGGCATCGACCGGCCCTCCGGTCGAGAGCCCGTTCACCGCCTCTGCCGGTTCGTCCGCGGCGGAGAACTGCGCAGGCGAGGCGTCTTCCACGGCCTTTTCACTACCGCTTTTCGCCTCCGCCGCGCTCGTGTCCGCTGCAGGAGAGGTCGTCTCGGGCCGTTCGGCAACCGGAGCATCGACCGGCGCCGGGGCACGCTCGTCGCCCTTGCCGGTCACGGGCGCCGAGGTCGTCTTGCGCGCGCGACGTTCGGCGATCCAGCCCCAGACCGACGCGATCACCCCGACCATCGCAAAGACGGCGGTCATCAGCCCGCCCCACAGGCGCATCCACAGCGGGGGGCCGGCTGCCGGCTCCTCTTCCAGCGGGTGGGTCTGTTCGGGGAGCAGCCCCTGGCCGGCACAATCCACGTTGGCGACCTCGCACAAGGCATCGGCGGCCTTGACGCAGCCCAGCGGGATCACGATCAGGGTCAGGATAGTGGATACCAGCACACCCGAGGCCAGCGATATGGCCATGCCCTGGAAGATGGGATCGAAGAAGATCACCGAGGAACCGCCCACCAGCGCCAGCGCAGTGATCAGGATGGGCCGGGTCCGGGTCTTGCACGCGCTGATCACCGCCTCGACCACACCCACCCCGGCGTGCAGGCGGTGTACCGAGAAGTCCACCAGCAGGATGGAGTTGCGCACGATGATGCCGGCCAGGGCGATCCAGCCGACCATGGAAGTAGCGGTGAACTCGCCGCCCCAGCCCATCTGGAAGAACAGCATGTGCGCCGGGATGATGCCCAGCAGGGTGAGCGGGATGGGTGCCATGATCAACGCCGGGATACGGAAGTTGCCGAACTCCCACACCACCAGAATGTAGATGAGGCCCAGCGCGGCGATGAAGGCCAGCCCCATGTCGCGGAAGGTTTCGTAGGTGACGGTCCACTCGCCCGCCCACTCGAAGGCCGAGTGCTCGTCGGTCGGCGGCGGCCCGGTCCAGTAGATGTGGTCGCACAGGCGCACTCCGTCGGGCGTGTCGCAACCCAGCTCCTGGAGCTTGTCCTGCACCTCGAGCATACCGTAGATGGGCGCGGCCAGCTTGCCGCCGACATCCGCCACCACGTATTCCACCGGCCGCAGGTCCTTGTGGTAGGCAATATGCGACTCGACCTTGCGCACGAAATGCCCCAGCTCGCGCAACGACACCCCCTTGCCGTCAGGCAAGGCCACCAGGATGTCGCCGAGGCGCGAAACATTGGAACGCTCGGCCAGCGGGATCTGGATGACGATGTTGATCGGCTCGTGACCCGCACGCTGCTTGACATCGCCCAGCACGTAGCCGCCCAGCGCCATCGCCAGTTCCCGGTTGATGGTCTCGACGGTGATGCCGCGCCGTTGGGCCTTCTCGTAGTCGATCTCGAAGTGCCAATAGTCGTAGGGCTCGCGCATGTAGTTGTCGACATCGACCAGGTTCTCGGTCTGGCGGAAGACGTCGGTGAGCATGGTGGCCACCGCGCGGCGGGTATCGCCGTCCGGCCCGTGGACCTCGGCCACCACCGATTGCAAAACCGGCGGCCCGGGCGGCATCTCCACCACCGCGAAGGTGGCCCCGCTGCCTTCGACCAGCTTGCGCACCTGCTCGCGCGCATCCACCGCGATCTCGTGGCTGGAACGCTCACGTTCGTGCTTGTCGAGCAGTTCGAGCTGGATCTCCGCCTGCCAGGGCTGGTTGCGCAGGTAGTAGTGACGCACCATGCCGTTGAAGTCGAAGGGGCGTGCGGTGCCGACGTAGATCTGCGCATCCACCACCTCGGGCATGCGCCGCAGACGGTCGGCGATACGGTGTGCCATGTTGCCAGTGACCGCGAGCGCGGTCCCCTCGGGCATGTTGAGCACCACCGAGAACTCGGGTTTGTTGTCCAGCGGCAGCATCTTCACCGCCACCCACTTGAAGTAGAACAGGCTGCACGCCAGGAAGAAGGCCCCCCACATCCCCAGCTTGAACAGGCGTGCGCGCCGCGGGCTGCGGATCATGGGAATCAGGATGCGGCGGAACAGGCCGTCGAGCCACTCGGCCTCCTTGTGCTCGCGCTTCTCGGCCTTCTCCAGGTAGTCCATGGTCGGCCGCAGGCGGCCGTGGATCGCCAGCCAGGGCGTGAACACGAAGGCGGCGAACAGCGAGACGGCCATGGCCACCGAGCCCAGCACCGGGATCGGCAGCATGTAGGGCCCCATCATGCCGGACACGAAGCCCATGGGCAGCAGGGCGCCGATCACGGTGCCGGTGGCGAGGATGGTCGGGTTGCCCACCTCGCGTACCGCATCCACCGCCGTGGCCATGTCGGTAGTGCCGGCCTCCAGCCAGCGCCGGTATATGTTCTCGACCACCACGATGGCGTCGTCCACCAGGATGCCGATGGAGAAGATCAGGGCGAACAACGACACCCGGTCGATGGTGAAGCCTAGCAGCCAGGCGCACAGGATGGTGAACAGCAGGACCACCGGAATCACCATCAGCACCACGATCGCCGGATTGAGCGCCTTGAACGCCAGCCACACCAGAGCGAACACGATGGCGGTGGCGATGAACAGCTTCTTGATCAGGGCGTTGACCTTGTCGTTGGCGGTCTTGCCGTAGTTGCGGGTGATGGTGACATTGACGTCGTTGGGGATCAGCGTGCCCTTGAGCGAATTGACCCGGGCGATGACCTCGTTGGCCACCTTCACCCCGTTGGTACCCTTCTTCTTGGCCACCGCGATAGTGACTGCCGGTACCGCCACCGCCCGGTCCAGATCGCCGCTGGCCGCACCCGAGTAGAAGGCCACCAGCTGGCGGGCGTCTTCCGGGCCCTGGCGCACATCGGCCACGTCGTGCACATAGACGGGCACGCCGCTGTGCACGCCCACCTGCAGTTCACGGATATCGTCGACGGTCTTCAGGAAGGCACCGGAGACCACCAGCAGGCGCGATCCCCCAGCCTCCACGTTACCCATCTGCTGTTCCATGTTGGCCGCCCGGATGGCCTGCGCCACCTGCCCCAGGCTGAGGCCGAAGCCGGCGAGCCGCTCGGGATAGACCTCGACGATCACCTGCTCGGCGCGCCCGCCGACCACGAAGCTGTTGCCGGTCTCGTGGATCTCGTTCAGGTGCTGGAGCACCGACTGCGCCAGGCGGCGCAGCTGCGAGTCATCCACGTCGGGCATGCCGTCCTGGTTGTAGTCCTTCTCCGACCACAGGGTGATGGTCACCACCGGCACGTCGTCGATGCCCTTGGCCTTTACCAGCGGCGGCAACACCCCGGGCGGGATGCGATCGCGGTTCGAAGCCAGCTTGTCGTTGACCTTGACCAGCGAGGGCGCCATGTCCTCGCCGACCTCGAACTGCACGGTGACCACGCCGCGCCCACGCTCGGCGGCGGAATAGACGTGCTTGACGCCGTCAATTTCATACATCAGCCGCTCGAGCGGCTGCACCGCCAGCGCCACCACCTGGTCGACGTCCGCACCGGGATACTGCACGAACAGGTCGATCATGGGCACCGAGATCTGCGGGTCCTCCTGGCGCGGGGTGATCATCAGGCCCAGGATGCCCAGACCCAGCATGGCGATGTAGAGCAGCGGCGAGAGCGGCGAGTTGATGAAGAAGCGGGTGATGGCGCCAGCGATGCCAAGGCTGTGTTCCTCGACCTGTACCCCTGCTTCCCAGTCCGGCTTGGTGTCGATCTCACTCATGCGTCTGCATCAATCCTGCTGGCTGACTACCCGTGGGCGGAAACTACGCGATTCGGACGGCTTCAATCCGCGGAACCATCGGGTTCGGCCGGCTTCGGCTGCTCGAGGATGGAAGGCCCGGGATTGACGTACACCCGGTCCCCCTCGGCAATGCCCGAGAGCACCGTGGTCATGCCATTGGGCAGGCGCCGGCCCTCGCGGATCATGCGCAGTTCGGGCCGG